>NZ_SZZM01000001.1:1695000-1904623 GCF_005281615.1 Rhodoligotrophos defluvii | reverse complement strand
GCCTTGGCGGGGCCGGCGGCGCGAATGGCGGCGGCGCAGGCGGTCGGGGCAACAGGTCCAGCTCGATCTATTCCGGCGGCGGTGGCGGTGGCGGTGGCGGCGGCGACGGCGTGAGCGCGAGGCGTGCCGGAGGTGGCGGCGGCGTGGGCGCGACGAGCTCCGGTACGGGGTTGGGCCACGGCGGTGGCGGTGGCGGTGGCGGCGGTACTTTTGCGCTAAACGGCACCAACGCGGTTGTGACGTTCGGTGCGGATGCAGGCGCCGGCGGTCGCAACGACCCCGACTACATCAGCGGCAGGGGCCTGGGTGGCGCGGCTCAGACGGCGTCCAACGCGGCCGGCAGCGCCGGCGCCGCGGGGTACGTGCAGATCATCTATCAAGAGGTTGCTTGAAAGGCGTGAATTATGGCTGCGATTTCTAACTACCTAGGCAACAAGTTCCTAGATCATGCGCTGGGCGTGGCCTCGTACACGATGCCGACGACGGTCTATCTGGCGCTGTATACGACCAACCCGACGGCTGCCAATTCCGGTACGGAAGTGTCCGGCAACGGATATTCCCGCCAGGCGTGCGCGTTCAACGCGGCTTCCGGGCTGACGACGGCGAACACGGCGCAGGAGAATTTCACGGCGTCCGGCGGCGCGTTCGGCACGGTCACCCACTGGGGCATCCTGGACGCGGCCACCACCGGGAACCTCTTGTTTTTCGGCCAATGGACCAACGCGAAGACGATCAACGACGGCGACACCTTCCGGGTCGAGGCCGGCGAGCTCGATATTTCTGTGTCCTGAGTGTCGTAAGTGTCATGATTAGTCGCGAAGGAATGCACGACAATGGCTGATCCGTTTCCCGATAAGACATCCCTGTCGTCCGGCACGGCGCCGATCGGGGCTTATGTGCTCGACGATCACGCAAGTGACACCGTTGACCTCCCGGTGCCGGTTCGGGCCATTCGGGTGGGTGCTGATGGCGATTTCACCGTGACGCACGCGGCCAGCGATGTGCACGAGGTGATCAACGGCAATGAGATCACCTACACGGCGGTCGCCGGCGAAGTGATCCGCGGGCCCATCGTGCGGCTGCACGCGACTGGCCTGACCGCAACGGACCTGGTGGGGTACGTCTGATGGATCTGGGGCTTGGGCTCGGGCTGCGGAGCGATTTCTTTGGCGTGCCGGGGGTGATCGCTGCCTATGACCCGGCAGCGCAGGACTTCTTTGACCGTCTGGAATCACAGCTTTCCCCAGATCAGCGCTCCGCGGTCAATGATTTCATTGTGGGTGGAAAGGCCAGCGGCTGGTGGGCATTGGCTGATGCCATTTGGATCGCAAAGAGCATATTCGCGACCAGCACCGAGACTGTCCTACAGAACATGCGTCAGGACGCTTACAATGCGACCCGGCAAGGGACACTAACGCTGGATGATACGGGATCAACCGGAGACGGCACCACGGGATACTGGAATAGCGGGTTCAACCCTGCGACAGCTGGAGGGAACTTCTCTCAGGATTCATCCAGTTTAGGTGTTTATTCCGCTTCAGACGTCGCCAATGCCAACTATGTGGAACTCGGCAATACGCACAATTCAATCGGTGCCCGGAACGGAAACAACAAGGTGGGCGCCCGATCTTCCGCCTCTACAACTGACCAATCGGTTGCAGGTTCCCCCGGCACAGGTGTGATCTCCACCAACCGCGCCGATTCGACAGGATTCGCGGTTTACATCGACGGTGCTCAACTGGCGACCTTCACGCGGGCATCTATATCTCCCGCCAGTCTCAATCTCTACCTGGGCGCGCGCAACAATAAGGGGGTGGCTGGAAACTTCTCCGCTCGCACGCTTCGGGCCTGGTGGGTGGGGGCTGCGCTTTCGGAGCCGCAGATCACGAGTAGGGATGCGGCTTTTGCTGCTCTCTGGGCGGGGTTGGCATGACAGCGCCCATTCCCGTAACTGCTTTTGGGGCGCGGGGTGACGGAAGCGTGGACGCCTCTTCGGCTCTTACAGCTGCCATAGCGGCAGCCAAGGCGCGGGGTGTGGGCGTCTCCATCCCCGATGGGACGTTCTTGATCAATTCTACTGTTAGACCCTTGCCAGACGTCCCGATCTGTGGCTCTGCCCAGGGTCGCTCGGTTTTGAAACTTGGCGCGGATAATATCGAGCTGTTCGGGCGCCACAGTCTGGGTAGGTCAGGCACGTTCATTTTGCGCGATGTCACTCTGCACGGCTATGCAGACCGGAATTCGACTCTTGGCAGTCACAAACTACTGAATTGCGGGCCTTTTGATGTTTGCATCCTCGACGGGGTGTCCGCTCTTTACTCACGAAACATGAGCTTGGCGCCGCTGGCGACGTCCTCGTTCGTGGTCAACTGCGATATACGCAAGTCTCTCCGCGACGCGATCAATACCACAGGGGCCACGCACCATAAGATTATCGGAAATCACATCGAGGAATGCGGTGATGATGCGATTGCGGTTCACCTGGCCTCGTCCACAACCGGCGTTAACGACACCAGCGTTGTTATAACGAACAACGTTATCAGAAAATCATTTGGCATTAAAGTGCTCGGCGCCAGAAACGCTGTTATCTCAAATAATGGCACGCGTTTCGCTTATGGATATGCCATTTTCATCGGTCTGGATACAAATTTTTCGGAAGGTTTGGTCGCGAAATTTGCGGTAGTGATCAACGGGAATTCCATACTAGATACGCTCCGGACCACTGATGTAGGAAGTGTGGGAACTTTTGGGGCCATCTATATCAATGGCAGGGAGTCGCTGGGCTCGGGCGGCAGCGCCATAACGACTTACATAGATGATTACGACGGTTCTGCATGGGTGAAGCCGGAGCCATATGTGAACGTGGTGGGCCCCAACGCGCCACGCGGGGCTAATAAAGGCATCGTCATATCTTCCAACAGCATCATGCAAACCATTGGAGGGCAAACCAATTTTTCCGATTATGGCTTCGGCAGCCTTTGGAACGACACAGGGGTGATCGATCCGGAGATATCGAGCCTGATTTATGCAATACACGGCATCCGCGCTGCATCGGCGGATTTCAACGGTCTTACGATTGCAGGCAACCAGGCATATGGCGTGGCTAGTATGTTCAGCCTTGGGGGCAACGTCCGCAGCTTTAAAAACGTGCTTATCTCTGGGAATACAGCGCAGAGGTGTTCTAACGGTGTGGTCTTGAACCCGAGCGCGCCCGTCTTGAACGCCACTTACGCGGTGCGGGGGAATTTCTTTGATATCGATCCGCTGCATGAGAATGCGGCTCGCAACTCCAACGGGGGTTGGTCCGCCACGTCGGGCTCTGACGGTTTTGGTGTTTACGCGACGGGTATGGCTCGCGGTGCGATCGAGGGGAACTCCTTTCAGCAGTGCCGAAGGCCAGTGCGCCTAGCTGCTTTGAGCGGATCTGGCTCTATCGCGGCCGTGAGGGGAAACCATTATTACTGGGATTGGTCTTCTGGAAACAAGGGTATCGCGCTTATTGAGCAGGAGTTTGGGAACTTCAGCCATTGGATTGATTGCGATCCCGATAGCGAGACGCGGGGGCAGGGTTCCGCGACGCCTGACGGCGGAGACTTGTTGTCCGCTAGCGCCATGCCTTCCAGTGGGTATTTTCGCGCCGGCCATTTCGTCGAGAACACGGCCCTTTCGATTTCGAGCGGCTCGTTGCTTCGGGGATGGCTGCGGCTGACGAATGGAAACGCCCACGTGGAGGGGACGGATTGGGCGCCTATCTACAATTCGGCTGAGGTACCCGCATGACCATCGCCACAGTCTACAGCGCCGCTGACGTAGCCCTCCGAACCGGCGAGACGCTTGATTTCGCCTATCCGGCCGGCACGACCGCAGACTCGTTCGTGCAGGAGGGGTCGAAGGCTTTCGCCCGCGGGACCCAAGTGCTTCTCTCGCAAGACGCGGGCGATTACAGCTTGGCTTTCCAAGAGAGCAAGATCGTCTTCACCTACAACAAGTCGACGCCGTTGCCGCCGAACACGATGGTCGCCCTGCAGCTTACTTACGCGAGCGGTCTGGACGGCGGGGGTGGTGGCTCGGCCACCCCGCTCACCTTCGACACAGTCGCCCAGATGAAGCAGCGCACTGAAGGCTGGGAAGGGATCGCTCAGCTCTTTGGCTACAACGGCGTCAACGACGGAGGTGGCGGTCCGATCTACTGGGACGCGGAATCCGAAGAGGAAGCTGACGACGGACTCGTCTTCATGCTGAACAACTGGACTGGCCCCGGCCGAGCCAAGAGGTTGCTATGACCTCCCAGCTCGATGACATCTCTTCGGCGATCGGTGAGCTGCGCACCGACGTGCGCCATCTGCTCAAAGCAATCGACCAGAACGAGCAGCGCGCCGCCGTCAGCCGGCAGGTGCTGCACGAGAAGGTCGAAAAGCTTGACGAGCGCTTTCGCGTGGCGGAAGCGCACGCCCGCGAGGTGCCGGAGATCAAGGTCAAAGTCGAGCGGCTCTATGCGCGTCAGCACTGGGAGCGGGGTGTCATTTTCAGCTTGGCCATGATTGGCGGCCTGGCCGCCGACTGGCTGCGGCGGAAGCTCGGCGGATGATGGACGAGGCCAAGAAAAAGGAACTGCTCAAGCTCTACAAGGTGAAGCTCGCCTATGTGGAGGCGCGGGATAGCCTTGAGAAGTTCATGCATGTCATGTGGCCGGACGAGGAGGCGCCGGACGACTTCTCGATCTCGGGCTATCAGCCGGTGGCGCACGCCAGGCTCCTCTGTGAGCTGATCGAAGCGGTCGAGCGCGGCGACAAGAAGCGCGTCGCCGTTTCCATCCCGCCACAACACGGCAAAACCAAGCACCTGTCGATCTTCGGGCCGGCCTGGATCTGGGGCCGCAACCCGCGCGCCAAGATCATCGTGGCCACCTACAATGAAATTCGCGCGGCCGAGCTGGGCGAAGAGTTTCGCCGGGAGATCCAGACCGAGCGCTACCGCTCCGTGTTTCCGGCCGTCGAGCTCTCGACCGGGTCGCAGTCCAAGACCGCCATGGGCAACACCATGGGCGGGAAGATCTCGTTCGTCGGCACCGGTGGCACGGTGACCGGCCGAACGGCCGATTACTTCATCATTGACGACCCGATGAAGGATGACGAGGAGCTGCAGAACGACAACTTCCGTGAAAAGATGTGGAAGTGGTTCTATTCGGTCGCCTTCTCCCGCGGCAGCAAGCGGACCAGGATCATCGTTCTGCATACCCGCTGGCACGCCGACGATTTGATCGGCCGGCTGTGCGATCCTTCGCACCCCGATAGGCACAAACGGTTCAACGGCATCGCCGATGACTGGCTGTACCTGAACATTTCAGGCGTGGTCGAGGACCCGAAGCTTGCTGCCGCCCTGGGCCTCGAGCTGAAGCGACACAATGAGATCGACCACCCGAAGGTGTTCCGTGCCTTCGGCGACAAACCGATCGCCGCGCTCTGGGAGGCGGACAAGGATCTCGAGTTCTTCGCGCAGTGGAAGCTGGGCGAGCCGCGGACGTTCTCCGCTCTCGTCATGGGTCAGCCGACGATCGAGGACGGAGAGTTCTTCCAGGCCGATTGGCTCGAAGAATATGACCGGGAGGACCTGCCGAAGGACCTCCGCAAATACGGCGCGTCCGACCACGCGGTGAGCGAGAAGCAGGAGCGTGATCCGAACGTGCTTGGCTGCGTTGGCATTGACTCCGATGACAACATCTGGGTGCTCCCCGACCTGGTCTGGGAGCGCATGCAAACCGATCGGGTCGTCGAGGAGCTCTTGGTTCAGTTCCGGCTGCACCGGCCGTTGCTGTGGTGGATGGAGAACGAGCTCATCTCGAAGTCGTTCGGGCCGTTCCTCAAGAAGCGGATGATCGAGACGCGAACCTACGTGACGATCGACCCGGTGACGCCAGCGAAAGACAAGCGGGTGCGCGCCCGGGCGATTCAGGGCCGCATGTCGATGAAGAAGGTGAAGTTCCCGCGGTTCGCGCCATGGTGGCCGCAGGCTCGCTCGGAGCTGCTGCAGTTCCCATATGGAGCGCATGACGACTTCGTCGATTGGCTCGCGCATATCGGGCAGGGGCTCCTGAAGGAAATTGGCGCGCCCAAGGTGTCCGAAATGTCAGATAATGTCATAAGGGTTGGGTCGGTCGAATGGACACTCCGTGCGGCTAGGCGCCGAGCGCAGCAGGAGCAGCGCAAGCGCGCGAATGAGGGCTGGTGATGGACGATCCACGTAAAGCGCGAACGCTGGATGAAGCGGCCTCAAACGGGGACGGCACCTACGACGGCGCCCGGGCACTCTCTTGGCTCTCGGAAGCTTTGCATCCTGGGAGGGGCATTAGCGAGGCTGAAGTCCGGAAGATGTGGCAGGACGCCAAGGACCGCAAAGGGCTGAAGTGATGGACGAGTACGATTATTCCGACGATCCGAGCACGACCTCGGGCGAGGATAGCAGCCAGCCCGTCGGCCTGGAAACGGACGTCGCTGTCGCCCCCGGCCGGGCCAAGCTGGTCAAGCGGTGGTTGAAAGACATCAACGACTCGCGGAAGCATCACGAGGCGGCGTTCAAGCGCATGAAGAAGTGCCAGCAGTTGGCGACCTTCGGCGCCGATGAAAAATGGTGTGCGGATGAGGAGCGCTACACCGTGCCGATCCTCAACCGGCACATCAACCAGGTGGTCGCGAACCTCTACGCTAAGAACCCGACCGCGGTCGTGAAGCGCAAGCGGCGGCTTATGTTCCAGATCTGGGACGGCCGGGCCGAAACGCTGATCCTGGCGCTGCAGAACGCTGCCATGGGCGACATCCAGTCGGCCATGGTCGTGCAGGAGGTAGAAGCCGTCGTTCAGTACAAGCGTATGCTCGACAAGCTGTCGAAGACGCTTGAGCTGCTCTGGGATTATTACACCAGCGAGCAGGCGTTCGACTTCAAGAAACAGCTCAAGGCGCTGGTGCGACGGACGAAGGTCAATGGCGTGGGCTATATCAAAATGGCCTACCAGCGCCTCCTGGAGCCGCGGCCAGAGATCGCTGCTCAGATCAGTGATGTCACGTCTCAGATCACGACCATACAGTGTCTGATGAACGAAGCGAATTCCGGCGAGTTCGACTCGGAATCGGCTCGTTTGGAGGAGCTGCGCTTGCTTCTGAAGACGCTGGAGTCCGAGGGGCAGGTCATCACGCGGGAAGGCCCCGTGTTTGATTTCCCGCGGTCCGAGGAAATCATTGTCGACAAGCGTTGCCGGCACCTGAAGACGCTGGCGGGTGCGCAGTGGATCGCGCACGAGTTCGAGATGACCCCCGAAGAGATCAAGGAGGTCTACAAGGTCGACGTTCGCAAGAGCTACACGAAGTACTCTGACGATCCGTCTGGGTCGCAGATGGCGTTCGAGTTTGTGGAGCAGCAAGAGACAAAGCCAAACTGCGCTCGGGTCTATGAGGTGCAGGACAAGAAGCGCGGGCAGGTGTTCACCGTCTGCGAGGGCTACCCCGACTTTTTGAAGGAGCCGGCTGCTCCTGATATCAAGCTGGAGCGTTTTTTCACGGTGTTCCCGCTCGTGTTCAACGAGTGCGAGAACGAGAAGGAGATCTACCCGCCGTCGGATGTGTGGCAGGCGCGGCACGTGCAGGCCGAGTACAACCGCTCGCGGGAAGGGCTGCGCGAACACCGGCTCGCAGCGCGGCCCTACTACGTGGCGTCACACGGCAAGCTCGAAGAGGAAGACAAGAAGCGGCTTGCCGGGCACGCGGCGCACGAGATCATCGAGGTCAACGCGCTCGCCCAAGGCGAAACGATCGACAAGGTGCTCCAGGCCGGGCCCACCGCGCCGATCGACCCGAACCTCTACGAGGTGGAGAGCCTGTTCGTCGACATGCTGCGCACTGTGGGCGCCCAGGAGGCCAATCTGGGCGAACCGGGGGATTCCACGGCCACGGCGTCGTCGATCGCCGAGAACAGCCGTCTGGCGTCCATGTCCGACAATGTCGATGACCTTGACGATTTCCTGACCGATCTGGCCAAGGCCCTGGGCCATGTCATGCTGCAGGAGCTCGATCGTGAGACGGTGATCGAGATCGCGGGCCCGGGCGCCGTGTGGCCGACTA
The DNA here is from genome assembly GCF_005281615.1 of Rhodoligotrophos defluvii. Lineage (NCBI taxonomy): Bacteria > Pseudomonadati > Pseudomonadota > Alphaproteobacteria > Hyphomicrobiales > Rhodoligotrophaceae > Rhodoligotrophos > Rhodoligotrophos defluvii. The sequence continues at coordinate 1,896,512 of NZ_SZZM01000001.1, read as the reverse complement.
CGCCGCTTTCCCGCGAAGAGGTCGCGAAGGATCTGCTGCTTGAGATCAAGGCCGGGTCTTCCGGTCGGCCGAACCAGGCGGTCGAGCTCGCGAACATGGAGCGCGGGATGCCGTTCCTGACCATGCTGCCGGGCGTGACACCGACGCCGATCGCGCGCAAGTATCTGACCTTGCTCGATATTGACGTCGAGGATGCGATCACGGAAGGGCTGCCGTCCATCGTTGCCATGAACCAGATGGCGGGTCGGAGCGCCCAGGCCGGTGGCGATCCGCAACGTGATCCAAACCAGCAGGGCGGCCGGGGCGGGCAGAATACGCCGTCAACCCAAATGGATGAGCCTCAGCCGCAACCTGCGTTCCCGGCGCCGCAACCACAAATGGCTTGACTTTGATGTCTTATATGTCGCAAAGTGTCATGAAATTGCGTCGCGACGTGTATAGACACGAAGGCCGCAATCAGGAGACGTAATCCGTGTCGTCTACGGACTTTGAAGATACCGGCACGCCGGTCGATCAGGACGTAACCGAATCCGCCGCAACTTCGTCCAGTGCGGAACCAGCAGGCGAAAAGACCACCCTCGACCTCGTTCAGGAGGCCCTCGGTGGCAAGGAGGCATCGCCGGCCTCGGAAACTGGGGAAGATCAACCCGAGGCCAAAGCTCAAGAGGGCGGAGCCGATCCCAAGGAAGGCGAGTCTGAGGACACGCTGACCGAAGAGGAAAAGCGGACACTCTCGCAGCGAAGCCGAAACCGATTCCACCGTCTGGTCGAGACGAAGAAGGCCCTCGAGGGGCAACTCTCGGAGGTTAAACCGAAGGCAGAGAACTTCGATCGCTTTGTCAACTACCTCCAAAGCAATGATTTGTCGGCGGAGGACGTTGAGAACACCCTCGGCATCGCAGCGATGATCAAGAAGGGTGACGCGGCCGGGGCCTACCAGAAGGTTCTTCCGATCTTCCAGAAGCTTGCGCAGGCTGTTGGCGCGGTTCTGCCGCCCCAATACCAAGAGCGGGTGCGGCTGGGTCATTTGAGTGAGCAGGACGCGCGGCAGCTGGTGCAAACCGAAGCCACGGCCAGGCTCAGTCAATACCAGCTTCAGAGGCACCAGCAGATGGCGCAAGCCCAAGCCGAGCGGCAGCAGCTCGAGCGGCTTACGGCGGAAGTGGTCAGCGCAGGCGATAGCTGGGCTCAAACCAAGGCGCAGAGCGACCCCGACTGGAGTTTGAGGAAGGACCTCGTCGTCGAACTCATCGGCGCGGAACTCCGCCAACGCGGTGTGCCCCCCACGGCCCAGGACGTCTATGCCCTCTGCGAGGAAGTGGACAAACGGGTTCGAGAGCGGCTCAAACCGTTTGCGGCGCCTAAGCGCGAAATGAGGCCGGTGACGGGTGTTGGTTCCTCGCCCCGTTCAACGCCCGAGCCGAAGAACACACTGGACGTGTTGAATAATACGCTCGCAGGGATTCGTTGAGCGGGTTGTCCTGTAGGACACCGCGAAGATGCCGTTCACGACCGCTGAATTCGAGAGCATGGCGAACGCCACGCTCGACTTCCACTTTAAGAAAGGGAACATCCTCTCCCAGGCCATCCAGGAAAAGCCCCTCCTCCGGGCCATGATGGCCAAGTCTAAGCCCTTCCCGGGTGGCAAGGAGAGGATCACTCGCCGGGTGAAAGGCGAGTACACCACGACCATTCAGGGTTTCGAGTACGACGACCAGGTCGAGTACCAGAACCCGGCCAACATCCGCGTGGCGAGCTATCCGTGGAAGCTGATCCACGCCGGCATTTCGTTCACGATGCACGAGCTCCTGCACAACGGGATCAGCATCGTTGATACGAACACCGGCCGGAACGCAACCACGCACAGCGATGCAGAAGTCATCCAGCTGGCCAACATCCTCGACGACAAGCTCGAGGACATGGCGGAGGGCATGGCCCGCGGCATGAACGACATGTTCTGGCGCGACGGCACGCAGAACGCCAAGCTGGTTCCGGGCATCCAGTCCTTCGTTCTGGAGAACCCGGCCTCGGCCACTGTGGTCGGTGGCATCGACCAGGCGTCCAACACCTGGTGGCGCAACCGGGCGCAGATCGGTCTGAACGTAGGCTCGGACCCCTCGGCTCAGGTGCTCGTCAAGCAGCTGTCGAAGGAATGGCGTCAGCTTCGTCGGTATGGCGGCAAGCCCAATCTGGCGCTGGCCGGCTCCGACTTCCTTGACCAGCTCGAGGCTGAGATGCGCGCCAAGGGTTTCTACACCCAGACCGGCTGGGCAAAGGAAGGCGGCACGATCGATGTGTCTGCGGCCGATCCGTCGTTCAAGGGCCTGCGGTTCGAGTACGACCCGACCCTCGATGACATGGGCAAGGCTAAGTACGCCTATCTGCTCGACCTTCGCAACATCTACCCGATGCACATCGACGGCGAAAACATGAAGTCGCATTTCCCCGCGCGGCCGGAGAACAAGTACGTGTTCTACCGCGCCAAGACCTGGGTCGGCGGCCTCGTGTGCGACAAGCGCAACAGCCATCTCGTGATCTCGATCGCTTAAGGAGAACCGACCCATGCCTAGCATCTATCGTATCGATGGGACGCTCTCCGCGAACGTCGCGACCAACGGGACGTTCACGCTGGGGTACCCCCAGGGAACCAACTCCGGGACGTTCCGCGGCGGCTACGGGCACCAGCTGTGGGCCGGCGGCCTGCAGCGCATGCTCTACGCTCCGCAGGACTTCACGGTGGCGTTCGGGGCTTCCAATATCACTGTGACCTACAAGGGCGTGACCACCCTTCCGGCGAGCTCGGCAGTCCAGCTCCAGGTCGATGTCCTCGGTGAAGGGGACATCAGCACGTATACCGGCGGTGCGCATAACATCCTGTTCGGCACGCTGCTTCGTATCGACCTCGGTGCGCCGGCCACGGCCGATGCTGACGGGGTGTGCGCCTCCCAGGCGATCACTGCGGCCGGCAGCGGCGACATCAACGGCGCCCTGGCGGCCGGTGGTGTGGCTACCTTCGATGTGCCCCGGAACGTGGTCGCTGCTTGGACCAACACGGCCGTCATGACCGTGACGGGCACGGACGAGTACGGCGAGACGCTCGTCGAATCGTCCGCTTCCGGCACCTCGATGACCGGCAAGAAGGCGTTCAAGACGGTCACTTCGGTGAGGGTCAGCGCGGACGTGACCGGCGCAACGGTCGGCACCGGTGACGTCTTCGGGCTGCCGGTGTTCCTGCCGGAAGTCGGCTTCGTGCTCCGCGAGCTCGAAGATGGCGGCGTGCCGACGGCGGGCACCGTGGTGGCTGGCGCGACGGCCGCTGCTACGGCGACCACGGGCGATGTGCGCGGCACCTTCGATCCAAACTCGGCGGCCAACGGCTCTCGGGCCTTCTCGCTGCTCGCCTTCATCCCTGACCCGAGCTACCGCGGCGTCGTGCAGTACGCCGGCTGACACTGATCTGGTGGGCGGGGGGATTTCCCCGCCCGCTCCCAACCACCTGCAAGGGTAAGAACATGCAGACATATTCATGCAAGGTCCGCCTCCACAACGATCTCTACAATGAAGTCCGCAAGTACAGCATCTCCGCAGCGGAGGTGATGGTCCTCAAGTACATCCATGGCGGCGAGGACTCCGTTGTTGACATCGTTCCAGACGGCAAGATCGACCGCACAGACCGGGAAGAGCGCGATCACCTGCGCCAGACCTATAGCTTCGCTCCGGAAGGCAGCCTTACAGGTGACCGGATCGACATCGTCTCGCGGCTCTTCGGCCCCGACACGCTGCCCCTGCCGAAGCAGCTCGAGGGTATCGAGCACCCGGATGTGGTGACCGAGGTGCCGCAAAAGCGCGTCCGCAGGACCGAACCGGCCGAGGCTTCCGTCGAGCTCCTGGATCAGTGATAGAATGCCTGTCGGGACCCAATTCCTCGAGTTGGTCCAGCAGCTGCGGGCTGAGCTTCGCAGGTCCACAGATGTGTCTGTTGGTGTCGCCGACGTCGACAACCTGAAGCAGACGCTCAACCGCAACTATCTCGATCTCTATCTTGAGTACGACTGGCCTCACCTGCGCATGGTCTTCGACAAGATCCCTCTGCAGGCAGGTGAGCGCTTCTACGATCTCCCCGACGGTCTCAACCTCGATCGTGTCGAGGAGGTCGTCGTCTGGTACAGCGGGCTCTCGCACCCGCTGATCCGCGGCATTGATTTCGCTGATTACAACGGCTTCGACAGCCAGCTCGATTACCGATCGGAGCCAGCCCTCAAATGGGACGCCCGGTGGACCGGGACGAAGACCCAGGTCGAGATCTGGCCGGTGCCCTACAGCAACGACCAGACGATCCAGTTCAAGGGCTTCGTGAACGCCCCGCGGCTCGTCAACGATGAGGATGTGTGCTTACTCGATGACAATCTCGTGGTGCTGTTCTCGGCGCACGAGCTCTTGCAGGGCCAGAAGGGCGCCGACGCCGAGACCAAGCTGGCCAAGGCGCGCGAACGGCTCAACCGGTTGAAGGGCCGGTCGCAAGGGGGCAGCGAGAAGCGCCGCCTGGGCCTGGGCCCCGTCGCTCGCTATGTCTCAGGGCGCGCCATCGTCCGGGTGCGCTGATGCCGTACCTGGACATCCTCGACTTCAAATACGGGATGGACCGGCGGCGCCCACGCGAAGTGGGTGTCCCGGGCACGCTCTGGCTCCTCCGCAACGCCCACATCACCCGCGGGGGTGACATCGAGCGCGTCAAGAAGTTCGTGGAGCGCTACACTCTGCCGGCCGGGACACATGGCCTCGCCCAGGTGCGCGGCCAGCTCTATGCATTCGGGTCGGCCAACCTGGCCGCGTCGATGCCCTTGGGCGTCCTCTACCAGCGCCTCCAGGCTCCGTCCGGCTCGCCGAGCATGACCCGGGTGCTCGATGTTGCGACCTTCGACGGCAAGTTCTACGTCATCGCGGAGTTCAGCGATGGCAACATTTACCACTTCTTCGACGGCAGCAATGTCGCCGCCTGGCAGACGCTCGCGTCTACGAACGCCACCCGGGAAGTGCTGGCCGACTTCCTCGCTACGCTGATCGACCGGGACGCCGCTGTGAGCGCGACCGCGGCCGGTTCGATGATCACGATAACGGCCGTCACGCCCGGGACGTCCTACACCATCAGCGCGTCGACGGTCCAAGGCGGCGGGGATACCAGCCAAGGTATCACCCTCACCCAGATTCAGGCGAACGTCCCCGAGGTCGAGGAGGTGCTTTCGACAGGCAGCGTCGAGATCGTGGCCGGGTCCCGCAACCCTGGCATTAACACGATCTCTTCGGTCACGGTCGAGGGCGTCGAGCTGCTCAGCCAGCCGGTCGACATGCTTGACGATCACCAAGCCGCCGCGCTCGCGCTTGCGATCGAGATCAACAACGGAACGCTGACCCACGGCTACACCGCGACAGCTGCGGGTGACACCGTTACGATCGCGGCCGAGGTCGGCACCGGGTCCGCGCCGAACGGCTATGTCGTGGGGATCGCGGTCACCGGTGACGTCGTCGCGGCCACGACCAACTTCTCCGGCGGCGTCGATGCGGTCGCGCCGGTGGCGCAGGTCTACACCGCTACCTTGACTGGCTCGTTCAACGCGGCCGACATCTACCGGATCACGATCAACGGGACGGTGTACGCGGCCAGCGGCAGCGCCGCGGGCATGGGCTCCTATGCCTTCACCTACAAGCAGCGCATGTATTCCGTCGCCGTCAGCAATCTGCATTATTCGAAGCTCGAAGACCCGACTGATTGGCAGGACGATGGGAGCACACCGGAAACCGACGGCGGCTTCGTCAACATGGCCAATGAGAGCGAGGGCTCCGGCCGGCTGGTCGGCCTCGTCCAGTACAACGACAAGGTCGCCATCTTCTCGGCCGATCACGTCCGCATCTACACGCTCAGCCAAGCTGTCTCGCAGTTCGCGTTCGTTCAATCGCTCGACAACACAGGCACGATCGCGCCGCAGTCGCTGCTGGCTTATGGCAACAACGACGTCTTCTACCTGGACTCGACAGGCATCCGTTCGCTCCGGGCCCGCGACAGCTCGAACGCGGCTTATGTCAGCGATATCGGCTCGGTGATCGATCCCTACATCCAGGGGATTCGGGCCGAGATCGGCGAGCAGCAGGTGTCCCGGGCCATCGCGATCATGGAGCCGGTGGACGGCCGCTACTGGCTGGCCCTCGGCCCTTACGTGATCGTCCTCTCCAACTTTCCCGGCGCGAAGATCACAGCTTGGAGCGTCATCGAGCCGGGTTTCGTCATCTCGGATCTTGTCCGTGTCAAGAACCGGGTCTACGCGCGTTCGGGCGACACGATCTACCTCTATGGCGGTGAGAGCGGCAACGAGTACCCGGAGGATGACGAGCAGATCGTCACTGCTGAAACCGCCTTCCTGGACGCCAGGTCGCCGGCCACTCACAAGGCGCTCAACGGCATCGACCTGTCCTGTACCAACGTCTGGAGCATGGATATCCTCGTCGACCCCGCCGACGAGACCAAGATCATCAACGCCGGCCGGGTTGGCGGCTCGACCTTTGTCAAGCAGCGGATTGCTTTGATCGGTGATACCCCTTTGTTCGCGCTGCGCTTTGTCTGTCGGGCAGCCGGGTACGCGCGGCTCTCGCGGAACGCCATCCACTACGACCCCACGGAGGCAGGATGATCCGGTACAAGAAGGCCACCTTGGCCGACGTGGCGGCCGTCCTGAATAACTGCTCCGAGATCACCGCGCAGGAGATGGAGGAGATCGGTATCTCGGGTTGGAAAATGCTGGCGCTGCTGCGCAAGAATGGCCTCGATCACGCCGAGGCAGCGTTCGACGGGCGCGGGCCGCTCTACATCTTCAACCACAGCCGCACCCGGATCTCCACCGTCCGCAGTACGACGTTTCTCGCGACGAAGCGTTATTTCGACCTCGGCCCGCGCGGCGTTTTCGTGGCTCGCCAGCACCTTGCCAATATCACGCGCGACTGGCCCGGCGTGATCTTCGAATCTCGCACGCTTTCGCGCCATAAAGATGTGGCCCGCTGGTTCAAGGCCCTGGGCTTCTCACCTATGCCCGGCGTGTCCAATCCGTCTCTATTCGTCTATCAGAACAGTCAAAAATGTCGTGTGACAGAGCCCCATTGATTTGGTATTGTGCCTGCAGCAGTCGCACGTCCGGTCTCGCTGCGCCGGGACAACACGTTCTCAAGTAGAGCCTGAGCAATGTGTATGGGCGGCAGCGATAAGGCGTCGAAGGAGGCCAAAAAGGCCCGTAAGGCCGCGGAACAGGCCGAGATCGAACGTCAGCAGAAGATCAAGGAGGGCCAGGCCCTCATCGACCAAGCGTTCGGCGGCTTTGACGACAGTTTCTTCAACAACTACCTGAACACCTACACGGGGTACTATTTCCCGGAGCTCGACAGCCAGTTCACGAGCGCGCAGGACCAGCTGATGGCGGCTCTCGCCGGCCGGGGCATGATGACGTCCTCCTACGGCGCAACCAAGACTGGCGATCTCCTCGAAGAGTACAACAAGCAGAAAACCCAGATCGCAAACCAGGCGCAGGACGCGGCCAACCAGCTCCGCGGTCAGATCGAGGACTCGAAGAGCAACCTCTATGCCTTGAACCAGAGCTCTGCGGACCCAGCGGCCATCAACGCCCGGGCTCTCGCCGAAGCGACTGCGATCAAGGCGCCCACCGCCTTCACGCCCCTGGGTCAGGTTTTCGCGAGCGTGTTGCAACCGTTCACCGGCTACATGCAAGCCGCGCAGAACTCGCCGGGCGCCGCTTACCGGTCGTCTTACGGCGGGACCGGCCCCGTGTACGGGTCAGGATCAGGCAGGGTGGTCAGCTGATGTGCCAAGAGGTCTTTGACATTCTCGCCCAGGTGCCGGAAACGCCGCCGGAGGGTGGCTGGAAGAAGCATCCGGCCGGCGCGCCGCGCGCCCCATTCCAGCAGCCGATGCTTGGCCAGCCTGGGCCGATGCCGCTGCGGCGCCCCGGGGCGCCCCTTCAGCCGCCGCAGATCGGGCCTATGTTCCCGCCCCACTTCTTCGGGGGCCGCTGATGTGCACCGGGCTTGAAATCCTGGCGCTGGTAGGGCTGGGGATGGGCGGCGCGGGCGGCCTTATCCAGCACAACGAGGCGCAGGCCAACCAGGCCGCCCAGGCGCGCGCCATGAACGAGCAGCTGTTCGCGATGCTCGACAAGAACCGGCGGCTCTCCGAGGAGGCGCGCCTGGAGTTCGACGAGCAGCTCGGGAACTTCGATCCGGCCCAGGTTGGCCAGAATCTCGGGGAGGCCCAGGGTGAGCGTACCGCGAACCTGCAGAGCGCGATCACCCGCGACCTGTCGGGGCCGGCCAACATCGCGCTCATGGGCGATGTGCCGGAGATCGTGAAGCAGGCGTTCGCCGACCAGACGAGCCGGGCCGTCGCTAATTCCTCGGCCAACGCCAACGCGCTTGGCGCGCTCAGCGGCTACAACGACCTCATGCTCGACAATCAGCTGGGCATCACGGGCGCCGCGCGGAACATCGGCCAGATCGGCAACTTCGCGCAGAGCAACGCCGCGATGCTGCCGGCCCTCCAGCAGTATGCCGCCCTGGAGGCGACCAAACCGCCGTCGATCTGGGGCCAGATCTTCTCCGGGATGGGCAACGCTGCGGCAACGTTCGCCGGTGCTAAAGGCGGGCTCCCCATGGGCGGCTACAACAGTCCGGCTCCGAGCGGACCGATGAACATCATCCCTAAGGGGTATTAGACATGGACCAGAACCTACCCCCGACTACTCCCCCTGCCGACGGTGCCCAGCGCGTTCAGCGGCCAGCGATCCGGCCGTTTGATCGCCTGAATATGGCCAGGATGTCGGAAAAGCTGCCGGGCATGCCGATTATCGGCAACGGCAGCCTCTTTCCTCAGATGCCTGGTGGAGAGGGCGGCGCTGGCGGCATGTTCCCGGGAATCCTGGGGAGCATTCTCAGCGGCATCACCAGCGACCCACGGCTTGCCGACGCGCAGGGGCGTATCATCGAGCGCCTCCAGGCTGCGCTTTCCCGGCCAGGCGGCCGGTTGGCGCCGACCGACACGCAGCAGCCGCCGGCGGACGGTGGGTCAGGCAACATTCTCCAGGGGTGATCGGTGCCGCGCGTCATCGGGCCATCGCAGTCAGGACCTTCTCTCGGGCAGGTCATCGCGGATATCGCGCAGTCCACGTGGGGCGATACGCTGACGCCTGCGCTGAAGCGGGAGAAGCTGTACGGCATGCAACGGGAGAATGTCGAGACCGAGAACGCCATGCGGATGCTGGCGGCTCCAAACACCGATGTTAACTCGTTAATCGCTGCGGGTTTTGGCGCGGGCATAGACCAGACCGATCTCGCAGCGGCGGTCATGACCAAGTTTGCACATCAGTTCGGAGCTAAGGACCCCCGAGTGACGAATGCCTGGGTAGGTGCTGGTAAGCCCTACGGCCAGTCGCCTATGGGGTTCGGCGAATATATGGCCAACCAGCGCAACATGCTCGGCATGCGGCTGGCCGAGGACCGCTACCAGTTCAACAACACCCCTGTCGAGGCGCTCGTCGGCGGTCAGCCCGCATTCGTACCCCGGGCCGGCGCGTTCGCCGGAGGCGTGGCGCCGATCCTCTCCGAAGCGGAGCAGCGGGGCACCTTGCTGGGCCAGAATTTCGACAACCTGGACGCGCTTAGCCCGGCCCAGCAGGAAGTGCTTGGCGCGGACGTGAACGACCCGTCCGCCACCTATCAGCAGTACTATGACCTGGCTACGAACGTCGGAATGCCGGCGGAGCAGGCGAGCGAGTTCGCGCTGTCCCAGGCCGCCAAGCGCGGCAAGGGCATGAGCGTTACGGCACCGGACGGCACCACCATCGAGATGGGCGGCGTTCCGGGGCTAGAGCGCCCTGTCCGAAGCGCGCTGCAAAAACAGGACATCTCCAACCAGAAGTTCAAGGGGCTGGTTGAGTACACCAAGAACCTGCTGAACGAGGGTGGGGCCCAGAACGTCGGCATTACGGGCCGGCTCAAAGGAATGGCCCAGGATGTGGGCCAGCTCGCGGACAACCTCGCGGCCGGCATGGGCTACAACGGCGCTCAGGAGGCCGTCGGCGCGATGGCCCGGCAAGCGTCCGCGCAAGGTGTCTCGCCGCAGACGATCCGCAACTTGTTCACGTTCGACCCGAACCTTCCGAAGATCCAGACCGCGTACCAGATGCTCGTGTTCTCGGGCGCCGAGGCGCTCGCCGGGCAGGAAGGCCGTTCGGTTACGGACCGGGACATTCAGCGCTTCCAGGCGGCTCTCGGTAACCCGGGTGACATCTTCGCGAATCCGGCGAGCCTCGGCGCGAAGCTCGACGCGGCCATGGACATCCTGGGCCTCAATCAGCGCGTCACCGACCAATACCTCGGCCGCGGTCCAGCTGGAGCGGGCGCACCGCCCCCGCCAGCCGCCGCTCCAGCAGCGCGGCCCAGGGCCGTGAACCCACAGACGGGTGAAGTCCTCGAATTTGACGGTACGCAATGGGTCCCGGCTCAGTAATCCCGCCGCCTCCGCCTGGCTTCGTCCTCGAAGGGACGGGCGCGGCCGGCGCTGTGCCGCCACCGCCTCCCGGGTTTGTCCTGCAGCAGTCGGCCCCGCCGGCCGCCGCTGACGTCGCCGAAGTCCGCTGGGCGACGCCCACCGCCCCCGAACCCGCGCCGCTTCAGCTCGGGGCCCAGGCCGTCGGCCGCGGCGTGGCTGACCTGATCGGGCTCCCGGTCGACCTCATGACCGGCGCCATGAATGCCGGCATTAGCGGGGCGAACCTCTTCGGGGCCGACATCCCGCAGATCACCGAGCCGGTCGGCGGCTCCGACTGGATCGCGAACACCGTCGGCAGCGGCGTGGAAGCATTGGGCGCCGACTTGATCGACCCTGAGCAGCTGGGCCTCGGCGAGCGCATCCTTTACGAGGCGTCCCGCTTCGGAACTGGCGCCCTTGGTGGGGCCGGCGGGCTCGCCAGGCGCGCGGCCTCCGGGCTCCGGCCGGCTGAGACGGCAATTGGCCAGATGATCGAACGCTACGCCGCGCCCTACGCCGGCGGCGCGAGCCGGCCGGTGATCGGCGACACCGCCGCCGGGCTTGGCTCCGGCGCGGCCGTCGGCGCTTACGAGGGTTCCGACCTCGACGATACCTTCGGCCCGCTGGGCACTGTTGGTGCGGCCGTGCTGGGCGGCATCGGCGGATCGACCTTGGCCGATGTGCCGGGGACGATGCGCCGTGGTGCGGAGGCCGCTCGTGGGTTCACGACCGACACCTCCGTCCCGCGCCAGAGCATCGAGGACCCCACCGTTTCCCGTCGCGTCGCTGATCACGCTGCGAGCTTCGTGCAGGGCCGAGCCACAGACCCAGAAGCCGCCGCGCAGCGTTTCGGCCAGCGCCTCAACGACGCGCGGGCCTACGGCGAGCCGGTACCTTCGGCCGACATCGGCAGCGATGACATAGGATTGATAGCGCTTGGCCGTGGCGCCCGGCACAAAGATTCCGTTCGATTCCAAGAAGCGGATGAACGGCTGGCCAACGCCGCTCAAGCCAATGTTGTGGGTCTCAAAGACCCGGCCGCCGATCAAAGCGCCGCCACCCGGTTCGCCCAGGATCGGCCCAAGCAAATCGCCAGTGAGCGGGACGCCGCCGCGCTGCCGCTTCTCCAGCAGGCGGAGGCCCGCGGCGCTGTCGTCGACGCAGCGCCGATCGCGCAGCTCATCGAGCAGAAGCTGGCCACGGCCAAACGGCCGCCGGTTCGCGCCGCGCTGACTGAAGCGCGCCGGATGCTCAACAAGGTTGGGTCGGATGAGCTCGACAACACCGTGGCCGGGCTCTATGAGGCCCGCAAGGCGATCAACGATGTGATCGAAGGCCGGGGCGAGAACCCCACCGGCCGCTTTGCCCAGAAGGAGCTGATCGAGGTCCGCAAGGCGCTTGACGAAGCGATCAGCGCCGGCGCGCCGGAGTTCAGGGACTACCTCGACAAGTTCCGCTCCGGCAGCGAGCCGCTCGACATCTTCAGTGACAGCGCGACCGTCGCCAGGCTGCTCGAGGACGACCCGCGGAACGTGGCCAAGCGGATCTTCGGCGGCGATACCTACGGCACCGAGAAGCAGCTCGAGGAGATCAACAAGGTCCTCGGAAGCGACCCGGACGCCAAGCGCGCCTGGAAGGCGGCGGTGTCCGAGGTTCTGGCCGACAAGGTGACTGGCACGAACACGGCGCTCACCGGCGGGGCCCCGGACGGCCCGGTCTCGATCGCCAAGCTGCAGAAGGTGTTCAAGCAGCACGAGAAGGCGCTGGCCGAGGTTTACAGCCCGGCCGAGATGAACGCGCTGCGCCGGGCCCACAAGATGCTCGAGCCGCTCGGCAACCTGCGCCGCACGGCTGTGGCGGGTTCGCCCACTGAAGAGAACCGGCAAATCGCCAACAGCTTTGAGGCGGCCATTCTGTTTTACACGAACGACGCGATCAAAACCGGCATGATCATGAAGCGAATTAAGACGATGATGAACCTGCTGCCGGCTACGCGAGATCTAACTTTAGAATCGAAGATCGGCAAGCTCGTCAACCGGATGTGGTTCGACCCCGAGCTGTTCCAGCACCTCCTCACGCGGCCGGTGGCCGAGATGGAGAAGCCGAGCTGGAACGCCAAACTCAATAGGCTCCTGGCGGTTGGCGCCGGGGCGCGAGAGACCTCAGAGGAGTAGGTCAGATGAGGACGGAACGGCTTACGCTTGCCCAGGGTGTCGCATTTGTCGTGGTCCTTGTCGTGCTCCTTGGACTCGGCTCCTTCGTCGCTACGCCCGCCAAAGGCGGCCTCGCGGGCTCCACTGTCAAGATTGTCCTGCCGACAGGCAACGGCTCCGGGGTGCATATCGGAAGCGGCCGCATCCTGACCGCGGCCCATGTCACGAAGCTGGCCCCTGACGGGAAGCTAAAGGTGGCCACAGATGACGGGCGCATCCTCGACGGCGAGGTCCTCTGGCAAAGCGAAGTTTACGACGTCGCGCTCGTCCGGGTCGAAGCGCCCGAGAGCGTCGCGGCCTCCGATCTAAGCTGCCGCACGCCCGCCGTTGGTGAATCGTTCACGGCCAAGGGCAGCCCACTGGGCCAGGATTTCATTTCGACCTGGGGCCGAGTTTCGGCGCCTGTGCGGACCATTGGCCCGTGGAAAGAGGGCGTGCTCATGGATCTGAGCATCGCCCCGGGCTCCAGCGGCGGCCCGGTCTTCGACAGTGCGCAGCATGTCATTGGGATTGTGGTTGGCATGTTCCGGCCACAGCCGGGGTTCGGCGTCATTGTCCCGGGCTCCACCGTTTGCGCTCTCCTAGCGAGGTAAGATGTCGATCAATCGAGAAGCTTTCTTCGCCTACGCTCGGCGAGCGCCCTTCGGCGGCCGGCTGACACAGCAGCAGGTTGACGGCCTCAACACGATCCTGGACCACTGGGAAGATTGGCCGAAAGCCCAAGATGTTCGTTGGCTGGCCAACATGTTAGCCCAGGCGTTTCACGAAACGGCCGGCACGATGCAGCCGATCTATGAGCGCGGCCAGCGCGCATACTTCAACAAGTATGAGCCCGGCACCACGATCGGTCAAAACCTCGGCAATACTGTCCAAGGGGACGGCTACCGCTTCCGCGGGCGCGGGCTCATCCAGATCACAGGCCGCGCCAATTACCGCAAACTCTCGCGCGTGGTTGGCGCCGATCTGATCGCCAACCCCGATGCGGCGCTCAAACCGGAAATCTCCGTCCGGATCATGTTCGAGGGCATGGCGCAGGGGCTGTTCACAGGCAAGAAGCTGATCGAGTACTTCAGCCACGCTAAGGACGATCCAGTGGGCGCCCGGCGCATCGTCAACGGCACCGACAAGGCGAAGTTGATCGCCGGCTACCACAAGAATTTTCTCGACGCGCTCGAGGCTGCTGAATCCAAGATTCTGCCGCCAGACGTGAAGCCCGATCAAGCCAAGCCGGACGGCCAGAATCTCGCGAAGGACAAGACGCTGTGGAGCGCCATCGCTGGGGCGCTGGCCTCGTTCGGGGCGGGACTCTTCGGTGCCATCAACAACCCCTACGCGCTAGGGGCGTTCGGGATCACGGCGATCGTAGCGCTCGTCCTGGCCATCTACTTCCGCCGTGAAATCAAAGCGAAATTCGGAGGCTGATTGATGATCGGCATTAGCACGATCCTGGGCTGGCTGACAGGGGACCTGCTCGGCCAGCTTATCCAGCCGGTCAAGGACGTCATCCTGAAGTTTCAAGACCGGAAGATCACCGAGGCCGAGCTCGACGCAGAGATCCGCAAGGCGCTGCTCTCGACCTTCGCTGAGGTCGCCAAGACACAAGGCGATGTGATCATCGCCGAGGCGAAGGGCGAGAGCTGGCTGCAACGGAACTGGCGGCCAATGGTGGGCTGCTCACTCGCCTTCGTCCCTCTCTTCTATGGCGTGATCACCCCGGTAGCGGTCGACTGGCTGGGCATGCCGCCGGTCAGGGTTGGAGATCCGCTCCTCAAAGATATCGTCGATCTCGTGGCGCTTTGCCTGGGGGGCTACATCGCCGGCAGAAGCCTCGAAAAGATGGTCGGCACGATCACATCTAGGAAAAAATGAGCACACCCCCGCTGCCTGATGAGCTGCTGATCGAAGCCGTCCAGGTTCGTAATCAGCACCCTACCCTGCGCGCCGCTGCGGAGGCCCTGGGGATCTCCTGGAACGCGATGAACAACCGCCTGCTGCGTGCGGCGCAGCGCGGCCTCGACGGCTCCGTGCCGGAGCCGGTGCCGATCGGCCAGAAGATCAAGGGGCTATCGACGCTCTACGGGCCCAACGGCGACGTTCTGATGCAATGGGTCAAGACGAGCACCGACCAGAGCGCGCAGCAGTTCCTCGAGGCGATCGAGGGGGCGTTCGAGCGCTACCGCGGCCACGCCGCGCTGCCGCCGGCGCCCCAGCACGTGAACGCCGACCTCGCAACCGTCTACAACATCGCCGACCACCACCTGGGCCTCTACGCCTGGGCCGAGGAGGCTGGCGAGGATTACGACCTGGAGATCGGCGAGCGCGCGCTCAAGAACGCGATGTCCGATCTTGTGGCCCATACCCCGGCATCAGAGACCGCGCTCGTCTTGAACCTGGGCGACTTCTTCCACAGCGACACGAACGAGAACCGGACGGCCCGGAGTGGCAACGCGCTGGACGTCGACACCCGCTACGCTAAGGTGCTCCAGGTCGGCGTCGAGCTCATGATCGAATGCATCGAACTCGCGCTCCAGAAGCACGCGAAGGTGATCGTGCGGTGCCTGCCAGGGAACCACGACCCGCACACCGCGCTCACCCTCTCGGTCGCGCTCGCGGCGTTCTTCCACAACAACGAACGCGTTCACGTCGATCGCGACCCGTCAAAGTTTTTCTGGTGGCGCTTCGGCAAAGTGTTCATCGGCGCGACCCACGGCGACATGGTCAAGCCGGATGAGATGCCCGGAGTGATGGCCTCGTTCATGCCGAAGGACTGGGGCGAGAGCGTCTACCGCTACGCCTATTTCGGGCACGTCCACCACAAGAGCAAAGGCGGCGGGGAGAAGCACGGCGTGGTCTGGGAAACCTTTCAGAGTCTGTCCGCGAAGGACGCCTGGCACCGGGCTTCCGGATACGCATCGGGCCGCTCCATGGTCGCGATCACACACCACCGAGACAAGGGCGAAGTTTTCCGGCATACAGTTTGCGCCCGCACCTAGAGTTTCATTTTGACACAGTTTCCTCACAAATTCGTGTATAACTCCCTTCGATTCGCGCTTTTGGTCGAGTTTCCGGACCTGATTTGGCACGCTCATGTCGATTGAGCGCGACGCTGGCAGGCGCGTCAGGTGCGACATTTTCGACACCCGCTTGCCGGATTCGGAACCTTTAAGCAACTGTATAAAAAGCGACTTTTCGTAAACATCACACACGGTGATGTTGACAAACCCGACAAATGTCCTATTTTGTCGCGAATTGGAGCTTGACGCTCCGGACGACGGAGGACAATGTTGATGTCGAAGAAATCGGATATCGCGACCCAGAAGGAGCCTGCCAGCGGCCCGCCCGCTACCCCGAATGAGCGCGCTAGCGAAAGCCGCCAACTGCAAGAGAACCGTGCGCTCCGGGCCTTCGCACACCGGCTCACCGAGAAGGTTGCGGCGAAGGGATGGACCCAGGCGGAGTTTGCCCGGCGGCTGTCCCTCCAGATGGGGCGCGAGATCGATCGGCGTTCGGTGAACGGCTACTTCCTGGGCAAGCACCGCCCGAGCCATAACATGATGGCCGGGATCGCGAAGGTGCTCAACCAGGACATCGATCAGCTGTACCCGGGCTATCTCGAGGTGCCGGGAGAGGTTCAAAGCATGCTGGGCGTCGAGCCCAGGCTGGAGTTCGTCGACAAGGGCGGCGGCAAGGCGACGCTCAACATCCGCCAAGAGGTGAGCCTCTCGGCCGCGTTGAAGGTCATACACATCATCACGGAAGAGCTTGAGAAGGACGAGCGGGCGGATGACGGTTCAGCGAAAACCTCGGCAGGACGACGCCGCCCGCACAACTAGCCACTATCTCACAATAGGCGAGTTCGCCAAAAAGTGCGGCTTAAGCCGCCGAACGATCCAACGATACATCCATATGCGACTGCTCGAGCCGGCGTTCTACACGCTGGGCGGTCACGCACGATTCTCGGTCAAACAGGTGGGGGAGTTCACATGCCGGAGGCAACGAGCGACCTTCCGTGGGTCAACAAGCGAGGCGACACCTACTACGTCTTCTGGTACGACGAGAAGGCCCAGCGCACGGAGCGCAAGACCCTCGGGACGAAAGACGCGGCGGAAGCGCGGCGCAAATACGCGGAGTTCCTCGTCGGCGAACCTGTTACGGGATCTCCTTCTGGGCTGACCGTCTCGGAGGCCCTGGACGACTACCTGAAGGAGCACGTCCGGGTGAAGTGCGTCGCCTCCGAGCGGAGGGAAGTTGCGATCCGGCACCTCAAGGAATTCTTCAAGACCACGCCTCTTGCTCAAGTCGATATCCTCCTATCCCGGCGCTACGTGCAAGCCCGACTGAACGGCGAGACGTCCGGAAGCGGCCGGCTGATCCCTCGCAAAGTGACGAAGCTCTCGACGGTCCGGTACGAGCTCACCACGCTCATATCCGCGGCCCGGCACGCCTGTGAGTGGAAGCGGATCACCCAGCTCGAGATCCCAAAGATCGAGCTCCCAGAAGTCGACACCGCCGAGCGCCCTTTCCTCACCGAGGACGAGGTCCAGATGCTGCTCCTGTCCACCTCGGGCTGGCTCCACGATTGGATCATGATCGCCTACTACACCGGCGCCCGGAAGGAGAGCGTCTCGCAGCTCAAGAAGAGCCAGATCGATCGGGTGCTCGGCCGAATCAATTTGCAGCCCTACGGCCGTAAGAAGACGAACAAGCGTAAGCCGGTCGTTCCGATCTTCCCGGAGATCGCCGATATCATCGACCGGCGGATGAAGGACACCCCGGGCGATTATCTGTTCGAGCAGCCCTGCAATGTGTACGGCCCCTTCAAGCGCGCTTGCGAGGCCCTGGGTCTGCACGGCAGATCGAACCCCCACATCCTGCGGCACAGCCGCGCAACCAATCTATTGCACCAAGGCGAATCGCTCTTCATGGTGGCGAAATTGCTCGGCGATCGATCCGAAACGATCGACGTCACTTACGGGCACGCGAGCCCAGAACATATCCAGTTCAAGAGCGTCACGTAGGTTCGAGAGTTGGCGTGTAAACCTCACTCGTTGTCAGTATTTGTCTACAAATGTCAACAAGACTAAATCACCTAAAACCGCAGAATTCCGCCATTCTAGGCTGCGCAGGCGTTATGACGCATTGTCGTCAGAGGACAATGATCCGGCAACAGCCTATGAAGGAAAGCTGTTCTTCGTGAGGCAGGCTCACGTTGCTCGGGGCCGCAGCCGTCCCCGTTGCATTTGTCCAGACGGGCGACCGGGTCAAGGGGGCGAGCGGATCATGCAGTCCAAGGCCGGCCTTCGGGGGGTGCTGACCGCGCTTGCCGCCTATCTGATGTTTCCCATGCACGATGCCCTGGTGAAGTGGCTGGTGGCGGACTACTCGATCTGGCAGATCATGTTCTTCCGCAGCGCGGTGATCATGGTGCTGCTGCTGGCCTGGCAGGGGCCTGGGCTGGTTGCGCGCAGCCTTCGTTCGCCGATGCGCGGTTTCCTGGTGCTGCGTGCCCTGCTGCTGATCGGCGCCTGGTCGTTCTACTATTCGGCCGCGCGCTTCCTGGGGCTTGGCGAGCTGACCACCATCTATTTCGCCTCGCCCATTCTGGTGGCCGTGCTGGCGGTGCCGCTGCTCGGGGAAGCGGTCTCCACCCGCAAATGGCTGGCCATAGGGCTTGGTTTCCTCGGGGTGGTCATTGCTTGCCGGCCGGACATCCATGTCGGCCTCGCACCGGTGCTGATGGGGCTGGCGGCGGCCGTGTTATGGGCCCTGGCCGTCATCGTCGTGAGAATGAAGGGCGTTCTGGAGCCCGTCTCGGTCAATCTGGCGGTGGCCAATCTCGGCTTCATCATTCTCGGCGGCGTCGCGATGCCCTGGTCGTGGGTGACCCCCGACCTTTCCGCCGGCGCCCTGTTCATCGTCGCCGGCCTGGTGAGCGGACTGGGCCAGTTCCTGATCTTCGAGGCGATCCGGCGGGTGCCGGCGTCGACCAGCGCGCCGCTGGGCTTTTCCAGCCTGATCTGGGCGTTCATGCTGGGCTATCTGGTGTGGGGCGACGTGCCGAGCCTCACGGTGGTGGCCGGCGCGATCCTGATCGTGCTGAGCGGCATTCTCATCTGCGCCTTGGAATGGCGAAGCGGGAGCGCCGCCCCGGTGCGCGGTTCGGCAGGCTGACCCCTCACCCTGCCAGCGCGGCGTAGAGGATCAGCACCAGGCCGGCGATCGAGACGCCCCAGATCACCGAACGCACATAAGGAATGCCCGCCGCGTAGACAGGCAGGTAGACGAGCCGCGCCCAGAAATAGAGCTGAGCGCCCCAATAGGTCAGCGCGTTGGAGCGGGCGCTGACCGCGACGATCAGCACCGCTGCCGCAAAGAACGGAAAAGTCTCCATGAAATTCGCCTGGGCCCGCGCGAGCCGGCCGGCTATGCCGGTCAGCGGCGGCTGCGGCGTATCGCGGGGCCCCATGGCCCATTCCAGGCTGTCCTGGCGGCGCGCCGCCATGGTGGCCAGGACAAGCTGAGCCAGGCCGAGGACCACGGTCCAGGCCAGCAGTTGCAGTTCTGTCGACATGATGCTTCCCCCGATCGCTACAACTTGAAAGGCCTATTTGTGCACGCCATATTCGGGGATGTCAGCGCATGATCTTGGACATGCAAGCAATTGCAGGTGCGGGGCATGAGCGACACCCGGCGGCGATGCCTTCAAGGGTCGCCGACGGTTGCGGCCTCAGCGAGCTTTCGCGGGCGCGAGAACGAGCTGCTTTTGAAGGGCTTCTGGATGTCTAGAGTGTCGATCTTTTCGAGTCCCTTTCTGCTGGGCTTCGAAGACATGGAGCGGCTGCTCGATCGCTTGGGCAAGACCGCCAGCGACGGCTATCCTCCCTATAATATCGAGCGTCTAGACAGTTCCGAGGACGGCACCTCCCATTTGCGGATCACTCTCGCGGTTGCGGGGTTTTCCAGGGATGAGCTGCTGGTGCAGGTGGAAGAAAACCAGCTGCTGGTCCGTGGAAAGCAGAAGGACGACCGCGCAAAGGCCTATCTGCATCGAGGGATCGCAGCGCGCCAGTTTCTGAAGGCCTTCGTCCTGGCCGACGGCATGGAGGTGACGGGTGCGTCCCTGGAGCATGGCATGCTCGAGATCGACTTGGTCCGGCGGCCGCCGAACAGGACGGTGCGGACCATCGAGATCCGGTAGTCCGGAGCACGCCCGAGGCACGATGTACAAGCCCAGAACCGCCGCTTTCCAACGAGGGCGGAGTAACCTTTTCGATAGCGCAGTTGCGTATCGTGATGGACCGGAAAGGAGTTCGCTATGAACAAACAGGAAATTGCGCGGAAGCCTCTGATGAGCGCGGCAGAATTCGCGCTGCTGGGCGACGGCAAGATCGGTTATGTTCGCGAGATTGACAGTACCGTTGCGGCCGAGCTGATCGGACCGATCCCCTATCTTCCTGCCAATGCGCGCCTGTTTGCGCTGTACGCGGCGGACGGAACGCCCATGGCCATTGCCGGCAGCCGCGAGGCAGCCCTGGCGAACGCCTTCGAGAACGATCTGCAGACCGTGAGCGTCAACTGATCGGCGGGCATGACTGCTGCTTTAAGTCTCTAGGCGCCGAGCCGGGCATCCAGGGGCCCCACGGCACGAACATCCCCTTGCAGCCCCTGGATTGCCGCGCCAAGCCCTTGAAGTCCCCGCACAATCGTCATGCCCCGGCTCACCGGGGCATGCAGGCAACACGGCACCAACGCCCCCTGCGGCCCCTGGATCACCGGGTCAAGCCCGGTGATGACGATTTGCTTATCAGTCAACACCTTACGTCACGCCCGGGTGCGCCTAGGCGCCGAGCCAAGCATCCAGGGTCCCCCCGCGGCGCGAACGTTCCCCCTGGCCGGGCCGCTCCTGGGTTGCCGCGTCAAGCCCGGCAATGACGGAGGTGGCTGGATTGAAACTCCATCGTCATGCCCCGGTTCTGACCGCTAGAGGAATCCGTTCCGCTCTATCGCAGAGGTCGGTTCGAATTTACCTTCAAGCGGCGTGCGAGGCCGATGCTGCCGGTTCGGTGAGAATTGAATAGAGCGCGGCGGCGCTGTCCGAGCCGCGCAGCTTCGCAACAATGGTCTGGTCTCGCAGCAGGCGGGAGATGCGGGCAAGCGCCTTCAGGTGATCGGCACCAGCACTCTCCGGCGCGAGCAGCAGGAAGATCAGGTCGACAGGCTGATCGTCCACCGAATCGAAATCGATGGGCTGGGCAAGGCGCGCAAAGACGGTGCGCAACCTCGTCAGGCCCGGCAGCTTGCCATGAGGAATGGCAATACCCTGGCCGAGGCCGGTCGAGCCCAGCCGCTCCCGCTGCAGAAGCGTTTCGAATATCTCCCGCGCGTCGAGGCCCGTCTGCCGCGCGGCAATCGCCGCAAGCTCCTGCAAGGCCTGCTTCTTGCTGCCAACCTTCAGTGACGGCACGATTCCATCTGCGGAGAGGATATCGGACAGCTGCATCGTGTAATGTCTCCTTGGGCGCGACCCACCAGCCTCAGACGCATCGATCCTGTAGACTTTCACTGCACTCGCCTTAGAGCGTTTTCGCTTTTCTTCGAATCGCGAAGCCGCTCCAAGTCCCTGCCTAGCCGCATTTTCTCACGCGAACCGGTATCCATTTCGCTCGAAAATGCTCTCGTTTGGGCATAGCGCCTCACACGCGGACAGGCGACGTGCCCCGCGTGTCTCAGCAAGCCCGATACGGCCCGGAAAGGGGCCCATTCGCTTCATGTGATGTGCCGAAACTGGATCGTCATCTCAGAAGTGCCGCCCATGCCTTCTGCTCAGCCGCGGGTCACGCTCAGGCCGTAGCCCCGATGTTCGCCGCGGTCACCCTCGTTAACAACCTGCTTACCATAATTTGTACGACATGCCCAACGACATCGTCGGAGCAGGGTGCTCTCGAACGGGTGCCCCTACCTAGTCGTGCGAGCGCCGCAAGTCAACGATCCTCCCAATCATTTTTTAAAAAATCAGCATACGTTTTGTGCAGAGCTCGCCCAACTTCATGTTTTCGGACCGACGCAGACCCCGCAGCCCAGGCGCAGGCATGTTAATCGCCCGAGTATTTGGCCCAGAGATCATCGGCTTTCAAGCTTCTCCCGACGGCGCTGAACCGAAGATAATATTCCCAATGCTTCCCGGTATTTGGCAACGGTTCTGCGTGCAATGTCTATACCTGAATCGCGCAGCAGCTCCACGATCCTGTCATCGGACAGGACATTCGCCGGCGTCTCGTTTTCCACAAGCTCGCGAATGCGGTGGCGCACCGCTTCGGCGGAGTATGATTCGCCCCCTTCGACCGATGCGATGGCGGTGGTGAAGAAGTATTTCATCTCGAAGGTGCCGCGCGGGGTCGCCATGTATTTATTGGCGGTGACGCGACTGACGGTGGATTCGTGCATCTCGATGGCGTCCGCCACCTTGCGCAGATTCAGCGGGCGCAGGAACTGCACGCCTTGGACCAGAAACGGATCCTGCTGCCGCACGATTTCCCGCGCGACCTTCAGAATGGTGCGGGCCCGCTGCTCGAGGCTCTTGACCAGCCAATTGGCATTGGCGAGGCACTCGGAAAGATACTCGCGATCCTGGTCGCGCGTGCCGTGGCGGCTGACCTCGGCGTAGTAATGGTTGTTGACGAGCACCCTCGGCAGGGTCTCGCTGTTCAACTCGACCCGCCAGCTGCCGTCCGGGGCGGCGCGCACGAACACGTCGGGCACGACTAGCGGCACCGGCCCCTCGCCGAAGCCGGCACCCGGCTTCGGGTTGAGGCGGCGGATTTTCGCCACCATCTCGCGCAGCTCGTCCGCATCGACCTCGCAAGCCCTGCGCAGCTTGCCGAAATCACGCTGGGCGAGCAGCGGCAGATTGTCGAGCAGCGCCTCCATCTCCAGGGTGAGGTCGCCCTGCGCCTCCAGCTGAATGGCCAGGCACTCCTTGAGGTCGCGGGCGGCAATGCCCGGCGGATCGAAGCCCTGGATCTTGCGCAGACAGGCCTCGATGGCTTCGGGCTCGGTTCCGAGCTGCTGCGCCAGCTCGGCAAGATCGGCACGGAGATAGCCGGCCTCATCGAGCATGCCGATCAGATGAGAGCCGATCAGCCGCTCGGCTGGCGGAAGGGCGGCCTCGCTCAGCTGCTGCTCCAGGTGCTCATGCAGGCTGACGGGCTGCCGCAGGGTTCCGTGGAGGTCTCCGTCCAGCGAATCCGCAAAGCCGCCGCCACCACCGCCGGCGAGGCTGGACCAACCTGAGTCGGCGATGCCGGCAACCGTCTCGCGTGCCTGGCGGTCGGCCGGCGCTTCATCGGCGTAGACGTTGTCGAGATCGGTATCGAGGCGGTCGAGCCTGTCCTGGACGGGCGAGGCGCGCTCCGCTTCGCCATTGAGCTGGGGTAAGTCCTCGTCCTGCTCGGGACGATCGAGCAGCGGATTGCGCTCGAGCTCGCCCTCGACGAATTGCGACAGCTCGACATTCGACATCTGCAGCAGCTTGATGGCCTGCTGCAGCTGAGGCGTCATGACCAGAGATTGCCCCTGGCGAAGCTCGAGCTTTGCTCTCAGCACCATAACCTCGATGGCCCCAGAGCGGCGCGGCCTCTGGCCGTCCCGCTCTAATCCTCTGCCTGAGCGCGATCTTTTCCGAAAACCGGTTCCCACTTCTTCGGGATCACGCTCTCGTCCGTCCCCTTCTCGCCCCGCGCGCGATGGGGCAGCAGGTTTCGACGGGTCACCTATAGAGCATTTTGCGAAGAAAGGTGCACTGGTCTATGCGAAAGGACAACAGCAGAAGAAATGAACCACTCACAGGGTGAATTGTTCACCAAGATACAGGCGGCGCACCTCGCGATTGCTGACGATCTCGGCGGGGGAGCCCTCCATCAGGACCCGACCCTCGTGTATGATGAGCGCGCGATCGATAAGCTCGAGGGTTTCTCGGACGTTGTGATCCGTAATAAGCACCCCGATTCCCCGAGCGGTGAGGTGTCGCACCAGCTCGCGTATATCGCCGATCGCAATGGGATCAATCCCGGCGAACGGCTCGTCGAGGAGCATGAATTGGGGACGGGCGGCGAGTGCTCGTGCGATCTCCACCCTTCGACGCTCTCCGCCAGATAATGCAACAGCTGGCGTACTCCGGAGATGCGAGATAGCAAACTCATCCAACAACCCGCGCAACATACTCTCGCGCGCCTTCCGGTCCTTCTCGGTGAGCTCCAGAACCGCGCGGATATTCTCTTCCACCGTCAGTCCGCGGAAAACCGACGCCTCCTGGGGGAGGTAGCCGATTCCCAAGCGGGCGCGGCGATACATCGGCAGATGCGTGATATCGGTCCCATCGAGCTCGATGGAGCCGAAATCCGCCGCAATGAGGCCGGTGATCATGTAGAACACCGTCGTCTTTCCCGCCCCGTTGGGCCCGAGAAGGCCGACCGCCTCTCCGCGTCGAACGGAAAGACTGACACCCCGCACCACCGGGCGGCGCTTGAAGCTCTTGCCCAAGGAGTGGGCCACGAGCCCCTCGCCGCCAGCACCACCGTTCCATCCGACGCGATCGTGGGGGGCGAACATGCCCACCCTCTCCCTACCGGAGTTCTCCAACGAGATAGATCGCTTCCTGGGCGGTGCTGCAGGTCTGTCCACGTCGTTCCGTTCCACCCAATTACCGTCGGTTTCCATTAATTTTCTATGAAGCTCTGGGGGGCGCCTACAGACTCTGCTCAAGGCACGAAGCGGCCGCGCACCCGCCCGCCGGAGAGCTGGCTTTGGCCGGTATTGAGGTCGATGTTGAGCTGGTTGCCGCGCAGGACCGTCTGCCCCTGGGTCACGACCACATTGCCCCCCATGACGATCTTGTTGCTGGGGACGTCCATCTTCGCCCAGTCCGCATTGATCACCTGGCCGCGGCTGGTCACCACCACGTTGCCGTCCGCCTGCAGCGACTTGAACTTGCGCTCGGTGCGGTCGCCCGTCTTCACCTCCTCGTAATCCACGACCAGCTTTTGGCTCTTGAGGCGAACATTGCCGCGCGTTGCGTCCACGCTGCCGGTGAAAACCGCCTGCTGCCGCTCCTGATTGAGCTCGACCTTCTCAGCGAGGATATCGACCGCGCCACTGTTGGAGGTACCGCTCGCATCCTTGAGCTTGGATGCGTCGACCGACTGGGCGGCGGCCATGGAGGAGACCAGGCTGATAGCGGCGGCGCAGAACAGCGCCAGTCCGGCGCGCGACTTAGAGCGCTTCCGCTTTTCTTCGAATCGCGGAAGCACTCTAGGTGTTTGCCCGGTCGCATTTTCTTCACGCGAACCGGTATCCACTTCGCTCGAAAATGCTCTAGGTGTTTGCCCGGTCGCATTTTCTTCACGCGAACCGGCATCCACTTCGCTCGAAAATGCTCTAGGGCCGCGGCCCCGGCTGCGCGTCGTCGCGCTCAGATCTCTGGGAGAAATTGGTGCGAACATTCCTTGTGAAATATACTTGCTGGCCGTCATCGCGCATCTCCATTCCCCCGGCCGTTATGGTGCCGTCGGGAAACCTAACCTCTACCGGATCTTCGCTGAGAAGTCTCTTTTCGCTCAGGAACACGCGAGCGGTCTGCAGGTTCGCCGAGTAGTTGGCGCTGTTCACGATATGGACCTGGCCGGCGAGATCGAGCGTCTTGGCCTTGTCGTCGTAAAGCCCCTGGCGCGCGGTGACCAGCAGCAGCTCGCCGCTGGCCTTGAGCTTCATCTCGACCTTCACGGCCTCGAGGTGGACGCGGAACGGTCGGTCCTTGTCCTGGGCGGCGCGCTGCGCCTGCACGGAGAAGGGTTGCCCGTCGCGGTCGAAGCCGGTGAATTGAACCTCCCGTGCGACGGCCACTTCCGGATCCTGGACGGGCTGCTCGGTGACCTGGGGCGCATAAACGGAGGGGAACATGCCGATCTGGATGACGAATGCCGCCACCAGCGCGACCAGCACGACCGTCAAGCCCCACATGATGATGCGCGCGGGCGTGAAGCGGGTCCGGCGCCGATGCGGAACGGCTTCTCTCGCACCGGGCTGCGCCGCCGGGTTGGCACCGTGAGGCGTGGGCATCACCATCGGAAAATCATGCTCCCAGGACCCGGAACCGGATCCGGCACAGTCCGCTTCCCGAGCGCCGCGGCCGACGCTCAATGGGCAAATATGTCCTCTTCCGCCCAGCCTGCAAGGTCAAGCGCGGCTCTGGCGGGAATGAAGCGGAAGCAGGCCTCGGCGAGCTGGGTGCGCCCCTCGCGCGCCAGCAGCTGGTCGAGCTGGGCCTTCAGCTGGTGGAGATAGAGGACATCGGCGGCCGCGTATTGCAGCTGCGCGTCGGCCAGCTCGGCCGCGCCCCAGTCGGAGCTCTGCTGCTGCTTGGAGAGCTCGATGCCCAGGAGCTCACGGCAGAGATCCTTCAGCCCATGGCGATCCGTGTAGGTGCGCGTCAGCTTCGATGCGATCTTGGTGCAATAGACCGGGGTAGCCTCGATGCCGAGATAGTACTTGAGGACGGCCACGTCGAAGCGTGCATAATGGAAGATCTTGAGCAGACCAGGGTCGCTCAGCAGCGCCTTGAGGTTCGGCGCGTGGAAGCTGGCCGGGTCGATCTGCACCAGGTGCGCCGTGCCGTCGCCGGCGGAAAGCTGCACGAGGCACAGTCGGTCGCGGTATGGGTTGAGGCCAAGCGTTTCCGTATCGACCGCCACTGACCCGTCGAACCGGACATCAGGACCAAGGTCGCCACGATGGAGGGTTATCATCCAACGTCCTTCTTGCCGGGAGCCAGGCACCGAATGGCTACGGCACTCACGTCCGGGCAGGCGCCCTCACGTGGATCGGCACATAGGGGAAATGGTGCCCAGGAGAAGACTCGAACTTCCACGAGGTTTCCCTCGCTAGCACCTGAAGCTAGTGCGTCTACCAATTCCGCCACCTGGGCAACGGCCGATGACATAGGATCTCAAGGGGCGCATTGTCAACTGATCGATCGTGATTTCGTTCGAACGGGAGACGCCGGGGCGCGGATATCGCTTCACGGCCCCGTTGCATTCTCGGGCGGGAACGGTAAAAGGCAGTCTGACGGGGAGCATGCCGCCGCCGCGGGGCGGCCTGGCATGCGGCAGCAGAGCGAGGCACCGTGACGTCCACATCCAACACTCTGGTCACGATCGTTGGCGGATCGGGCTTTCTCGGGCGCCACATCGTACAGGTCCTGGCCAAGCGCGGCTACAGGATCAGGGCCGCGGTCCGCCACCCCGAACTTGCCGGGCACCTGCAGCCGCTGGGCATGGTGGGCCAGATCCAGGCGGTGCAGGGCAATGTGCGCTATCCCGCGTCCATAGCGGCTGCGTGCAAGGGCGCGCAGACGGTGATCAATCTCACCGGCATTCTTTACGAGACCGGACGGCAGACCTTCGAGGCCATTCACGTGCTGGGGGCCGAAGCGGTGGCAAAGGTCGCGCACGTGGCAGGCGCCACCCAGCTGATCCATGTCTCTGCCATCGGCGCCGACCCCGCCTCTCCATCGGCCTATGCCCGCACCAAGGCCGAGGGGGAAGTGCGCGTCCGCGCCGCCTTTCCCGAGGCCACCATCCTGCGGCCGTCGGTGGTCTTCGGTCCTGAGGACCAGTTCCTGAACCTGTTCGCCGCCATGGCGCGGGTGATGCCGGTGTTGCCACTGATCGGCGGCGGGCGCACGCGCATGCAGCCGGTCTATGTGGGCGATATCGCTCGGGCTGTGGGCGAGCTTGTCGACCGGAAGATCGGGGCCGGCACTATCTACGAGTTGGGCGGACCGGAAATCCTCACCCTGCGCGAGATCTTCGAATATGTGCTGAAGACGACGCACCGGCGCCGGCTGCTGATGCCCATTCCGTTCTCGGCCGCAAAGCTGCAGGCTACCTTCCTGCAGATGCTGCCGAAGCCGCTGCTGACCACGGACCAGGTGACGCAGCTGCAATATGACAATGTGGTGAGCGCAGACGCGGCGCGCGACAAGCGCACCTTCGCCGGGCTCGGCATCGTGCCGCAGGCGCTCGAGGCCATCGTGCCGCAATATCTAGAGCGCTTCCGGCCGACCGGTAGCTATGATCGCGGACTGCACGGTTGAGCCCGCCCTTCGGCCCTTTCCCATCTCAGCTCAACGGGACGCCACGGACCTGAATGCCTCAGCTGATCCACTATATGCTCGACCCGTTTTCGCGCCGGATCAGGCTCATGCTCGGCGAGCTGGGGATCGAGGCCGAGGTCATCGAGGAGAAGCCGTGGGACAACCCGGACGAGCTTCTGCTGCTCAACCCTGCCGGCACGCTGCCGATCTTCATCGAGGACGACCAGACGGTGATCCCCGGGGTGGAGGCCCTGGCCGACTATCTGGAAGAAACCCGCGGCGGTTCGGCCGATGGGCAACGCGGGCGCACGCTGCTCGGTAACACGCCGGCTCAGCGCGCGGAGACCAGGCGGCTGGTGGCGTGGTTCGACGTGAAGTTCCACCGGGAGGTGAGCCGGCTGATCCTCACGGAGAAGGTGGAACGCCGCCTCGCGCCACCGGGCAAGGGCGGCGGGCCCACCAACATGAACGCTGTGCGGGCAGCCCTGCACAATATCCGCGCTCACCTCGACTATATCGGCACCCTGGCGGAGCACCGGAACTGGCTGGCTGGCGACGACCTGACCCAAGCCGATCTCGCGGCCGCGGCCCACCTCTCCTGCCTCGACTATCTCGGCGACGTGCCCTGGGGCGTGAGCGCCTCCGCCAAGGCATGGTACCAGCGCATCAAATCGCGACCCTCCTTCCGGCCGCTGCTGGCCGACCACATCCGCGGCATGCCGCCGCCACGGATCTACGCGGATCTGGACTTCTGAGCCCCTTGCTCCCTATCTCGGGGCATGGCGGCTGCGGAATTGAAAGAAAGGATACGGCGCTGGGCCGAAGCGGAGGGCTTCGATGCCGTGGGCTTCACCACGCCCGATGCCATCCCGGAAGCCTCTGCCCGGCTTGCCGCCTTCATCGCCGATGATCGCCAGGGCGACATGGCGTGGATGCGGGATACGGCCGAACGCCGGGGCGACCCGCGCCGGCTGTGGCCCGAGATGCGCAGCATCATCATGCTCGGCAAGAATTACGGTCCGGACGAGTCGCCACTGGCGCGGCTCGACGATCACGGCGGCGGTGTCATCTCCGTCTATGCGCTGGGCAGCGACTATCACGAGCTGATCAAGAAGCGCCTGAAGGCGGTGGCGCGCACACTGGTCCGCGAGACGGGCGCCGAGGTGAAGGTGTTCGTGGATACCGCTCCGCTCATGGAGAAGCCGCTGGCCGAAGCGGCCGGGCTAGGCTGGCAGGGCAAGCACACGAACCTGGTTTCGCGGGAGTTCGGCTCCTGGCTGTTTCTCGGCGCCATCGCAACGACGGCGGAGATTGCGCCCGATACGGCCGGGGAGGACCGCTGCGGCTCGTGCCGCGCGTGCCTCGACATCTGCCCGACACGGGCATTCCCGGCGCCTTACCAGCTCGATGCCCGGCGCTGCATCTCCTACCTCACCATCGAGCATAAGGGGCACATTCCGCTGGAATTCCGCGCGCCCATCGGCAACCGGATCTTCGGCTGCGACGACTGCCTGGCGGTGTGTCCATGGAACAAGTTCGCCCGGCAGGCGAGCGATGCCAAGCTGCAGGCCCGTCCCCATTTACGCAATCCGCGACTGAAGGTGCTCGCCGAGCTGGACGATGCCGGCTTCCGCGCCATGTTCGCCGGGACGCCGGTGCGCCGAGCCGGGCGCAACCGCTTCATCCGCAACGTGCTGATCGCGATCGGCAATTCCGGTGATCCGGCGCTGGTTCCCACAGTGCGGGAACGCTTGCAAGACCCATCGCCACTGGTGCGCGCGATGGCTATATGGGCGCTCCGTAAGCTGGTTCCGCCAGATGAATTCGCCGCCCTGGCCGCGGCGCTGGCCCCGGCGGAGACGGATCTAGAGGTTGCGGCCGAGTGGAGACTGGAATGAGCAAGAGCCTGCTTTGCCTGGGGATGGGTTATTGCGCGCGCGAATTCGCGCGGCGGATGCGCGATTTGGGCTGGACGGTTGCCGGCACCACACGCAGTGCAGAGAAGGCGAAGCAGCTGGAGGGGCAAGGCTTTCGCATGGTGGTGTTCGACGGCGAAGGGCCGCTGGTCGATATCGACGGGCTGCTCGCCGGCGTCACTCACGTGCTGGCGTCCATTCCGCCGGACGATGACGGCGACCCGTTCCTGAAGCTGCATGGCGAAGATCTCGCCCGCCATGCCGGGCCTATGGACTGGGCGGGCTACCTTTCGACCACCGGCGTTTATGGCGACCACGCCGGGGCGTGGGTGGACGAGGACGCGCCCACCGTGCCGAGCACCGACCGCGGCGGCCGGCGGGTGCTGGCCGAAGGGCAGTGGCAGGCGCTCGGCGCCCGTTCCGGACTTCCCGTGCACATCTTTCGCCTGGCGGGGATCTACGGGCCGGATGGCCGCAACCAGATCGAAGCGGTGCGGCAGGGCAAAGCCCGCAGGATCATCAAGCCGAATCACTTCGTGGGGCGTGTCCATCGCGACGATATCGTCGGCATCTTGGCGGCCTCGGTCGCTAAGCCCAACCCCGGCCGCGTGTACAACGTGGCAGACAACGAGCCTTCCCCGCCCGAAGAGGTCATCGCCTACGCCGCCCGCCTGCTCGGGGTGGAGACGCCACCCGCCATTCCGTTCGAAGAGGCGGAGCTTTCGGCGGTGGCGCGCGGCTTCTTTGCGGGGAGCAAGCGGGTTTGCAATGCCCGGGTGCGTGAAGAGCTGGACTACAGCTTCAAGTATCCGACCTATCGGGAGGGTCTGCAGGCGCTGGTTGCCGCTGCGCAATGACGGCATCCGCCCTGGTGCAGAGCGCGGCGGCCGTGGTGACCAGCAGATCCAGCGAGCGCTCGTCGGACAAGCGGTGGTCGCCGCCCTTGACCAAGGTGAAGGTCACGTCGTCTCCCTCGATCATGCTGTAGGTGGCGAGCCCGTGCTGCCAGGGTACCGCCTCGTCCTGCTCACCATGCAGGATGCGGACGGGAACTGCGGCCGGATAAGCGGCGTTCAAAAGCTGATGAAGATCGCCGTCATCGAGCAGCTGTCGCGTGAATTCGTAGGGGCCGTCGCCATAGATGGACGGCCGCGCCACGACGCCCTCGCGCGCAAGGCATTCCCGCTCCTCGGCGGTCATCCCTTGTCGGATGAGCTGCGCGGTCATATCTGTAGCGGGCGCAAGCAGCACCAGGCCATGCACCCGCCCCACGTCGTCCGGAAAATGCTCGTTGAGCCGCTTGGCCAAGAGCAGGGCCAACCAGCCGCCCATGCTGGAGCCGAGGATGATGCGCGGGCCCGGCGCCACCTCGCGGAAGATGACGACCGCCTCGTCGAGCCAGCGCGAGATTGTGCCTTGCCTGAATTCTCCGCCCGACGCGCCATGGCCGGAATAGTCGAATCGCAGCATGCTGCGCCCTTGGGATACGGCCCATTGCGCAAGGCGGGTGGCCTTCTCGCCGGTCATGACCGACTTGAAGCCGCCGAGCCAAAACAGGCCGCATCGGTGCGGGTGGTTCGGCCCGTCGTGGAGGAAGGCCAGGCGGGTGGAGCATGCGCGGTGATAGGCGACGGGTGTGCTCATGGGGCGTTACCTAACCAGGTCTAAAGCTTTTAGTGGTGTAAGGTGAAGCCTGTGCTTGACTTGCCGCTTTGAGTTCAAGATTGATATGTGGCCTTGGCTCGCAAATATCTGCAGCCGAGCGATACCTGATCGTCAGGCTGACAGGCAGCCCTTCGGATCAACAGCATAGGAGATATCAAGATCGTCCGCAGACCCTTCAAAGCGCCGCCGACCCGAGACGATGGTCCACGCGCCAACGACCGTATCCAGGCTCGCGAGGTTCTGGTCATCGACCAGGATGGCGAGAAGCGCGGCATCATGAGAACCGAGGACGCGATCGAGCTTGCCATGGACGCAGGCCTCGACCTCGTGGAGGTCTCACCGAACGCGCAACCGCCGGTCTGCAAGATCCTGGATTACGGCAAGCTCAAATACCAGACCCAAAAGCGCACGAACGAAGCCCGCAAGAAGCAGAAGACCATCGAGATCAAGGAGATCAAGATGCGTCCGAACATCGACACGCACGACTATGACGTGAAGATGCGGTCCATGCAGCGGTTCTTCGACGAGGGCGACAAGGTCAAGGTGACCTTGCGCTTCCGTGGCCGCGAGATGGCGCATCAGGATCTCGGTATGAAGCTGCTGGAGCGGGTGCGTGCGGACATCATCGACCGTGCCAAAGTCGAGCTGGAACCGCGGCTCGAAGGCCGGCAGATGATCATGGTTCTGGCACCGCGCTGATATTGCCGTCCGGGGCCTCTCCCGGCGGGAGGGGCCTGACGCCCTAGGAAATGCTCTAAACGCCCTGCCCGCCTTTCGGTCGGAACTTGAGTGACCGAAATTGCAGTTGCGCGAGCACGGCTCCGCAAATGACAAGCACGCCGCCCAGCGCCTGGACCAGCGAGACCGCCTGCCCCAGCAGCAGCGCGAACAGCATGGTATAGAAGGGGATCATGTTGTTGTGCATGGAGGCCACCGTGACGCCCAGCATCCGGCAGGCCGCCATCCAGAACACCGAAGACAGCCCGATCCCGATGCAGCCAAGCCAGACCAGCAGCCCGACAGATTTCGCATCGAGAGCATAGTTCAGCTCAGCCAGGCCCAGGAGGCCGGCGATCACGGCGATCGGCGCGGTGACCAGGCTCGAGGCGGTGGTGGTGACGGCGGCCCGCGCAAGGTCCGACATGTTGCCAAGGCGGTCGACCGAGATGCGCGTGAACAACACGAACAGCACGGTGGAGATGAACACGAGCAGCTCGCCCAGGCCGAGGGCGACGCGCTCCGGCCCGCCATGCTCCCGGCCAGCGATGGTGACGATGCCGCCGGCCATGGCCAGGGCGACGCCAAGCGCAATGGTGACGGTCAACCGCTCGCGCCCGGTGAGCATGCCGACGGCCGCGGAAATCGCCGGCATGGAGGCAACGATGATCGCCACGTTCACCGGGTGGGCAAAGGCCTGGCCCCAGACCAGGAACAAGCCTGAGATGCCCATGGCCGACCCGGCCAGCATGATGTCCTTGCCGAGCTGAAGGGTGAGCCTGGGCAGGCTGTTCCAGGCAAGCACCACGAGGGAGAGAACGACGCCGGCCAGCGCCATGCGAACCGGCATGACCAGCAGCGGGTGCCAGGTCTTCAGGACCTCCGCGGCGGCGGGCAGGCCAGTCGACCAGACCAGCATGGAAAAGACGCCGGCGAGATTGCCGTAGAGGCGGGATGACACGGCGGGAGTTCCTGGGGCCGCCGTTCAGCACGAACCTGGGGCCCCGATTTGGTGGATGCGCACCCTCATCTTTCCCAGTCGGCCAGGCGCGCTGCAAGGGCAAACTGGCCAGAGCAGGTCAGGCTTGCGTCACGCGCATGGTTGCATCTCGGGCGCGCTCGTCCTATAAGCTGCTCGCATCGAGCTGGCCGGCTTCACAAGGGCATGCCGTGTCGGCTCCGAAGGCTTCAATCCGAAGCGGCGTCTTTCACCCTGCTCTTGCGGCGCAAGGGGAGCGGCAGAGGCGTCCTTATGCTGTTTCACGAAAGGAAGCAAAATGCCCAAGATGAAGAACAAGTCGGCGGTGAAGAAGCGCTTCAGCTTCACCGGCACCGGCAAGGTGCGGGCGAACCAGTCCGGCAAGCGCCATGGCATGATCAAGCGCACCAACCGCCAGATCCGCGACCAGCGCGGCACCACCATCCTCAACGAGAGCGATGCTCAGATCGTGCGGCACTTCCTGCCGTATGGGCGTTGATCGGACATAGAGGAGAGCAGCCATGGCACGCGTCAAGCGCGGGGTCACCGCACACGCCCGCCACCGCAAGGTGGTCAAGCAGGCCGCCGGCTATTACGGCCGCCGGAAGAACATCTTCCGCGTGGCCAAGCAGGCGGTGGAGAGAGCCAACCAATATGCCTATCGCGACCGCCGGGTGCGCAAGCGCAACTTCCGTGCGCTGTGGATCCAGCGGATCAACGCGGCGGCGCGCGAGCTCGGCCTGACCTATGGCCGATTTATCAACGGGCTCGACAAGGCCGGTGTGCAGGTGGACCGCAAGGTTCTTGCCGATCTCGCCGTGCGTGAGCCCGCGGCATTCAAGGCGCTGGTCGAGACGGCGAAGGCGGCCCTGTAGGCTCAGCCCACGTCTCGCGGCCGGGAGCCCTCTCGGCCGCTGCCCGCGCCTCTCTCGCGGACACGATGGTTATCCGGTCTTTGGCCGAGCCCACGCCGCAGCTCATGCGGGGCGCGTGAGCTCGGCCTTTCCGTGTTTTCTGCCATTACCGCTGACGGATTTGAGACGATGAACCGGATCGACACCCTGGAGCGCGAGCTCCTCGATGGAATCGCCGCCGCGGCCGACGAGCCGTCGCTGGAAGCGGCGCGAGTTGCAGCCCTGGGCAAGAAGGGGGTCATCCCCGAGCTCATGAAAGGGCTCGGCGCGATGACGCCGGAGGAGCGCAAGCAGCAGGGCCCGCTGCTCAACAGCCTGAAGGACCGGGTGACGGACGCGATCGCGGCGCGGCGCGAGGCTCTGAAGGAGCAGGCGCTCGAGGCGCGGCTTGCCACCGAGACCGTGGATGTCACCCTGCCCGTCCGGCCCGAGGCGCGCGGCACGATCCACCCGGTGCGGCACGTCTATGACGAGGTGATCCAGATTTTCGGCGATCTCGGTTTCGCGGTGGCCGAGGGGCCGCATATCGAGGACGATTTCTACAACTTCACCGCCCTGAACATTCCGCCGGAGCATCCGGCGCGGCAGGAGCACGATACGTTCTATCTGAGGGAAAAGCCGGACGGGACGCGCAAGGTGCTGCGCACCCACACGTCGCCGGTGCAGATCCGCACCATGCTGGCGCAAGAGCCGCCCATCCGCATCATCGCGCCCGGGCGCACCTTCCGCTCGGACAGCGACCAGACGCACACGCCGATGTTCCACCAGATCGAGGGGCTGGTGATCGACGAGACCACCCATCTCGGCCACCTGAAATGGGTGCTGGAGGAGTTCTGCAAGGCCTTCTTCGAGGTGGACAAGGTGAAGATGCGGTTCCGCGCCTCCCATTTCCCGTTCACCGAGCCGTCCATGGAGGTGGACATCGGCTACCGGCGGGAGGGCGGGCAGATCCGCATCGGCGAAGGGGACAGCTGGCTGGAGATCCTCGGCTCCGGCATGGTGCACCCCAATGTGCTCATAGCGTCCGGTGTCGATCCCGCGCGCTATCAGGGCTTCGCCTTCGGCATGGGGCTCGACCGCATCGCCATGCTCAAATACGGCATCCCGGATTTGCGCGCCTTCTTCGAGGCCGATCTGCGCTGGCTGCGCCACTATGGCTTCAGCGCGCTGGACCTGCCCACCCTGGCGGGAGGACTGTCATGAAATTCACCCTTGGCTGGCTCAAGGAGCATCTGGAGACCGACGCGCCGCTGGAAGCCATTCTCGACGGGCTCGTCGGCTGCGGCTTCGAGGTGGAGAGCGTGACCGATCTGCGCGAAGCGCTGGCGCCGTTCAGGGTGGCCTATGTGCGCGAGGCAGTGCAGCATCCCAATGCGGAGCGGCTCAGGGTGTGCACGGTCGAAACCGATGCGGGCGTGCTGCAGGTGGTGTGCGGCGCGCCCAACGCGCGCACCGGCCTGCGCGGCATCTTTGCGCCCGTGGGCACGCATATCCCGGGTACCGGGCTCGACCTGACCAAGGCAAGCATCCGGGGCGTCGAATCGAACGGCATGCTCTGCTCGGAACGGGAGCTCCTGATCTCCGACGAGCACGAGGGCATTATCGACCTTGCGGAGGACTTCCCGGTGGGCACACCGGCGGCGACGGCGCTCGGGCTGGACGACCCGGTAGTCGATATTTCGGTGACGCCCAACCGGCCAGATGCCTTGGGCGTGTACGGAATCGCCCGCGACCTTGCCGCCAAAGGGCTGGGCAAGCTCAAGCCGCTCGCCGTGCCGGAGATACCGGGCCGCTTCGCCTCGCCCATTTCGGTGCGCACCGAGGACCCGGAGGGCTGTCCGCTGTTCGTGGGCCGCACCATTCGCGGGGTGAAGAACGGCCCCTCGCCGGCCTGGCTGCAGCGGCGCCTGCGTGCCATCGGGCTGCGGCCCATCTCGGCGCTGGTCGACATCACCAACTACATCACCTACGGCTATGGCCGGCCGCTGCACGTGTTCGACGCCGACAAGGTGAAGGGCAACATCGTCGCGCGCTCGGCACGGGCGGGCGAGGAGATCCTGGCGCTGGACGGCAGGACCTACCGGCTCGAGCCGGGC
The DNA here is from genome assembly GCF_005281615.1 of Rhodoligotrophos defluvii. Lineage (NCBI taxonomy): Bacteria > Pseudomonadati > Pseudomonadota > Alphaproteobacteria > Hyphomicrobiales > Rhodoligotrophaceae > Rhodoligotrophos > Rhodoligotrophos defluvii. The sequence continues at coordinate 1,860,282 of NZ_SZZM01000001.1, read as the reverse complement.
ATGGTGGTCATTGCCGACGATGCGGGCCCGGAGGGGATCGGCGGCATCATGGGCGGGGAGCATTCCGGCTGCACGGATGAGACCACCACGGTGTTCCTCGAGTCCGCCTATTTCGATGCGGTGCGCACGGCGCAAACCGGACGCAAGCTAGGCATCCAGAGCGATGCCCGCTACCGGTTCGAGCGCGGGGCCGACCCATGCTTCGTGCAAGCGGGTGCCGAGCTCGGCACGGCCATGATCCTGGAGCTGTGTGGGGGCGAGGCATCCGAGCTGGTCGTTGCCGGCAAGGTGCCCGACCACGAGCGCAGCTACACCCTGCGCAAGGACCGGGTGCGCACCCTGGGCGGGGCCGACGTGACCGTTCCTGAGCAGAGGCGCATTCTGGAAGCCCTGGGCTTCGGGGTGACGGAGACGGATGAGGGCCTGGTCTGCCGTGTGCCCTCATGGCGGCCGGATGTGCATGGCGAAGCCGACCTGGTGGAGGAGGTCTGCCGTATCGTCGGCCTCGACAACATCCCGCCTGCGCCCATGGACCGGCCGCACCCGGTGGCGCGCCTGGTGCTGACGCCCTTGCAGCGCCGCGCCGCGATCGCCGAGCGGGTGCTGGCGGCGCGCGGCCTCAACGAGGCGGTGACCTGGTCGTTCGTGTCCAAGCGGCAGGCGGAGCTGTTCGGCGGCGGCACCCCGGAGCTCGAGCTTGCCAACCCGATCTCGTCGGAACTGTCGGATATGCGCCCGTCGATCCTGCCCACGCTGATCGCCGCGGTGGGGCGGAACATGGCGCGCGGCTTCGGCGATGTGGGCCTGTTCGAGGTGGGACCGGCCTATGCGGGCGATGCGCCGGCGGACGAAACCCTGCGGGCGACCGGCGTGCGCCGCGGACGCAAGAGCGGGCGCCATTGGTCCGGCCAGCCGGCGGCGGTGGATCTGTTCGACGCCAAGGCGGACGCGCTGGCGCTGCTCGAAGCGGCGGGCGCGCCGATGGACTCGCTGCAAGTGGTGCAAGGTGGACCGGCCTGGTTCCACCCGGGGCGTTGCGGCACGCTGCAGCTCGGCCCCAAGAACCAGCTCGGCTGGTTCGGCGAACTGCACCCGCGCGTGCTGGAGGCCATGGACGTGAAGGGGCCACTGGTCGGCTTCGAGGTCGTGCTGAATGCCATTCCCGACCGGCGGGCCAAGGGCACGGCTCGGCCGGCGCTGGTCCAGTCGGACCTGATGCCGCTGACCCGCGACTTCGCCTTCGTGCTCGACCGGGACGTGCCGGCGGACAAGCTGGTGCGGGCGGTGAAGGGTGCGGACAAGCAGTTCATCGCCGCGGTGTCGGTGTTCGATCTGTTCGAAGGCGAGGCGGCGGAGCGGGCGCTCGGGCCGGGCAAGAAATCGATCGGCATCGAGGTCATGCTGCAGCCGCAGACCAAGACCCTCACCGACGAGGAGATCGAGGCCATATCGGCCCGCATCGTGGCCCAGGCAACGAAGGCGACCGGCGCCAGCCTGCGTAGCTGAGGTCAGAGCCGCCTGATGCTGCGGACCTCAGTGCCCTGCTGACGGATGCGCTCGACCGCTTCGCGCAACGGCTCCAGCACCACCTGCATGTAATGGCCGGTGGCGTGCAGCAGCGTTTCGGCGTCGGCCATGATGCCCACATGCCCGGGCCAGAACACCAGGTCGCCCCGCCGCAGCTTTGCGAGGTCGCGGGGATCAAGCGGGCGACCTAGGCTGGCTTCCTGCATGTCGCTGTCGCGCGGGCATGGCGCACCCTGCGCCTGCAGCGCGACCTGCACCAGGCCGGAACAGTCTATGCCCGTCCATTGCCGTCCGCCCCACACGTATGGCGCGCCCAAGAACCGTTCTGCAACCGAAACAAAGTCGCTGACGGTTTCGCCGACCGGCCTGACATGCTTGGCGAAGGCGAACATCCCGCTCGCCGTGCGCACGAAGCCGTCGGCCTCGCCGGTGGCCCTGAGCCTGGCGCCGAGGCTGACGGTGAGGGTCGGCTGGGTCTTGATGTTCGGCGCGGGGTAGAGGGTGGTGCACGGCGCGGTGACCCGGTGCGTGGGCTCCCCCTCGTCCGCGGCCAATCCCTCCGACGGAAGATAGCCGACATAGCCGTCGTCCACGAGCTGCGCCCAGGCCCAACCTTCGGTGATTTCGAAGACACGGACCGCCTCGCCCATGAGCGCTTCGGTCGTGTGGGGCGCATCGAAACGGGGCGAGGCCCGCATGCCGAGCGCCGGCACCGAGACCCGCATGAGCGTGGGCGCGACGAAGCGCGCCGCCTCGACCGTGCCCTTCAACCAGTCGGCCGCCAAGTCGCTCCGGAAAGGGGTGATGCGGCGGTCAAGAACGGTCATGATGTCGCCCTCTGTGCATGCGCAATGATCAGATCGCCAAGATGCTCCAAGAAGAGCGATCCCTTTACTGTACGCTGAACCAGCACGTTGCGGCGATCATTTTGGTCACGCCTCCGGCTAATCAACCCTTCTTTGCCCATGCTGTCGAGTGCTCTTGTGATCACCGGCTTGGTTACTGAAAGCCTGGCGGCCAAGGCACGGATCGTGTGAGGCGGAGGCTCCAGATAGACCGACAACAGGATGGCGGTCTGCCGCGCGGAGAGATCCGGCTGGCCATCCTTGACCAGGTCGAGATGGATCGTCTGCCAGAGCTTCAGCGCCTGGTTCATGGTCAAGGTGTGGGTCATGCCGCGCCGCGCGTCCCCGTGCGACAAATGTTTCGGACCCGTTATATTATGGCCCGATGGGCTTTGGATGCAAGATGGCGCCCTATAACCGGTAGCGCTGGGCGATCAGAGCATAGAGCGCGCGCATGCCCTGGGCTTCGCCGCCAATGGGCCGGCCCGGGCGCGCCTTCTGGTTCCAGGCCATCAGATCGACATGGATATAGCGCCGGTTGCCGCCGACGAACTTCCTGAGGAACAGGGCCGCGGTGATCGCGCCGGCGAAGCTGCCGTCAGACACGTTGTTCATATCCGCCACCTTGCTGTCGAGCCAGGCGCTGTAGGCCTGGTGGAAGGGCAAGCGCCACAGCGGATCGTTGTGCTCGGTGCCGTGGCGGGCGAGATCCCCCGCCAGGGCGTCGTCGCTGCAAAAGAAGGCCGGAAGATCGGGCCCCAAGGCGACCCGCGCCGCGCCGGTGAGGGTGGCCATGTCGATGATCAGATCCGGCTGCTCCTCCTCGGCCAGCGCGAGCGCGTCGGCCAGGATCAGACGGCCCTCCGCATCGGTGTTGCCGATTTCCACCGTCAGGCCCTTACGGCTCCTCAGCACGTCGCCGGGCCGGAAGGCAGCGCCGGAAATGCTGTTCTCGACTGCGGGGATCAGCACGCGCAGCCGCACGGGCAGCTTCGCCGCCATGACAAGGCTCGCCAGCCCCAGCACGTTGGCGGCACCGCCCATGTCCTTCTTCATCAGCAACATGCCCGAGGCCGGCTTCACGTCGAGGCCGCCGGTATCGAAGCAGACGCCCTTGCCGACCAGGGTGAGCTTGGGGGCGCTCTCCTCGCCCCAGGTGAAGTCGATCAGCCGCGGCTCGCGCGCGCTGGCCTTGCCTACCGCATGGACCATCGGGAAATCGCGCTTCAGTACCTGCTGATCATCGATCACTGAAAAGCGCGCGCCGCCGGTCTCGGCGACGGTGCGGGCGGCCTCGGCAAGCTCGGCCGGCCCCATGTCGTTGGATGGGGTGTTGATCAGGTCGCGGGCCAGAGCGACGGCCCGGGCCTCACGGATCAGTCCATCGCGGTCGCACTCCTCGGGCGCGACCAGCTTCGCCTTGGGCTCGGGCTGCGACTTATAGCCGGTAAAGCGATAGCTCTCGAGCAGCCAGGCAAGCGCGGCGAGCCTTTGCTCGGGCAGGTCATCGGCGAAGCGGTACACCCCGGGTGGCAGCTGGCTGGCCAGCTTGCCCGGCGCGAACGGATCGTATCCGTCGGCGGTGGATCCCAGGCCGTAGAGAACCGCTTCCATGCCGCCCACCCGGTTTGGCACGAGAACCAGCTGGCCCGCCTTGCCGCCGAAATCCTGTGCCTTGGCCCAAGATCGCGCGGGCTCACCGAGCGCGGCCAGGAAGGCCTCGGCGCCCTCCTTCGCGACAGCCTTCACCGGGATGGGTTCGCCCACCCCGGCGACGTTCGCCTCAAGCAGCAGATTTTGGTAATCGGTCATGAGCGGCCTCGTGGTCGACGGGACCGCACGATAGCCCGACCTTCTCCAGGCCGCAAACCGATCCCGGAACGCCGCTGCCGTCCCCCTCAAAAGCAATACGGCCGCAGAGCCCCGCTCCACGGCCGCATTCTCCCTGATCAGACCTCGGATTTTCAGCCTATCGTGATCGAGACAATCACGGCGATGATCGCCATCGTGATACCAGCTGCGATAAGGCCGTATTCAAGGGCGACCGCATCGGATCCGCCCTTTGCGCATGCGCCCCGCTTCCTTTCCATTCGTCTCATCCACCGTTTGACGCATTCCGGTCTTGTGCGCTCGCGCGCCGTCGCCGGATCCATTGCCGACCGTATCGGAGAGCCTTTAATGGCCAGTTAAATGGATGCGCAAGGACGGGCCGGCCACGCCATGGTTATACTTTGGTTAATCTGCGCCTCTACTCGCGTATATCCTGTCTAATGCATATGCGCGCGAGCGGTTCTCTAGGAATACATGGTCGTGCTTACCTTAACGGTTCATCAAGGTTACTTAAACAGGGCAAATGCTGACGCTTTCCATCGAACGCCGGATGACGCCGGACGCCCCTGTGGCGGCACCCGTTCCCGGCCTGCGAATCGCGCCACAGTATCGCCCGAATTCGGCAAGGAATCCTTTGCTTTTCGGCCGTTTTTGGTAAATCTTTGGTGAAATTCCGTCCACTCGTGTTGCTACCATAGCGTACAGTTTTCCTCATTGCTCTTTTTGGTAGGAATTTTCGTTGCCGTTCTGCAACATCACCGTTACTTCGAGATCATTTTGCGGACCGTACGCATCTTTTCTGCGGACTCTTATCTTTCACCCGTATAGGGTTCAGCCAGTCGTCCTTCGGGAGAGAGGAAGCTAAATATGCGTAACATGTTATATGCTGGCGTCGCTGGCGCTGCGATGATTTTGGGCGCGAGTGGCGCCTTCGCTGCTGATCTTTATACGCCCCCGCCGCCGGAACAGGTGATCGCTCCTGCGCCGGTGCCTGTCGGGGGTTGGTATGTGGGCGTGTTCGGTGGCGCGGCTTTCCCGCTCAGCATGGACACGGAAGGCGCGTTCTACGACGAGAGCGGCCCTGTCACGGCGCTGTACGGCTTCGACGGCAAGACCCATTTCGACACGGGCTGGCTGGTGGGCGGCAACATCGGCTACGAGATGGGCAACGGTCTGCGCGGCGAAATCGAAGTGTCCTACATGCAGGCCGGCAACGACAAGCTGAAAGGCACCTTCTACGAGATCGTCGACGTGGATGGCGACACCTTCGTTGACGAATTCGGCGTAAGCGCCAAGGCGAAGGACGACCTCAGCGCCACGTTCGTGCTGGCCAACCTGTGGTACGACTTCAACATGGGCGGCCTGTTCAAGCCCTATATCGGCGGTGGTGTCGGTGTGGCCTTCGTCGACCAGAGCCTCAAGGTCGGTGGCGTGAAGTGGATCGACGACAGCACGACCAACTTTGCCTTCCAGGCTGGCGGCGGCATCAAGTGGGCGCTGTCCGAGGCCATCGATCTCGATCTCGGCTACCGCTTCAAGGGCGCGCTCGATGCCAAGCTGAAGGACAGCGGTGCCTATGTCTATCCGGGCGGCGTGGACGCCTATGCTGCTCAGACGAAGGACGACCTGTTCATCCACACGGTGCAGGCTGGCCTGACCTTCCGGTTCGGCGGCTACTGAGCTCGATAGAATTTCGAGTTGGGGAACGCGGCCTCCTCGTGGGGCCGCGTTTTCGTTATGCGACATGTCCGGCGCGGTTCGCGGTCGATCTCGAGCATTTTCGCGCGAAGTGGATATCGGTTCGCGTGAAGAAAATGCGACCAAGCGAGAATTAGAGCGGTTCCGCGATTCGAAGAAAGGCGGAGACGCTCTAAAGCGGGTCGCGCTCCACGGTGCTCAGGCAGCCTCGGCTCGTGCGGCGGAGGCGATCATGGCCGCGATCACGGCATTCAGCACCTGCCGCCCGCGCGCAGTGGCCGCCACGTGGCGGCGCGCCGGGTCGTAGGTAATCAGGCCCTCATTGCCCAGCAGCGCTAGATCCTGCGTCGGCACATACCGGCCGCTCAGCGCCTCGAAGCAGTCGAGCGAAACGCCCTCGCCGAGACGCAGCCCCATGAGCAGGAATTCCTCGCCCGCTTCCTCCGGGGTGAGGCGGACATCGTCTGCGATGCCGTGGCCGTCGCGGCGGACAGCGGCCAGCCAAGCTGCCGGCGCGCGTATCGCCTGCAAGGCATGCCGGCCATCGCCAAGCACCAGCCGGCCATGGGCGCCGGGGCCTACGCCCACATATTCCCCGTAGCGCCAATAGGTCAGGTTGTGACGGGACTCCGCACCCGGCCGCGCGTGGTTCGACACCTCATAGGCGGGCAGCCCGGCCGCGCTACACAAGGCTTGCGTCATCTCGTAAAGCTCGAGCGCCGCCTCATCCTCAGGAATGATCAGGGTGCCGCGCTTGTGCCGCGCGGCAAAAGGCGTGCCCGGCTCGATCGTCAGCTGGTAGAGGGAGAGATGCTCGGTGCGGCGGCCAAGCGCCCGCGCGAGCTCGCCCCGCCAGGCCTCCGCCGTCTGGCCGGGGCGCGCATAGATCAGATCGAAGGACACCCGTCCGAAGGTGCACTGCGCCAGGTCGAGGGCGGCCAGCGCCTCCTCCACCGTGTGCTCGCGGCCGAGCTCTCTTAGCGAAGCATCATCGAGGGCCTGCACCCCGAGCGACAGGCGGTTGACGCCGGCTTGGCCATAGCCGCGGAAATTGCCGGCCTCCACACTGGTGGGGTTGGCTTCCAGGGTGATTTCCGCATCCGGCGCCACCGGCCAGTGCCCGGCGATGGCATCGAGCACCAGCGCGACCGCCGCGGGCGGCATGAGCGACGGGGTGCCGCCGCCGAAGAAGATGCTGGTCACCAGCCGGCCCGGCAGCAGCGCGCCATAGTGGGCAATCTCCCGTGCGAGCGCCGCACCATAGGCCATGGCATCCGCCCCGGGACGCACATGGGAGTTGAAATCGCAATACGGGCATTTGGCCCGGCAAAACGGCCAATGCACATAAACGCCGAACGATGTCTCGCCGAGGTCACTCATCCCTGTGCGCCTTGAGCACGTGCTCCGTCAACGCCTTGAACGCCCGCGCCCGGTGCGAAATCATGTGCTTCTCGTCCGGGTCCATCTCGCCGAAGGTCAGCACGTGGCCATCCGGCAGGAACATCGGATCATAGCCGAAACCGCGATCGCCGCGCGGCGGCCACACCAGCGTGCCCTCCACCCGGCCTTCGAACACCTGCACATGGTCATCGGGCCAGGCCAGTGCAAGCGCGCACACGAAGCGGGCGCGGCGCTGCTCGGGGTCGAGGGCGCCCTGCGCCTGCAGCTGCTCCTCCACGTTGCGCATGGCCATGGCGAAGTCCTTGGCCGGACCAGCCCAGCGGGCGGAGTAGATGCCGGGCGCACCGCCCAACGCGTCCACGCTCAGCCCGCTGTCATCCGCGAGGGCCGGCAACGCCGCCGCGCCCGCCGCGGCGCGCGCCTTCAGCACCGCATTGGCGGTGAAGCTGTCGCCGGTCTCCTCCGGCTCGGGCAGGCCGAGCTCGCCGGCAGACACCGTGCCGATCCCGAGCGGCCTCACCAGATCGGCAATCTCCCGGAGCTTGCCGGGGTTGTGGGTCGCCACGACGAGGCGGCCGTCCCGCAGCACCCGCGCCGTCACGAGAAGCCCCAGATGCGCGGCTCCGCGAATTCGATAGAGTTGCCGGCGGGGTCGCGGAAATAGATGGAGCGGCCGCCCTGTGGCCAGTCCACCACCGATTCGATGGCCACCCCATGGGCTTCGAGATGCGCCTGCCATTGCGCGAGCTCGTCTCGACTGGCCCGGAAGCACATGTGGCATTGCCCCTCCGCGCCATGGGGCGGTACCGGCAGCATCCCCGGCTTCGGCGGCTGACGCGTCACGGCCGGGTTGAAGATCAGCAGCATCTGGTTTCCGCAGGCAAAGAACACGTGCCGGTCGTCCACCCGCGCCACGCGCTCGAGCCCGAGCACTTTCTCATAGAAAGCCTCGGCGGCATCGAGATCCGCCGCATAGAGCACCGTTTCCAGAATGCCGGCTGGCCTCATTCAGCTCACCGCCGTCTTCTGCAAGTCCAGCACGCGATTGATGCCTTGGCGTGCCAGCCGCAAGAGCTCGACGAACTGATCCTCGGAGAACGGCGCCTTTTCCGCCGTGCCCTGCACCTCGATCAGCTGACCACTGCCGTTCATGACAAAATTGGCATCCGCCTCGGCGTCCGAATCCTCTGCATAATCGAGATCGCAGACGGGGGTTCCCCGATAGATGCCGCAGGAAATCGCCGCGACCTGGCCGACGAGCGGCATCTCGCGCAGCATGTTGCGCGCCATCATCCACTGGAGGCAGTCATGCAGGGCAACCCAGCCGCCGGTGATGGCGGCGGTGCGTGTGCCGCCATCCGCCTGGATGACGTCACAGTCGATGGTGATCTGCATCTCCCCAAGCTTCGTCAAGTCAACGGCAGCCCGCAGGGAGCGCCCGATCAGCCGCTGGATCTCCAGCGTGCGGCCGCCGCGCTTGCCGGTTGCGGCCTCCCGTTGCGTCCGCTCGGTGGTCGCCCGGGGCAGCATGCCATATTCGGCCGATACCCACCCTTTGCCGGTGCCCCGCAGCCAGCCCGGCACCCGCGCTTCCAAGCTGGCGGTACACAGCACATGGGTGTCGCCGAACCGGACCAGGCAGGAGCCTTCCGCATGCTTGGAAACGCCGCGCTCAAGGCTGATCGCACGCAGTTCATGGGCTTCGCGTCGGGAAGGTCGCATCATGGCTCCTGGTTTGAAGGCATGGGAGATGGCCCCGTGCCGTCGTCGGTTCTAATCGATCAGGTTGCATGCGGCAACGGCATGCGAGGAACACATGGCGGCGCACGCGTCTCATCGGCCAAGTGTTCGGCGCTTGACCGCGGACAGCGGAATGCTATCTAGCCCTCCCATGACCGATCTCGCGCATATCCGCAACTTCGCCATCATCGCCCATATCGACCATGGCAAGTCCACGCTCGCCGACAGGCTCATCCAGGCCTGTGGCGGCCTTTCCTCGCGCGAGATGAAGGAGCAGGTGCTCGACTCCATGGAAATCGAGCGCGAGCGCGGCATCACCATCAAGGCGCAGACCGTCCGCCTGGATTACAAAGCCCGGAACGGGGAAAGCTACGTTCTCAACCTGATCGACACGCCGGGCCACGTGGACTTCGCCTATGAGGTGAACCGTTCGCTTGCCGCCTGCGAGGGCTCGCTGCTGGTGGTGGATGCAAGCCAGGGTGTCGAGGCGCAGACCCTGGCCAATGTGTACCAGGCGATCGAGGTCGATCACGAGATCGTGCCCGTGCTCAACAAGATCGACCTGCCCGCCGCCGAGCCCGACCGGATCCGGGCCCAGATCGAGGACGTCATCGGCATCGACGCCTCGAACGCGGTGGAGGTCTCGGCCAAGACCGGCCAAGGCATCCCCGACGTGCTGGAAGCCATCGTCCACCGCCTGCCGGCGCCCAGGGGCTCGCTCGATGCGCCGCTCAAGGCGCTGCTGGTCGACAGCTGGTATGACCCGTATCTCGGGGTCGTCGTGCTGGTCCGGGTCATCGACGGCGAGCTGCGCAAGGGCCAGCGCATCCTGCTGATGAGCACCGGCGCCAGCTATCAGGTGGAGCGCGTCGGCTTCTTCCGACCGAAACAGGAGATGGTGGACAAGCTCGGCCCCGGCGAGCTCGGCTTCTTCACCGCCGCGATCAAGCAGGTCGCCGACACCCGTGTGGGCGATACGGTGACCGACGAGAAGCGGCGTGCCGAGGCGCCGGTGAAGGGCTTCCGCCCGGCCCAGCCGGTGGTGTTCTGCGGCTTTTTCCCGGTCGACACCTCGGATTTCGAGGCCCTGCGCGATGCCATGGGCAAGCTCGCGCTCAACGATGCCAGCTTCTCCTTCGAGATGGAGACCTCGGCCGCGCTCGGCTTCGGCTATCGCTGCGGCTTCCTCGGCCTCCTGCATCTTGAGATCATCCAGGAGCGCATCGAGCGCGAGTTCGGGATCGAGATCATCACCACCGCGCCTTCGGTGGTCTACCATCTGCATCTCACCGACGGCACCGTGACCGAACTGCACAATCCGGCCGACATGCCGGATACGATGAAGATCGCCAAGGTCGAGGAGCCCTGGATCGAGGCCACCATTCTGGTGCCCGACGAGCATTTGGGCGCGGTGCTGAAGCTGTGCGAAGACCGGCGCGGCCGGCAGAAGCAGCTCACCTATGCGGGCTCGCGCGCCATGCTGGTTTACGAGCTGCCCCTGAACGAGGTGGTGTTCGATTTCTACGACCGGCTGAAATCGGTGAGCCGCGGCTATGCCAGCTTCGACTACCACATCAAGGGCTACGAGGAAGGCCAGCTGGTCAAGATGTCGATCCTGGTCAATGGCGAGCCGGTGGATGCCCTTTCGATGATCGTGCACCGCGCCCGTGCCGAGCAGCGCGGCCGGGTGATGTGCGAAAAGCTCAAGGAGCTGATCCCGCAGCACCTGTTCAAGATCCCGATCCAGGCGGCGATCGGCGGCAAGATCATCGCGCGCGAGACCATCTCGGCCCTGCGCAAGGACGTGACCGCCAAATGCTATGGGGGTGACATCACCCGCAAGCGCAAGCTGCTGGAGAAGCAGAAGGCCGGCAAGAAACGCATGCGCCAGTTCGGCAAGGTCGACATTCCGCAGGAAGCCTTCATCGCCGCGCTCAAAATGGATGCGAACTGAGCACCGGTGCGCGGGGAGCTCTTGGCGACAGATCAGTAGCGGGCCCAACGCGCGCTTTTCCCCTGTAGCGAATATGTGACAGCTGCAGGCCTTTTCCCCGAGACGGCTGCGTAGGGGCTGTCATTTTCCATAATGCTCTCTATAAGAGCATATTCATTTTATTCACGTGTAAATTGTTTAACGGTTTGGATTTGCGTAACATGTTCAGTCGGCGTTCTCGGGCCGCGCTGCTCGGCAGCATGGCCCTCCTTGCCTGTTTCCCCCCTTCAGCCAAAGCAGACGAGCTCTCCGCGCTCAAGGATGAGATCACCCGCCTGCAAAACCGCCTCGAACCCAATGGATCGCAAGAGGGACATGGGTCAGCCGCGCCAGCCGGCAGCGTCTCGGTCATTCGCGGCCGCGGCGTCTCCGGCGCCTGGAAGACGGATCGGGCCGGCGACATCGCACCCGACGAGGGCGGCCTCACCATACTGGTGACGCCCAGCGCCGACCTGCCCTCGCCCCTGCACGAGGTCACCCTGTCAGGCTATGTGAAGGGCGACGTGATCTACGACTTCGACGAAGATCTCGGCGACGAATTCGACTATGGCCGCATCACGCGGTCGCGGCAGCGCGGGCATGCGCGGCTGCACGCGCGGCAGACCCGCTTCTCGATCAAATCGAACTCGGAGACGTCGGTCGGAGTGATCAGAACCCTGATCGAAGGCGACTTCTTCGGCAAGGACGAGACGGATTTCCGGTTGCGGCACGCCTGGGGCGAGTGGGACGCGACCCCGCAGCTGACCTTCGGCGCGGGCCAGCATTGGCGCAACTTCATGTCGCCCTTCACGGGCATAAGCACGGTCGATTTCAACGGCGATGCAGGCCTGATCGGCTGGGCGCGCAGCCCTCAGCTGAGGCTGACCTGGCAAAGCGGCCCGGCGACGGCTGCCCTGTCGGTGGAGAACCCGACCGGCGCGAAGGACCTCGCCGCTTACGGGAGCGATTTCAGCCCGGATGCAAAGCGGCAGAAGCCGGCCGGCGCGGCCGATACGCTGCCCGACATTGCCGCGCGACTGCAATACGACCTCCCGGGCGGCCACCAGCTTCTGGCCTCGGGCATGATGCGAAACTACCATGTCGCCCGCATCGGCGATCAGCAGGCCGATGATGCCCTGGGCTGGGGTGTCCAGGGCGCCGTCAATGTCAGCGTTGCCGACCCCGTTCTTCTGACCGCCTCGGTGATGTACGGCGAGGGCCTCGGCAATTACGTGCTGGGCGCGCCTTTCGGCGCCTTCACCCGCAACGGCAAGATCCAGCTTGTCCCGCAGCTGGGCCTGTTCGCCGGCACGTCCATCTTGCTCAGCGACACGACCACGCTCAACCTCGGCTGGGGCTATCTTGACCAGAAGGACGCGGACATCGTCGCATCGGGCGCTCGCAACGCGACGGTGGACCTGATGTCGGTCCACGCCAACGTGATCTGGCAGCCAGTGCAGCAGCTGCGGCTCGGGGCGGAGGTCATGTGGGGCCAGCGCGAGCATACGACCGGCAACCCGGACGAGAAGCAGACCGACGAGGCCTGGCGCGGCCAGTTCGGCGCCTGGTTCTTCTTTTAGAACGAAGGGCCGTCGAAGCGGGCCGGCGGGTTTTCGATGACCTGCGGCCCGGCGGCCGTGACCTCCAGGATGGCAAGGCCCCGCTCGATCCGCCCATCGTCGCGGAACCGGAACAGGCCGTTGACGCCCTGAAAGCCCTCGGGGTTGGTGATCTGGGCCTGGCTGAACCGTTGCCCTTCCGGCGCCTTGGCCAGGGCAATGGACAGGCTCACCGCATCATAGGCGAGGCTTGCCAGCCGCGGCGGCGTGTTGCCATAGGTCGACTGGTAGCGCTGCTCGAAGCGGGTGACCATCTGCGGTGCCACGCCCGCATACCAGCCGCCCAGAGAAATGGGCGTGGTGCGGGCGATCGTGCTGTCCCACTGGCCGGTGCCCAGCATCTTCACCCGCTGCGGATCCACCCCCGCCTGCTGCAGGCTGGCGCCGATCTGGCGCAGATAGTCGCTCCCCTCCGGCAGCATGATGGCCTGCACGTTCTTCGAGGGATCGTTCACGGCCGCCGCGACGTCCCTGATCGCGTCCGGGATGCCGGTGGGCGCGCGGGCATAGCGCACCGTCTGCACGACCTGGCCCCCGGCGGTGCCGGCGGCGTCGACCAGGCTGCGCTCCACCGTCGCGCCGTATTGATCCTTCGGAATCATGGCGAGGATGTTCCGGCGCCCCTGCCGCACCGCATAGCCGGCAACGCTCGCCACCTCCTGCTCCGGTAGGAAGCTCATGAGATAGGTGCCCGGCCCCGCGACATTGCTGGAGGAGGAAAAGGCGATCATCGACACGTTGCGCTGGCGCGCCAAGGGAGACACCGCCTGAACCTCGCTGGACAGGAGCGGCCCGAGGATGAGCTGTGCACCTTCATCCAGCGCTTCCTGGGCAGCGGCCTGGGCACCTTGCGGATTGCCGCGCGTGTCTTTGGTGATGAGCACGATGCCGGGATTACCCGAATCGAACATGGCCAGCTCGCCGGCCTGTTTCAGCGCCCGGCCGACATTGGCGGTGTCACCGGGCCCGGACAGAGGCACCAGCAGGGCGACCTTGATGCCCTCGCGGTTGATGTTGACGGTCTGCGGCGCAGCGGGCTGCTGTGGCACGGGGGCTGCCGGCTTCGAATCGCCCCACAGGCTGCTGGCATTCATGCTGCAGCCCGCCAGGCCCAAGGCCGCAAGGCCGACAAGCACCACCTTGAGCCGCGCGAAAGACGGCCACGACAAACGGGCTACACGAGAAGCTACGGCAGATAACGCCACTGTATATCCTGCTGGCTGCTGTATATCCTCGAAGGGCGGCGCCGGTCCGCTCTACCGGCGCATACGGCCCTTAAGCTAAACAAACCGTTCCACAATGGAAAGCCCCACTTGTCCCGCGCACTGAACATCGATACCGACAATCCGGAAGCGGAAGCCAAGCCCCGGCGCTTCACCGTGGACGGACAAAGCTTTGCCACCGCGAGGGCCGAGCCCGGACTACATGTGACCGCAACGCCCATCGGCAATCTCGGCGACATCACTCTGCGCGCGCTGCATACGCTTGCCGGCGTGGATGTGATTCTGTGCGAGGACACCCGAGTGACCCGCAAGCTCACGCAGCGCTATGGGATAGCGACCCCGCTTGCGCCTTATCACGAGCACAATGCGGCAAAAGTCAGGCCCGGCATTCTCCAGCGCCTAGGCGAGGGCGCGGCGATCGCCCTGGTGAGCGATGCGGGAACGCCGCTGGTGTCCGACCCCGGCTACAAGCTGGTGCAGGAGGCCCGGGACAAGGGCCTGCGCGTGCATGCGGTTCCCGGGGCAAGCGCGGTGCTGGCCGGGCTCACCATATCGGGCCTGCCCAGCGACAGCTTCCTGTTTGCCGGATTCCTGCCGGCCAAGGCGGGCGAGCGGAAGCGGCGCCTGGCGGAGCTCAAGGACGTGCCGGCCACGCTGGTCCTGTTCGAATCACCGCAACGGGTGCTCTCGACCCTTACAGATGTCGCCGAGGCGATGGGCGGACGAAAGGTCGCGGTGACCCGCGAGCTCACCAAGCTGCACGAGGAGGTGATCGCCGGCACGGCGGAAGAGATTGCCACTGCCCTCTCCGGCCGCGACAGCGTGAGGGGCGAGATTACGCTGCTGATCGCGCCGCCCGCGAGCGATATGCAAACCATGGTGAGCGATGCGGCGCTGGATGCCGAACTTGCGGCAGCGCTGCGCACCATGTCGGCCAGCCGGGCCGCCGCCCATGTGGCCGAGGCGTTGCGGCTGCCGCGCAAGCGCGTCTATGCTCGGGCGCTGACGTTGCGGGGCGGCGGCGATGAAGGGCGGCGGCAGGACTGAGCAGGGGCGGCGCGCGGCACACCGGCGCGGCATTCGGGCCGAGACAATGGCCGCGCTTCTGCTGCGGCTCAAGGGTTTCCGCATCCTCGAGCGGCGCGCCCGCACGCCGGTGGGCGAGATCGACATCATCGCCTGCCGCGGCAGGCTCGTGGTGTTCGTGGAGGTGAAGCAGCGGGCGCGGCGAGACAGCGCCATGCTTGCCCTACGCGAACGGCAACAGGCGCGGATCGTGCGCGCCGCCCGATTCTGGCTGCCGCGGCACCCCTCCCTTTCCGACTGGAACTACCGCTTTGACATGGTGATCGTGCCGCCCTACCTATGGCCCCTGCACATCGCGGATGCCTTTCCCGCCGCCATTGCCGGCGAGAGCTGATCGGGCGCCGCGCTCGGGGACCAGCGCTCATGCCGTTGAAGATTGCCGTTCAGATGGACCCGATCGAGCAGATCACGATTCGGGGCGATTCCACCTTTGCCATGCTTCTGGAAGCGCAACGACGGGGCCATGAGATCTTCTATTATCTCCCCAAGCATCTCAGCCTGCGCGATGGCCGGCTGAGCGCCTGGGGCGCAAGCCTTGCCGTGCGTGACCAGGAAGGCGACCATTTCACCCTCTCCGACCAGCGGGTCGAGACTCTGGACGAATGGGACGTGGTGCTGCTGCGCCAGGATCCGCCGTTCGACATGTCCTATATCACCACCACACACCTGCTGGAGGCCCTGCAGCCGCGCACCCTGGTGGTGAACGACCCGGCGGAGGTGCGCAACGCGCCGGAGAAGATCTTCGTCACCCGCTTTCCACAATTCATGCCGCCGACGCTCATCACCCGCGACCGCAACGCCATCCGGGCGTTCAAGGACGAGTTCGGCGACATCATCCTGAAGCCCCTGTTCGGCAATGGGGGGGCCGGGGTGTTCCGGCTGAGCCATGGGGACGAGAACCTGGCGGCGCTGGTCGAGCTGTTCGAGCAGTCGTTCCGCGAGCCGTTCATCGTGCAGAAATACCTGCCGGAGGTGCGCAAGGGCGACAAGCGCATCATCCTGGTGGATGGCAAGGCGGTGGGCGCCATCAACCGGGTGCCGGCGCTGGGCGAGGCGCGCTCCAACATGCATGTGGGCGGGCGGCCGGAACCGGCCGAGCTCACAGCGCGCGACATGGAGATCTGCGAGGCGATCGGCCCAGAGCTCAAGGCGCGCGGGTTGCTGTTCGTCGGCATCGACGTGATCGGCGACTGGCTGACCGAGATCAACGTGACCTCGCCGACCGGCATCCGTGAGATCAAGCGCTTCGGCGGCGCGGACATCGCCAGCCTGATCTGGGACGCGATCGAGGCCAAGCGCTGACGGGACCGGCACAGGCGCCGTGGCCGGCCGCGATCAGCCCTGCGCCGCGTGATCGGCCAGGCGCAGCATGAACCGCGAGCACTCCTCGATCTGGGCCAGGGTGATGAATTCATCCGGCTGGTGGGCCTGGGCGATATCGCCGGGGCCGCAGACGATGGCCGGCATCTCCGCCTCCTGGAACAGACCGCCCTCGGTGGCATAGGGCACGGCGAAGGTCCGATTGGCGCCGGTGAGCCGCATGGCCAGCTGCTCGGCCGCCGAGCCGGGGGCGGGCTTCAGGCCCACCACGCCGGCTATGACGGTGGTGGCGATGCTTGCGGTGCGCTCTACGGCGCGCAGCCCGGGCAGGAGCTGTTCGGCAAAGGCTGCAAGCCGGTCTAGCGGCTCGTCCGGGTCGGCGTCCGGCAGGAGCCGGGTTTCCCAGTAGAAGCGCGCGTGGCGGGGGATGATGTTCAAGGCGCCGCCGCTTTCGATCCGCGTGACCTGGAGCGACGTGTAGGGCGGCTCGAACCGCCCCGAGGGATCGCCACGCTGCATGAACTCGCGGCTGAGGCGCGCAAGCTCGGCGATGAGCTCGCCCGCCGCCATGGCCGCGTTGGCGGCGATCTGCGGCATGCTGGAATGGGCTTCCTTGCCGTTGATCTCGGTGCGATAGCGGCGGGTGCCCTTGTGGGCGTCGACCACCGCCATCATGGTCGGCTCGCCCACGATCACGGCCCTGGGCAAGGGGTGATTGGCGCGCAATTCGGCGATCATCGGCCGCACGCCGAGACAGCCGACCTCCTCGTCGTAGGAGAGGGCCAGGTGGATCGGCTGCCTGAGCGGACGGGCGAGGAAATCCGGCACATGGGCGAGCGCGGTGGCCACGAAGCCCTTCATGTCGCAGCTGCCGCGGCCGTAGAGCTTGCCGTCGCGCGCGGTAAGCCGCCAGGGGTCGGTGCTCCAGGCCTGGTTGTCGACCGGCACGACGTCCGTGTGACCGGAGAGCGCGATGCCGCCGCGGTCTCTAGGCCCGATGGTGGCGTAGAGCGAGGCCTTGCTGCCGTCGTCGCTGGGGATGAGCAGGCTTTCCACGCCCCAGCTCGCGAGATAGTCGCGCACGAAGTGGATCAATGGCAGGTTGCTGAGCCGGCTGGTGGTATCGAAGGCAACCAGGCGCTCCAGCATTTCCACGGGGCTCAGCCGCTGCGGGCGGGCACGGGCCTCAACGCTTCCGGTCAATGCAGCCTCGTCTTGGCATAAGGGCTCTCCAAGGCGAAGGCCGGGATTTCCACATTGAACATCTCGCCGGACGAGGTCTCCATCTGATAGCTGCCCACCATGATGCCGGATGGAGTGGGCAAGGGCGCGCCGCTCGTGTATTCGAAGCGCTCGCCGGGGTGCAGGACCGGCTGCTCGCCGACGACGCCCTCGCCCCTGACCTCCTGGTGGCGGCCGAGCGCATCGGTGATCTTCCAGTAGCGGGTCATCAGCTGGACCACTTCCTGCCCGAGATTTTCGATGACAATGGTGTAGGCCCAGACGAAGTAGTGCTCCTCCGGCGTGGACTGGTCCTCGAGGAAGGTGGGGGTCACGGTTACACGTATGGCTCGCGTGGTCTTGTCGTACATGGCATCCTGTGGGGCCCGGGACCTTTGCCGCACTGTGTGGCGCGCGCCGCCCTGCCGTCAAGTGCGTCCCGCGTCGCGGGTGGCGCGTCATGGTTCAGCAAATGGTTGCGCTCTGGCGTGATTGCGCTACGAAAGGGCCGGCCTTGGATGATCACTCGACAGGAGCAGCCTTACGTGACCGCCAGCGTGCTCACCTCCAAGAGAGGCATTCTGCCCGCCCACGGCATCCGGCAGCTGGTGGAGGTCGGGGCGGTGATTGCGGCCGCGCCGCTGGATGTCGACCAGATCCAGCCGGCCAGCCTCGACCTGCGGCTTGGGCAGGTTGCCTACAGGGTGCGCGCGAGCTTCCTGCCCGGGCCGGAAGCAACAGTGGCGGACCGACTGAGGGAGCTCGCCCTTCACACGATGCCGCTGGATGGCGGCGCGGTGCTGGAGACCGGCTGCGTCTACATCGTGCCGCTGCTGGAGAGCCTGGCCTTGCCGCCGGGCATTCATGGGCTGGCGAACCCGAAGAGCTCGACCGGCCGGATCGACGTGTTCACGCGGGTGATCGCCGACTACGCACGCGAGTTCGACAAGATCGCCGCGGACTATGCGGGGCCGCTCTATGCAGAGATCTCGCCGCGCACCTTCCCGGTGCTGGTGCGCACGGGCTCGCGGCTGCCGCAGATCCGGTTCCGCTCCGGGCCGCCGGCCTGGTCGGATGCGGCAACCATGCTGCTGAACGAGCAGGAGCGGCTGGTTTCGGCGGAACGGGTGGACATCGACAACGGCATCGCCCTGTCTGTGGATCTGGTCGGTGCGGGGGACGATGCGCCCGTGGGCTTTCGCGCCAAGCGGCATTCGGCGCTGATCGACGTGGACAAGAAGGCCGCGCTGGACATCGCGGACTACTGGGACCCCCTGCCCCGCCGCGGCAGCCTCATCCTCGACCCGAACGAGTTCTATATCCTGGCGTCCAAGGAAGCGGTGAAGGTGCCTCCCACACATGCGGCCGAGATGGTGCCGTTCAATCCGCTGGTGGGCGAATTCAGGGTTCATTATGCGGGCTTCTTCGATCCGGGCTTCGGGCATGCTGCCGGACACGGGGAAGGCAGCCGCGCGGTGCTGGAGGTGCGCAGCCACGAGGTGCCGTTCATCCTCGAGGACGGACAAATCGTTGGCCGGCTGATCTACGAGCCGCTCACCGAGCCTCCGGAGCAGGTCTACGGGCAAGGCATCGGGTCGCACTACCAGAGCCAGGGCCTGAAGCTCTCGAAGCATTTCCGCGCGGGGTGAGGCGGCTGCCGCGATGCGGGAGCCGTGGCGGGCCGGCGCCCCTTGCGAATCAGCGAATCTTCGGCTCGGCCAGACGCCCGTCGAGATAGGCGCCCACGTCGTCCAGGCGCGTCTGCAGGCCCCCCTGGGCGTATGCGCGTTGCACGGCTGGGCGTAGAACGATGCGACCTGTGTGATCGGTCCATGCGGCGTGCCGGCGCATGTCCATGCCGATCAACAATCCCCAAGTGTAGAAGACCAGCAGGAAGGGATCGATAAGGCTATAGCTATCGCCGAGCGCCCAAGGTCTGCCCGCGAGGCTCGCCTCGATATGATCGTTGCATTCCTGCACGTTCTTGCGCGCCTTCTGCTGCATCTCGTCATGGAAGGCGGCATTCTCGGCAAATCGCTGGGTGCGCCAGAGCAGCCCGTAACCCGCAGTATGCAGGGTTCCCGACAGGTAGTTGAACCATTCCAGCGCGCGCGCTTCCGCGATGTGGCCTTGCGGGCGCAGCTCGGGCGTGTTGCGCGTGATGTACCAGCAGACCGCGGGCAGTTCCGTCAGGACGCGCTCCTGCCCCGGGATATGCAGGGCGGGAACCCGCCCTTTCGGATTGATGCGCAGATAGGCTTCGCTTGAGGTCTCGCCATTCCTGACGAGGCGCAGGTCGAGGCGGTAGGGTTCGCCGGTTTCTTCCAGGAGAACGTGGGCCGCGGAGGAACAGGTTCCCGGGCTGTGATAGAGGATCAATTCGCTCATTGAAATTCGCGCTCTTCGCAGTGGCGGTTGGCCTCAAGACTGTAGAGCCCGGGAGCCGGCGTCAAGCTGCCGAAGCAGGCGGCCGCAGCCACCCCTCAGCCAGGCGTACCCAGTAGGTGGCGCCCAGCGGGATGAGGGCGTCGTTGAAGTCGTAGCTCGGGTTGTGCAGCAGGCAGGGCCCCGCGCTGCGCCCCGTCTCGCGGTGCGAGCCGTCGCCGTTGCCGATAAAGCAGTACGCCCCCGGCCTGGCCTGCAGCATGAAGGCGAAGTCCTCGCCGGCCATGGTGGGTTCCTGCTTCAACACATTCTCCTCACCGACGATGGAGGCCATCACCTGACGGGCGAACGCGGTCTCTGCCTCGCTGTTGACGGTGGGCGGGCAGTTGCGAGAGAACTCGAACACGCACCTGGCCTCGTGCGCGGCGCAGATATGCTCGGCAATCTGCTTCATGCGCCGCTCGATCAAGTCCAGCACGCCGGTCGTGAACGTTCGGACCGTGCCCTGCAGCTCGCAGCTGTCGGGCACCACATTGATCGCCTCGCCCGCGCGGACCATCGTCACGGACACGACGGCCGCATCGATCGGCCGCTTGTTCCGGCTGACGATCAGCTGGAAGGCATTGACCATCTCGCAGGCGACCGGCACCGGATCGATGCCGTTATGAGGCATGGCCGCGTGGGAACCGCGGCCGCGGACGGTGATCTTGAACACACTGTGGGAGGCCATCACCGGCCCGGGACTCACAGCGAAGGTGCCCACCCCCTGGCCCGGCCAGTTGTGCATGCCGAACACCGCCTCCATCGGGAATTCCTCGAAGAGGCCGTCGGCAATCATCTCGCGCCCGCCGATGCCGGCTTCCTCGGCCGGCTGGAAGATCAGGTAGACCGTGCCATCGAAATTTCGGTGGCTGGCGAGGTGGCGCGCCGCCGCCAGCAGCATTGCGACATGGCCGTCGTGGCCACAGGCGTGCATCCTGCCCGTGGCCTTGCTGGCATGCCCGAAGGTGTTGGCCTCCTGGATAGGGAGCGCATCCATGTCAGCGCGCAGGCCGATGGCGCGGTCGCTCGTGCCGTTCTTCACGATGCCGACCACGCCGGTCCTGCCCAGGCCGCGGCGGACCGGGATGCCCCATTCGGTGAGCTTGGCCGCCACGAGATTCGCGGTGCGGTTCTCCTCGAAGCACAGCTCTGGATGCGCGTGGATGTCGCGGCGCAGGGCCACCATAGAGGCCGTTTCCATTTCAATGGCGTTCATGATCTTCGTGCTCTAGGAGGGTAATTCGTTCGAGAGGACCGCGGTGGCACTGGCAGCCTGGACGCCTCCCCAACCATGGCAGACGGAAACCCTAACGCCCGGGACCTGGGCGGGGGATGTGCCTCGAAGCTGGCGGATGCTCTCCTGCAGCAGGAACATGCCGTACGAGCCGGAGTGCGCGTAGCTCAGACCACCGCCATTGGTGTTCATGGGCAATCGGCCGCCAATCCCGGTGTGGCCCTCGGCGATGAACTCGGCCGCTTCGCCGCCGTCTCCCGCGAATCCAAGCGCTTCGAGCCCCCAGATGGGATGGTGCGCGAAGGCGTCGTAGATCATCAGGTGATCGACATCCTCGTGTTTGATGCCAGCTTCCGCGAAAGCCAGGCGGGCGGACCGCCGCGGTGCTTCCAGCCGCATGAGGTCGGAAATCTCAGCGATCCCGGTGAGGCGCGTCTCGGTGGCCTCGCCGCTGCCAAGCAGAAAGACAGGTTTGGTCGGGAAGTCGTCGACGCGCTCGGTCGAGCACACGATCAAGGCGCCCCCTCCGTCGCTCACCAGGCAGCACATGAGCTTATGGAGGGGCCAAGCCACAGGGGGCGAGGCAAGCACATCGGAGACGGTGATGGGCTGCCGCTGGCCGGCGCGCGGGTGCAGCCCCGCCCATTGCCGTTGCACGACCGCCACATTGGCCAGGTGCTCCATCGTGACACCGTGCTCGCGCATGTACCGCAGCACCGGAATGCCCAGCAACGAGGCCGGGCCCGAGGCCCCGTATGCCCATTCGAATTGCTCGGCAAGGCTCCCGGGAGGGTAGAATTCGTAATGCGGACCGCCGACCCGCGAGCGTCCGCTTTCTCCATGGGTGATCAACACGGTGCTGCACAGGCCGGCATGGATGGCCGCCGCCGCGTGGCGCAGGAGGATCACCCATGAGCAGCCGCCGACACTGGTCCCGTCCACCCACTGGGGCCTGACGCCGAGATATTGGGCGACGTCGGTCGGCAACTCGTAGCCGCTTGCCACTCCGTCGATGTCGGAGGCCTGGAGGCAGGCATCCGTCATCGCGTTCAAGGCGGCATCAGCGTGCAGCATCAGGTTCGACATGTTGGGGATGCGCCCCAGCTGCGTCGTTTCCGCTGCGCCGACGATCGCGACCGGCCGTGTCTTCATCGCCGTTTCTCCCGTGGCTGGAACACCGGCAGATGAATGTCATCGCTCAGCCGCTCGAACACCACTTCCAGTGGCTGGTCCAGTCGTAGTGCTTCCGGCGTCTGCGCAACGTTCACGATGCTGGTGACCATGCGCGGCCCCTCTTCCAGCTGCACGATGGCAATGACGTGAGGCTCTTGCGGCCAATCGGGACGTGGGCGGTGATTGATGACGAAGCTGTAAAGTGTGGCGCGGCCCGAGGCCGGGAATGCCTCCACGCTGCGTGAGGAACACTTCGGGCAGAAGGGCCGCGGCGGGAAATAGACGGTTGTACACGCGCGGCATTTCTGCAGCACGAGCTCACCTCGCTTGGCGCTGTCCCAGAAATGCCTGGTCTCGGGCGTGGGCGTCGGCACGTGCTTGCGCCGCGGCTGTGCTGGCTCACTCGAGTTCATAGTCTTTGTACTTGTTGCGGAGCTCGGCCTTCAGGATCTTGCCGGTCGGGTTCCGGGGGAGGTCTTCAACGATGACGACTGCGCTGAGGCGTTGGACTTTGCCGAGCCTTTCGTTCGACCACGCGCGGATGGCTTCCGGGGTGGCCCGGGCGCCGGGCCGAAGCGTCACCAGCGCGATCGGTGTTTCTCCCCACCGCTGGCTGGGAATACCGATGACGGCCGCATCGAACACCGCGGCGTGGGTCCGCACCACCTCCTCGAGGTCGGAAGCATAGATGTTGAACCCGCCGGAGATGATGATGTCCTTCTTCCGGTCGAGGACGTAGAGATAGCCGTCCCTGTCCAGGCGGCCCACATCGCCGGTCTTGTAAAACAGCCTGCCTCGGCCGTCGCGCCAGGTGATCTTTTCGGTCTCTTCCGGCTTATTGATGTAGCCCGTCATCATATAGGGCATGCGGCCGACGATCTCGCCGATTGCGTCCGGCCCCAACACCCTGCCGTCCTCGTCCACAATGACGATCTCGCAGCCCTTCACCGCTCTGCCGACAGAGCCCAGCTTGGCTTCCTCGCCATATTCGAACTGAAGCGTCCAAAGGCCGCCTTCGGTCTGCCCGTAGGCGACGATCAGCATTCCGGGCCATCGGCTTGTGAGGGCGGTCTTAAGCTGAGGCGTCACCGGCGAGCCACCGACGTAGATCATGCGGGTGGCGCGGAATGCCTCCGAGCGGAACGCGGGCGATGCCAGCACGCGCTCGGCCATGGTGGGCACCAGGACGAAGTGGGTGACGTCATACTTGTCCGCGGCCGCGATGAACGATTCCGGATCGAATTTCTCGAGGATGAGCGAGCGCGCGCCGGCCCAGACCTGGGACAAGAGCGGCGGGATGCTCATGTTCGAATAGAGCGGGGTCGCGATCACGTTCGTCGCGGCCTCGTCGAAGCCGAGGCCCGCGAAAGCCTTCGAGAAGGCCAGGCGCGAAAGATGCGTGTGGGCGATGCCCTTGGGGATGCCGGTCGTGCCCGAGCTATAAACCACATTGAATTCCGTATCGCCGGGGACGTCGTCATGGGCGGGTTCGGGCGCTGCACTACCCAGCCACTGGACGTAGCCCTGCCACGGGCCCGCCGCGAAATCGAGGCCAACCTTTTCGATTGCTGCGCTGTTCTTCCTTGCTTCCAGTGCGCGCTCGGCAAGTGCCCGGCACGCTCTGGACGCGATCAGCAGCCTGGGGCGACTGTCGTCAAGCATGGCGGCGATAGAGTGCGGCGTCAGCGACGTCGGCAGGGTGACGGCGCTGACGCCCGAAGCAGCGGCTCCAACGAACGCGACGGCATAGCTGGCGGAGTTCTCCGCCAAGAAGGCAACCCGCTCGCCAAGGCGGAGGCCCGCCCTGCGCAGCCTCGCGCCGATACGGAGGACCTCGGCGTGGAACTCGCCCCAGGTGACATCAGCGCCATTGCATGTGAATGCAATGGCGGAGGGACGCTGGCTTGCGTGAAGCGCGATGCGGCGCAGGAAGGCGTCCTCACCCGGCTCCTTCAGCTCTGCGATATCGATCATCGCAGAGTTCCTTCGGCGTTCGCTGCCAAATCAAGCCACTGGTTTCTGAGTTCTACCGGCATGTGCCTCGAGGTGGGGAGATAGACGTCGGTGATGCTGCGCGGATTATCGCAACGCGAGAAGTCGTTGATGGCCTGCCAATGGTCCGCCACGTCCTCGGCGGAGTGGTCGCCGGGCGCGGGGAAACAGTGGCCCTCGGTTCTCTGCCAGCGCAGCCGACTGATCCAGCCCCCGCCCACCTCGAACAATCCACCGGTGTCCCGGCACTGCTCGCTCGCCAGGAACACCACCAGAGGGGCGACCAGCTCCGGTTTCAGGAATTCGACGACGCCCGCTGGCCAGACGGTGGACGTGAACCGCGAGCCGGCGGCCGGTGCAATAGCATTGACGTGAATATTCCTGCCCTTTCCCTCCAGGGCCAGGGCGTTGACGAGCCCGAGCGTGCCCATCTTCGCGGCCGCATAGTTCGCCTGGCCGAAGCTGCCGTACAGACCGGAACTGGAGGACGTGCACACGATCCGTCCATAGTTCTGGCGGCGCAGGAATGGCCATGCCGCATGGGTCACCCGGTAGGTGCCCAGGAGGTGCACGCGATAGACTTGGTCCCACTCCTCGTCCGTCATTTTGTGAAACGTACGGTCCTGGAGGACGCCCGCGTTGTTGATGACGATGTCGATCCGCTTGAACGTGTCCATCGCCGCTTCGATGATGCGTGCGCCGTGTTCCACGCTTTCGGCGCAGGCCACGGCCTCGCCGCCGGCGCTCTCAATCGCTGCCACAACATCATCGGCATAGGAGGGCCCTTCGGCGCGCGGCAGATCATTGACGACGACTTTGGCGCCATAGGCGGCGAGCATCATCGCGTGGGCTCTGCCAAGCCCGGAACCGGCGCCGGTTATGACCGCAACTCTGTTTTCGAAATTCAGGGGTCTGGTGTTCACAGGCAGGTCCTCACCTTCTGGTATCATTGTTACCAACCGGGAACGACCTGTCAAGCCGGCGCTGCTCCAGGGCTGTCGGGCGAACCACGAAATGCGGTGCGCCTCGCTCGTTTCAGCCACATAGTTGAACTCGGTTTGAGATTCGCTTGTATATACGCTCTGTTCTGCCCGCAATTGCTTCGTAGGGGACCGAGACAAACGAGCTCGGAAGGCGGGCGGTTCACGCGTGCGGAGGGCTAAGAGATTGGAATTGAGCGAAGATTTGGCGCGCCGGATCGAAGAGGCTGTGCTGGATGTGTTTTCCACCAACGATTTCCATCGTGCCACCACGCGCGACATCGCGGCCCGCGCGAAAACCAGCCTGTCCAAGCTCTATGCCCTGGGCTCGACCAAGGACGAGGTCTTTTTTCATTTCGTTTCACGATGGGTTGCCCGGGTCGCGCGGGTGGTCGATGAGGGCATGGCAAGCAAACCTGACGCCAAAGAGCGCCTGCGGGCGGCGATCCATGTCGAGTTTGCTTTCTATGATCACGATCCCCGTCTGGCCCGCGCCCTGTTCCTGACACTGCCGCGCGGCGTTTGGATTCGCGATCCGAGCTTCAATGCCCCGGGGTTCCGCCAGCTGTTGAGAACCATCGAGCTGGGTCGCGCGGAAGGCACCATCCTCAAAGACATGGATATGGTGAACCTGGCCGACGCCGTCGTCGGCGTCATGGACCGCGCGATCCTGTCCTGGCTGTATCGCGGGACACCAAAGAAGCTCTCGGACAAGGCGCCCGACGTCTTCCATCTCGCTTGGCGCGCAATCAGCACGGAGCGAGAAGACAAAATGGCGCGCCCGCGAGCGCCACGGCGCAACGGGCGGTCATAGACCCCGGTCTCGCTTGACGCGGCAGAGTGAAGTTTGGTAGCGATGTTACCAAACGACGAAGCCACGGACGGCGTTCCCCTTTCCCCGCCCCGCCGTGAGCGTTCGCGGCTCACAACAGCTTGCGGGAGACACGGTCATGCACAGGGAGAACAAGCGCTTTCCGAGCTACGCCGAACTTCGCGACCGCAATGACGCCCCGCCGAGATCGGCATGGGGGGTATTCGGCGCCGAGGACGAGCTCGGAACCCTGAATTTCCTGACGCCTCAGCGCGTGCTGGACGCTATCGCCTCGGTCAAGACAGGCGAGGTGATCAACCTCAATCTGCCGCTCGAGGCGTTCGCATCACCGCTGAGCCCGACCCGGAAGAACTTTCGGCACAACATATTCGCGAATAACCCGTCTCACAGGGACGAATATCTGGACAATTTCTATCCGCAAGCGAGTAGCCACATTGACGGACTGCGTCACATCGGGCACCCGGATTTCGGGTTCTACAACGGCGCAGATCCCGCGAAATTCCAGCCGGGGGAGCCGCTTATCGGGGTCAACCGCTTCGCCGAACGCGGCATCGTGGGCCGTGGCGTCCTGGTCGATGTGGATCGCTTTCGCAAGACCCAGGGCAGACCTATCGACCACGCGGGGGCGGAGCGCATTCCAATCACCGACGTCGCCGCCGCCGCCGCCGACCAGGGGGTCGAATTTCGCTCTGGCGACATCCTGCTCCTCCGGATCGGCTGGGTGCACCATCATCTTCGCGAACTGACACCCGAGCAGCGCCTCGCCGCGACGCAACCCCTTCGCGTTACCGGTCTTCTGGCAAGCGAGGAAACCGTGGCCTGGCTGTGGGACAACCAGTTCTCGATGATAGCGGTCGACAACTTCAGCGTTGAGGCATTTCCGGCGCAGGAGGATTCACCCTTCCTCACCGAGGCCGAGCGCCGGGGCGAGGCTCCCAGAACATTGTATAGCGGCGTCATGCACAACGTGCTGATCCCGCTGCTGGGCTTCGTGCTCGGCGAGCTCTGGAACCTGGATGATCTTGCTGCGCGCTGCGCCGAAGACGGCCGCTGGGACTGCCTGCTCGTTTCAAGCCCGCTGAACCTGACCGGGGGCGCGGGCTCGCCGGCGAACGCGCTGGCCATTCGGTAGCGGCGGTCGGTGGCGGGGAAGGCCTGGCTTCGCGCAGCTGCCTCTCCCGCTGCCGACGCTTCCGGGTCAAAAGAGTTCCAATAGTTTGGACCGGTCGTCGAGTTCTGCCGGCAGGCCTGTGAAGACAATCTCACCGGACTTCATGACCAGAACCCGATCCGAGATTCCGAATGCTTCCCGAATATTCTGCTCGACCAGGAGTATCGAGAGCTTGCGCTCGCGTTGCAGTACGCGGATCGGCACCAGCAGATCCTGAAACAGCTTCGGCGCAAGCCCCACTGAAGGCTCGTCTAACAGCAGAATCTTCGGGTTCGACAGCAACGCGCGGCCCAGCGACACCATCTGCTGCTGCCCACCGGAAAGCGTGCCGGCGCGGCGCGTCCAAAAATTCTTGAGTGGGGGCAGGATTTCCATCACGTCGTCTATCCGCGCTGCTGCCTTGCTCCTGGTCATGCCGGCTGACCAGGCTGCCAGGGTGAACGTCTCCGACACGGTGAGGCCTGGGAACACACCGCGGCCCTCGGGCAGATAGGCAATGCCGGCGCCAGCCATGACGGAAGGCGACGGGTCGACGACCTCTCCGAACATCCTGATCCGGCCAGCACGCACCGGCACCAGGCCGAATAGCGCTTTGAGCAGCGTCGACTTTCCGGCACCATTGTGCCCGACCAGGCAGAGCACCTCGTTCTCCCGCATCGCGAAATCGAGCTTGGACAGCACGTTGCGATCGCCATACCCCACCGTGATCGCCTCGGCAGACAATGCCGCACTCATCGCGCGTCTCCAAAGTAGATGGCCGTCAGGTCAGGATTCTTGAGGATCTCGTTCGGCTCACCCTCGGCCAGGACCCGGCCTTGGTGGAGAAAGACGATGCGGTCCGCCAGATCGATCACGATGTCGAGGTTGTGCTCGATTAGGCAGACGGCCACGCCGCGACGCGCCGCATCCCGCAGCAGCGTCTTGAACTGGTCTCGCGAGGACGGATCCAGCCCCGATGCCGGCTCGTCGAGCAGCCAGATATCGGAACCGGAAGCGATGATCCGCGCCATCGAGAGAAACTTCCGCGCGGCATAGCCGAGTTCCACGGCAAGCTTGTCGGCATAGGGCACCAGCCCGGTCTGCTGCATGGCTTGCTCGACGCGCCTGTTGCGCTCGGCACCACTACCCCGCTGCCAGAACCAAACGTCCGGTTCAGTCGCGGTGCGCACGTTGTCACCGACACTCATGTGGTCGAAGAGGCGCAGATCCTGAAAGCTGCGGGCGATGCCCAGCCGGGCGATGCGATGGGGCCTCCAGCCGGAGATATCCCGGCCCCGGTACAACACGCGGCCGGCGTCCATGCGCAGATTTCCGGTGATCAGGTTGAACAGGGTGGTCTTGCCGGCCCCGTTTGGTCCCACCAACGCGGTGATCACGCCCGGCCGCAAATCGAAGCTGACATCCTCGTTGGCGGTGAGGCCCCCGAAACGCTTGGTTAGTCTTTCTAGAGAAAGAAAAGCATTCATCAGTGCCGCCCCGCAATTCCACTCGGACGGAACATCATGAGAAGAACCATCAGCAAGCCGTAGATGAGCTGCTGGACCGCACCGATGTCTTCGGCCGGAAGCCCGGGAATAAAGGACAGAGCGGAGGGCAGGAGGAGCAGCAGGACCGCCCCGACCAGCGGTCCGCTGAACGTGCCGATGCCACCGATCACAACCATTGCCACGATGAGAATGGACTGCTGGATCGTGAAGCTCTCGACATTGACGAACTGCAAGTAGAACGCAAAGAGCGCACCGGCGATGCCGGCCATCGAGCAGCCGAGCAAGGTGGCGAATGTCTTCAGCATCGGGATGTTCTTGCCGAGCGCCTGAGCTGCGGATTCGTTATCCCGCATTGCCATCAGAGAACGTCCAAAACTGCCCCGCATAAGGACGAATACGATCAGTAGATTGAGGACGAGGATGGCGAGACAGACGATCAGAAACGCGAAGCCGCCGCCGACGGGAATCCCGAACAGTTCGGCTTGGGGAATGCCCACCAATCCGCCCATGCCGCCGGTGATGGCGTGCGCGTCGGTAAAGACTGCAACGGCGACCATTTGCAGACCGAGGCTGGCGACAATGAAATATTCGTTGCGGACCCGGAGCGACGGCAGGGCGAGGCACACGGAGAAGACGGAAGTCACGATCACCGCGGCGAGGCACGCGAGCAGAAGGTCCGGTGTGATCAGGAGCGCTATCTGCGCGGCGGCATAGGCCCCAAGTCCCATGAACGTGGCGTGGGCAACGCTGAAGATGCCGCCATATCCGAGCAGCACGTTCATGCTCGATGCAAGAATGCCAAAGATAGCGATGAGGGTGGCCAGATTGACGAGATAGGGGATCACCGCGCAACCCTCACACCGAAAAGCCCGCTGGGTTTCACGAGGAGAAAGGCGAACAGCACGATGAATGCCGCGGCCTCCGACCACTGGGTGTTGACCAGCGCGACGACCAGGCTCTCGGCCACACCCAGCAACAGCCCCGCGACAATCGCGCCGCGCACGCTGCCGATGCCGCCGACAATCGTCGCAGCCGAACTGATCAGCATGATGTGAGTCCCCGAACTCGCCTGCAGGCCGGTGGTCGCGATGCCGAGCACGGCGGCCGGCGCGACCAATGCCGACCCAAGACCGAACGCCAATAGCGAAAGGCGATTGGCGGACAGGCCGAAACTGCGGAGCAGCTCCGGATTATCGGATAGGGCGCGCAGCGCTATGCCCGGGCGGGTCCGTCCGAGGATAAATCCGAAGGCCAGGAAGCACAGGATCGCAAGCAGCGAGACGACCCAGAACACTGGCGCAACGAACAGGCCGGGCAACAGCTCCTGCGAGCGTGTGAGCGGGGAGCTGATGGACTGAAAGCCGCGGCCGAAGGTCAGCTCGATGATGCTCTGCACGGCAATGAGGACCCCGAAGGAGGCGACGAAGACCGTGAAAAAGCCGCCGCGGTGCCGCTGTATCGGCTTGTAGACGTATTTTTCGATGAGAATCCCGAAGAGGGTTGCGACCAGCAAGGCGAGCAGCACTGCGAGAAGCCAGTGCCAGCCCATGGCCAGCCCGGCGAGAAAGCTGTAGCCGGCGAGCACATAGGTGGCGCCATGGGCGATATGAAACGTTCTCGTCGCGCCGAAGATGAGCGCAAAGCCGGCCGCAGCGAGCGCATAAAGCGCTCCTGTCTGGATGCCCACGACAAAGAGCTGGAGATAGAGCATCGAACCAAGGCGTCTCGTGATTGTGCAACGCCGGCGCAGCAGCCGTTGCTAGGTTGCCACGGGTCCCGAGGAATCACTGACTCTCGGACAAGCCCAGCGCTATGGTCTTCCCACCCGTTACGCGATTGAATTGAATCGGAAGGGAGATATCTCCGGAGTCGTCAAAGGTCCCGGTGCCGCCCACGAGCTGGAAGGTTCGCTGGCGCAGTATTTCCGCGCGCAGATTCTCGCCATTGACCGGTGTTCCGGTTTTCTCCAGAGCGCCCGCGACCAGCCCGAACAGGCGAACCGCGTTGTAGTAGTTGAGAGGGGCGAAGGTTGGATCGCCGCCGTATTTGCTTCGCCAGTCCTCCACGAAGCGCCGCGTGACGGGGTCGTCCGAATTCCAATCGGTGACCTGGCTGGTATAGACCAGCCCCTCCGATTCAGGCAGTTCCAGGACCGGGGGCGTGATGCCGACGGCCGAGGTGCCCAACAGCGGCACATCGATGCCGTTCTCGCGCAGCTGCTTGACCATCTGGGCCAGTTGCACACCATAGGCCATGAGATATACCGCATCCGCACCATCCGCGCGGAACTTGGCGGCGATGCTGCCAAACTGCTGCACCGTCGTCGCCACCGGATAAGCGCTCACGAGGGCTGCTCCGATCTTCGGCAGTTCCTCTTCGAACAGCCGCTTGGCGCCTTGGCCGGCCGGGTCGTCGATGTAGATCAAGCCGAGCTTCTTATAGCCCTCCTTCTCCATCCATTTGACAGCGGCGCCGATTTCCCGGGTGAGGAGCGGAAGGACGTTGAAGAAATACGGCGAAAGCCCACTCATATCCGGCCCGACGGCACCGCCATTAACCATCACGACCTTCCCCCGCTCGCCGAGAGGGGCTGCGGCCTTGGAGACGCCGGTCATCGACATGAGAACCCAGATCGCCTCTTCCACATTGACCAGCTTATTCATCCCCACGGCACCGCCTTGCGGGGTTCCAAGGCTGTCTTCCAGCCGTATTTCGACAGGGTTGCGGAGCATCTTGTCCGCCTCGAGATGCTCGAGCGCCAGCATCGCGCCCCTCGCATACATCTCGCCGCCATAGGCGGCGGGGCCGGACAGCGGGAAAAGCGCTCCCAAGATGTATGGCTTTTCCGCGCTCTGGCTCAGGGTCGGGATGGCCAGTGATGCGAGCGCCGAGAGCGCCACGCCAAGGCCGCCCATGACCAATTTGCGTCTCGTGATCATATTTCCTCCCACGAATGCTTGGCTCGTTCTTGTTGTTCGAATGATCGCAGCCGATAGCGGAGCCTTGGCCGGCGATCGATTTAGTAACGATGTTACCAACGTCTCATTGGTCGCGTCAAGCCGGGGAAAGTGGCCGCTTGAAATACACGCAAACGCGACGAGAGACGCTGGACCGGAGAGTCCATCAGTGATCGGAGAAATGCTGCCGGCAGCTCAGATACGGCTTAGGTTTCTCGCTG
This sequence comes from Rhodoligotrophos defluvii, assembly GCF_005281615.1. NCBI lineage: Bacteria > Pseudomonadati > Pseudomonadota > Alphaproteobacteria > Hyphomicrobiales > Rhodoligotrophaceae > Rhodoligotrophos > Rhodoligotrophos defluvii. Next base: position 1,828,326 of record NZ_SZZM01000001.1, on the reverse strand, counting down.
GTCAGATCTTTTCATCCAATGAGCCGACAGGTGAGCGGAGAGCTCAAACAAGCGCATTTCCCTCTTCATCGAACCTGTTCACGCTGTCCGCCGGCCAGCGCACCCAAACGGCATCTCCCTTCGCGAGGCTGCTGACACCGCTGCTCGCGCTGGCTTTCGCGACGATTTCAACCCCGCCGCAGTCGACGAGAACCCTAAAAACATCGCCGACGAAAATGTTCTCGACCACATTGCCATTCAAAACACAGCAGCCATCGTCCGCACGCGGAGACCGGCTTATTTCAATCTGCTCTGGCCGCACGGAAAGCGTCGCCTTTGTGCCTCGCGCTGCGTGAGTTTCCAGCGGGATCGAAAGTCCGAACTGTCCGACCTCGAGAACCTTGTTCCCGGTCCGGGCTATATTGACCACGCCGTCGATAAAATTCGATTCGCCGATGAAACCCGCGACATAACGATTTTTCGGCCGCGTATAGAGCGCATAGGGGGCATCGTACTGCTGAATACGCCCGTCGCGAAACACGGCTATCCGATCAGACATAGTGAGCGCCTCGCCCTGATCGTGCGTGACATAAACGATCGTTGCGTCCAGGCTGAGATGAAGCCGCTTGATCTCCAGCTGCATCTCCTCCCGAAGATTCTTGTCCAGCGCGCCCAGGGGCTCGTCCATCAAGATGAGCTCCGGTGAAAAGACCAGCGCGCGGGCGAGGGCCACCCGCTGCTGCTGCCCACCGGACAATTGATTGGGAAAGCGGTCTTCCAGGCCGGACAGCCTGACGGCCGCCAGGGACTGTCTTACTAGCTCCTGCATCCGTGAGCGAGAAACGCGCCGCGCGCGGAGAGGATAGGCCACATTCTCAGCGACCGTCATATGTGGAAAGAGAGCATATCCTTGAAACACGAATCCGATATTGCGCTTGTGCACCGGGACGTTTCGAACGTCGGCGCCATCCACCTTCAACATTCCCGACGATAACGGCTCAAACCCGGCCAGCATCATCAGGCAAGTGGTCTTGCCGGAACCGGACGGCCCCAACAGGCTGACGAAGGATCCGCGATCGATGCTCAGATTGACGCCCGCCACCGCCGTGGTCGAGGCGCCGTAACGCTTTACGACATCGATGAATTCGATGTGAGGGTTCTGAGAGCGGCTCAAACTCGCCTCCCCAACCGTGAGACAACTTTCGCCACGCAGGCTACCGAACTGCGCGCTGCAACCGGAACAGAGTCAGTGCAATGATCAATGTGATTGCCATCAGGATCACCGACGCGGCAATCATCACCGGAGTGATGTCAAACTTGAGGCTGGCGTAAAACTGAAGCGGAACGGTCGTCTGTCCCGGCCCCCCGACGAAGCGTGTGGCAATGACCTCGTCCAGTGAAACCGCCGCAGCAATAATCGCCCCGGCCAGCACGCCCGGTGCGATGAGAGGCGCGGTCACCGTGCGGAACACGCGCCAACGGTTCGCCCCCAGACTCAGCGCTGCCCGCGTGAGGGTCTCGTCGTAGTGCTGCAAGCTGACGCCCACGGTTATTGCGACGAATGGCAGCCCCAACAATGCGTGCGCAAGAGTGACCGCCGTATAAGATGCGAGCAGCCCCAAAGTGAACATGGAGAAGAACAGGGCGATACCCGTCACCACGAGGGGCACGCCCATGGGAAGCAGGATGACGGCGATTGCAGCCATACGCGCCTTGGCCGGCAGCCGGTGAGCACCGACCGCGAATGCCGTTCCGAGAACGGTGGCCAACAGCACAGCGACCGCCGCGACCTGCAGGGTCGCCCGGCCAGCGGCAAGCCACGTGTCGCTGGAAAACAATTGATCGTACCAGCGCAACGAAAACGCCTCGACCGGATAGGTGATAAAGGTCGAGGAGGTAAAAGATATGGGAATCAAGAACAGCAGCGGCGCCAGCAAGAAAACGTAAATTGCAACGACATATGCGTATGAGGCTATGCTGACCACCGCTTTCATGCTCACCCCTCAGACATACTTCATCCGTTCCATGATCTTTGTCAGGAACAAGAAGGCGACCAGGAACACGGCAGTGATGACCAGCAACTGAATGCTGAGCATTGCCGCCATGCCCCAGTTACCGGATTGCAGGGCATAGTGGGCGATCCAATAACTGATCATCTGCTCGTGCACGCCGCCGAGCAGCGCAGGGGTCAGGTAGTAGCCCATGGCCAGCACAAAGCTCATCACCATGGCCCAATACACGCCCCTGATCGTCTGCGGGAAGAACACCGTCAAGAAGGCCCGCGGCCAGGCGGCGCCAAGCGACATGGCCGCTCGCATGGCCTTCGGGTCCACACCTTTTACCGAGCTGAATATGGGCAGAACTGCCAGGGGGAGACTGACGTGAACCATCGCGACGTAGACGGCGAACCGGTTGTGCAGCATGACCAGCGGCTGGTCGACCGCGCCGGTTGTTAAGAGCATCTTGTTCAGAATGCCGTCCTCTCGCAGAACAACGATCCAGGCCTGTATTCGCACGAGAAACGACGTCCAGAACGGGATCATCAGCAGGATCAGACAAAACCGCTGGACAGAAGGACTGCTGCGGGAAATCAGATACGCGAGCGGGTAGGCCAGCGCGACCGACACGAACGTGACGACCAGGCTTATCTCAATGGTCGTCACGATCGTGGGAATGAACACCCTCCGTGACGCATCCACGGCTGCAATGGCGTCCCTCTCATCTCGTTCCAGATCAAGCGCCGACAGGAGATTCCTCGCGGTAAATCTGTGCGAATTCCTCTTCAGAGCTCGCCAGAAGCGAATGTCCTGCCATCGCTCGTCGGCTTCCAGGAGGCTCCCCTCCGCCGGCTGATCCCGGCTGTCATGCAGATAACGGAGCGTGTTGCGTATGAGGCTCCTGAAGCCGGCCACGTCCGAATTCAGGATCGGGAGCACCTGGCCGAGCTTTCCGGACCGGTCCGCTGCAACGAGCTCGTCCTCGAACACCCGCATGGTCTCCATGTCGGGCAGCCGAGACTTTCCCTCCCATTCGCGCAGGGCCGCAGATGCTTTGGGAAAGACACTGACGAAACTCGGCTCATGGAACGCCTGGAGAAAGATCCAGGCGACCGGCGCTATCAACAACACAAATACGAAGATCAGTCCGGGGAGCGCTAGCAGTGCGGTTGAGGAAAGCGCCGCAACACGATGCATTTTGATCCTTCCACACACCAGCCCCGGCGAAATGCTACCGGCTGAGCCAGGCATTGAAACGCTTGTTCAGTTCTTCAAGATGGTCGACCCAGAACGTCTCGCTATCAATCAAGCCTTGCTTCAAGCGCGCTTCGTCCGTTACGTAGGGCTTGAGATCGTCGCGTATCAGCTTGTCGGCTCCAACCGCGGTAGGCCCGAGCGGATAAATGTTGATCATCGCGGCTTGTGCCTCCGGGGACGTGACCCATTTGAGAAACGCATACGCCGTGTCGAGATAAGGGGAGTTGGCCGGAATGACCCATGAATCCATCAGATAGATTGCCTCGTTCCACACGATGCCCAGATTGGCTCCGTTCTGGACCCGGCTCCAGATGCGGGTCGAGGGCGACATGGACATGACGACCTCACCAGTCGCAAGCCACTCCGCCGACTGGGCGGTTGCCTCCCACCAAAGAATGTTGGGCTTCAATTCGGCGAGCTTGTGGAACGCCCGGTCGACACCTTCTGGGGTGGAGAGCACCTCGTAAACCTTGTCCGGAGAGACGCCGTCCGCCATCAGCGCAGCCTCGAGCGTGCTGCGGGGCGACTTCCGCATGCCACGCTTGCCGGGAAACGCCTCAACGTCCCAGAAATCGGCCCAACTCTTCGGCTGCGCGCCGCCGCCGGCACGGTAGCCCAGCACAAGGCCGAGCACGAGCGCCCCTGCGCCACATTCGCTCGCCGCGCCAGGAACCAACCGGTCCTTGCCGCCAAGACGCGCCCAGTCGAGCCTTTCAAACAATCCGTCGTCACAGCCGGCGACCAGATCGGGGGTCTCGACCGTGACCGCATCCCACAGGGCCTGGCCAGTTTGCTTCATCGCCTTGAACTCGGCCGTCCCGCCGCTGTAGGTGGCGACGTCGTATTTGATTCCGTGCTTTTCGGCGAAGGGATCGAAGAGCGCTTTGCGTTGTGCTTCCGTGTAGTCGCCGCCCCAGGAGCCGATGGTGAACAGCCTATCAGCCGCCTGCCCTGGCGCCACAGCGAACGCAAGCAACAGACCAGCTATGATCCAGGTTTTGGCCATGCTTGTATCTCCCATTCGACACGACCGAATTCGTCGATCGATCCCCATTTCTCTCGTTCTTGTTCGCAGGACCAGCCCGAACAGATGCGCAGATTGTTTCGATTTCTTCTGCGGCAGTCCGGATCTATATCTCTTTTCTTATGATGTAGACGGGCGCACCCTTGTGTTCCCGCACAGCTATGGTTCGAAAACCTATAGCGTGATAAAGCGAGTTCTCCATAGCCGTCGAAGAATAGAGAAGCGTATAGCCGAGTTCCCGGGCCCTGTTCTCCACCATGATACTGAGCCGCGTGGCCAGCTTATGCCCGCGCGCCGATTCAGCCACCCACATGTTGCTGAGCCACGGCTCCACGCCGGGCAAGTAAACGTTGGGATGAGCGACTGCGCCAAGAGACGTTTGACGCAGGCTGACGAGGGCCTTCACCTCGCCCTGTGACATGGCGAGAAAGGTGACTGGAAGCACTTCGCCTTGCGGCCTCGGCGCAAATTGCTTGCGCATCTCGTCCAAGCTAAGATCGGAAAACTCTGCCCACTGCCGGAAATTGATCTGCGCCACCTCTTCGGCAAAATCCGGCCGATCACTCAGCTCAACGATCTGAAAGCCCGACGTCGGATCCCGCTGGTCTGGCAATGACTTGGAGACCATTTCAACCATAGCCCTCCTCGAGTTGGTAACGATGTTACTGATCCGGCCCGGGCGTGTCAACCAAACTTCCGTTGCGTTTGCAGCTTGGCCGACCGCGATCAGGCCGTCATTATTCGCAGTCATACTCGCCGCGAGCCTCCTTAGGGAAAAATGCGCTTGACAGACGGAGGCGTTTTGAGCTAAGCACTTGAAAATCAATGATTTTCATCAAGATCTGCGGGCGTAGTTCAGTGGTAGAACGTCAGCTTCCCAAGCTGAATGTCGTCGGTTCGATCCCGATCGCCCGCTCCAAATTCCCGAGCAGCTCCAATCGGTTGACGGCCTACCACGGATCTGGCGTCCCTCACGTTCTTCATGGAACGTTCACTTGCCGTTCCGCTTCTCGCGGAGTTTAAAGAGAGTCATCGAGCGGTCGCTGTGTGTGGCACCGGGTTGTCGCGGCCATTGCGGATGCAAGGTCGTCGGTAACGAAGCGAGCGCCCGGGGCGTCGTTCGCGATAGCCCCTGGGTAACCGGTGGGCTATGACTTGACGGCGCTGCCATCGGGATCAACACGGACGCACGATGCGTCATGCAACCACCAGGAGCGTTCCCGTGACCCCCACCATCACCGCTTTTGAACGGTCGCCCGATCGCGGCAAGGGGCTGGCGCGTGACATGCGCGTTCGCTGGGCGCTCGAAGAAGTGGGCCAGCCTTACGACGTTCGTCTTGTTTCCTTCAAAGCGATGAAGGAACCCGCGCATCGCGCGCTTCATCCTTTCGGGCAGATTCCGACCTATGAAGACGGCGATCTCGTCCTGTTCGAGTCGGGGGCGATCGTGCTCCATATCGCCGAGCGCCATGGGGGGCTGCTGCCAGAGGACGCGAACGGCCGGGCACGCGCGATCGCGTGGATGTTTGCCGCGCTCAACACGGTAGAGCCGCCGATCTTCGACCGCGATCTCGTCAGGATCCTCGAGCGGGACGAGCCCTGGTACGAGCAGCGGCTGCGTTTCCTCGAGGACAGCATCCGGAAGCGGCTGGGCGACCTTTCCTGTCGCCTTGGCGATGCCGACTGGCTCGATGGCGCGTTCAGCGCCGGTGACCTGCTGATGGTAACCGTGCTGCGCAGGCTGAACGGATCGGGCATTCTGGAGGAATATCCGAACCTCGCCGCCTATGTCGCCCGCGGTGAAGCGAGGGCCGCCTACAAGCGTGCTTTCGACGCTCAGTTGGCGGTTTTCACCGCCGCGTCATCCGGCTGAAAAGCGCCGTTCCGCTCGCCTCGACGCGAGCTGCCGTTTCCAGCCTGGCTGGGTGCAGAAGAAAAACCAATGTCGTGCCTAAGGTCACGGCCGCTGTCACATAGGCTGCAGGCGACAGGCTGCTTCCGGTGCTGGCGATCAGCCAGGTTGCAATGAACGGTGCAAATCCACCGAATATGGTGACGGCCAGATTGTAGGCGATCGACGTTCCTGTGGATCTCACTGCTGGCGGGCAAATCTCCGCAATCGCGGACGGTGCGGTCCCGGTGAAGGCGGCGATCAGAACCGCAAATATTGCTTGAAAGGCGATCAATGACCCGGTTCCCGGCGATCCCGTCAGGAAGGCAAGGAGCGGATAGGTCAGAAGAGCGATCGCGATTGCCGGCCAGAGCAGCAACGGCCTGCGGCCGATACGGTCGGAGAGAGCACCGAACATCGGCGCGAGCACCAAGATGATCGCCAGACTGATGCTATTGGCGAGAAACGCCGTGCTCTGCGGAAGTGCAAGCTCGCGAACCGCATAGGTGGGCATGTAAACGAGAAAGAAGTAGGTGCAGACGGTCCAGGTAACAGTAATTCCGAAGCCGATCACGATGCTGCGCTTGTGAAGGCGCAGGGCTTCGCTGAGCGCGGACTCCTTCCTCTGGCTGGCTGCCTGGATGAATTCCCCCGTCTCCCCGGTCTTTGCGCGGATATAGAAGCCGACGGGCCCGATGAGAAGGCCAAGCAGGAACGGCACGCGCCATCCCCAGCTTTCCAGTGCTTCCTGAGAAAGGAGTCCGGTCACGGCTACACCGACGAGAGACCCCAGCAGAAGTGCACATGCCTGGCTCGCCTGCTGAAAACTCGCGAACAAGCCACGCCGGCCCGCCGGTGCATGCTCGACCATGAAAGCCGTGGCCGTCCCGATTTCCCCACCCGCAGAAAATCCTTGGATGAGCCGGGCCACGACAATGATGGCGGGGGCCCACAACCCAATGCTGTCATAGGTGGGGGCCAAGCCAATCATGGCCGTTCCAAGCGCCATAAGCAGGATGGTCACCGAAAGGGTGAATTTGCGGCCCTTGTGGTCCGCCATACTGCCAAGGATGACAGCGCCTATCGGGCGCATGAAAAAGCCGACGCCGAAGGTGCCCACCGTCAGAAGCAATGCCGCGGTGTCGTTCTCCGCCGGGAAAAACAGTTTCGATATGGTGATGGCGAAGAAGCCATAGACCGCAAAATCATAGGTTTCGAGCAGGTTGCCTATCGTTGCTGCTATGACGGCACGACGTGATCCCGGTCCTGCCGGGGGCATGCCGGTCCGAATACCTTTGTCGAAGTGTTCCGCTGCCATTGATGTCCCCCCTTTTGCTAGGGCGCGGAGAGTTCCTCTGCCAGCCGCGCTAGGAAAGCGTCGCAACTTGCGAGCTGCGATTCTTCGATGAATTCGTTTGGGGCATGTGCCTGAGCGATGTCGCCGGGCCCGCAGACCACGGTTGAGAGTCCCGCCTGCTGAAAGAAACCCGCCTCCGTACCGTATGCCGCACGCTCCGCCGCATTGCGCCCGGTCAGGCGGGCACAGAGCGCGAAAGCGGGATTGTCCCTCACGGGCAGCAGAGCCGGGATGTCAAGACGCTCTTCGGTTTCGACTCGACAGGCCGGATCGATGCTTTTCATGCGGATTTCGAGTTCGCGGGCCAGCCGCGCCGCGCCGACTACCACCTTGTCCAACGCGTCCCGTGCATCGAAACGGGCCGACCATTCAACCTCTGCTTCGCCCGCGATGATGTTATGCGCCGTGCCGCCGCGGAACCGGGCAAGATTCAGAAGCAGCCCTGTCTTGGCAACATCCTCGCCTCTTGCCAGCTCGCGCAGCCGCCAGAGGAAATCGAGACCCATTTCGACAGCACTGACCGCACGTTCCGGGCGGCTGGAATGGCCGGCGCGTCCGAAAAAGCGTACGATCTCGGCATGGGCGCCAGGATGGCTGTCGACAATCGCCATCGCGGTCGGTTCCCCGACGATGACCATGGAAGGAGGGAGGGCCTGCCGCTGCAGCGTATCGAGGAGCGGTCGGGTTCCGAGACAGCCGATCTCTTCGTCATAACTGACGATGATGTCGACCGGCCGCTTCAGCTCCGCTGCCATGAGGCGCGGCACCGCCGCAAGCGTGCAGGCGAGAAATCCCTTCATGTCGCAGGCGCCGCGGCCGTAGAGCCGCGACCCGCGACGGGTAAGTCGGAACGGTGGTGTGTCCCAGTTCTGATCCTCGACCGGCACCACATCCGAATGGCTGCTGAGCGCGATGCCGTCGGGCGCGTTCGGCCCGATGCGCGCGGCCAAGTTGAACTTGGTGCCTTCGGCGTTCGGAGCAAGAGCGCTCTGCACGCCGAAGCCCATGAGATAGTCCCGGATCCACAGCGTCATCTCACGATTCGACTTGCTGCTGGTCGTGTCGAATCCGACGAGTTTTTCCAGGATTTCGAGTGTGCTCATCTGCGAGGCTCCTGCAACGATTAAGCCTCGACAACCCACGAGCCTCAATGAATAATGATGCCTATCATTATTCATATTCTTTGGAGGTCTGCTGTTGGAGTTCCGCGAGCTAGAAGCCTTTCGGGCCACGGTTCTCCACGGAACCGTCTCGTCTGCTGCCGCCTATCTCGGCATCAGCCAACCGACCATCAGCCGCTTGCTGTCCGATCTGGAGCACTCGCTGGGGTTTCCGTTGTTCGTGCGGCGCAAGGGGCGGATTGTGCCGACCGAGCAAGGGATGGACTTCTATCACAGCCTGCAGGAAGTCTTCGATGCGCTGACTCGCCTGAAGTCGCGCAGCGAAGCTATGCGCAAGGAGAGCTTTCGCACCCTTACGATCATTTCAATGCCGGCCCTGTCCATGACCGTGGTGCCGCAGATCATCGACCGGTTCCTGGCGCGGGTACCGGAGGCAACGGTGAGACTCATGACCGTGGATGTCCCGACCTATTTCCGGATGGTCAGGGAGGCGCATGTGGATGCAGGCTTTGGAAATCAGATCGGCGATCAGCCCGGGATCGAGCAGGAAACGCTGGCAACTGTCGATTATATCTGCGCCCTGCCGCAGGGCCACAGGCTCGCAGAACGTGAGCATGTGACGCTCGAAGAGATCCGTAAGGAGCCGCTGATATCCCTATCGGAGCTCAACGAAAATATATTTCGGCAGCATGATCGGCTACTCGCCGCCGGGCAATATACCGGCAGGACATCCATCCAAACACAGAATTCCGCCACCGCTTATGCGCTCGTGCGGCGAGGGTTGGGGATTGCGCTGCTCGAGCCGTTCTCGGCGAGCTTCTGGGAAGCCAACGGCGTCGTAACCCGGCCGTTCCGTCCGAGACTGAGCTACCGCTATTCGGTGAGCATCAACCGCAACACCAAGCCAAACCGATCTCTCAAGACGCTGTTGCGGATCGCGCGCGAAGTATTTCGCCCCTATGACAGGGGCCAGGCGAGCTAACCGTAGGCGCTGGGCCCGTTCAAACCAGCGCTGCAGCGGACTTCGCAAACTCCCGGTAAAGCGACCGGGCTCTCTTTGCCACGGGACCGATTTGCAACTCCCGATCCTGGTAGCGGGTGACAGGCATGACCTTCGAAATGTTGCCGGTCAGGAAAATCTCATCCGCTTCGGCGAAATCGTCGAGGGACATCGTCGTTTCGACCACTTCGACACCGTCGTCGCGAAGCAGCTTCATCACCCGCTGCCGGGTTATTCCGTTGAGGAAACAGCCGTTCGGAACCGGCGTGAAGACGACGCCGTCCTTGACAGCAAAGGCATTCATGCTGGCCGTCTCCGCCACATTGCCGTCCGCATCGAGCGACAATGCATTGGAAAAGCCGCGCGACCGGGCTTCGGTCAGGATTCGCCCATTATTGGGATAGAGCGATCCTGTCTTGGCTTCGGTAACCGCCATATCCTGGCGCGGCCGCCGGTAGGGCGACACGGTCAGGGAGTAAGCGCCGATCGGTGGGAAAGGCATGTCTTCGAGGCAGATTGCAAAGCCGGTGGAATCGGGATTGAGATCGATCACGCCGGGTCCCCCATCCCGCGACCACATCATCGGCCTAATGTAAAGCGTGGCTTCGGGCGAGAACCTCCTAAGTTCCGCCCGGACCAGTGACTCGATTTCCTCGGCCGTGACAGGCGCGACCATGCCCATGACTTCGGCCGACCTGACCACTCGCGCGCAATGACGATCGAGGTCCGGCGCTGCACCCTCGAAAAAGCGCGCGCCGTCGAAAACCTGGGTTCCAAGCCAGGCTGCATGGTCCGCCGCCCGTATGATCGGAACGTTGCCATCGATCCATCGGCCTTCGTAGTAGGTCGCGATTGTCTTGCCGATCGCCACGTGAAGCTCCTGCCAAGCTCATGGTTGCCGAGACCCGAACGGGCCAAATCGTTCCAGCTGCGAGCCGACGCAGCCAGCGAGATTCGAAAATACCAAATGCCGAGCGCTCCGATTGCAAGGAATAATGTCCGATAACGTTATGCGCCCTTTTGGGTTGACAGGCCTGGCTAGACCTAGCGAGTGTCCGGGAAACCGACCGCGGTGCGATGGACGTGGACTTCGATAAGCTTTCCCGGGACAGGGTGCGTACTCTGGATGACGGACAAGCCGGCATCCGGCGCATGGAGGCGTTCTTCCATGGCACGCCCTATTCGCTGCACCGGCATGACAGCTATGCGATCGGTATCACACTCTTCGGGCTTCAGTGCTTCTTCTACCGGGGACGCCGGTATCGGGCACGGCCTGGGCAGGTTCACATCCTTTTTCCCGATGAACTGCACGATGGCGGGGCGGGAACGCAAGACGGTTTCGCCTATCGCATCGCCTATATCGATCCATGCCTCCTGCAACAGGCTTTGGGCGGGCGGGCATTGCCTTTCGTTCGGAACCCGGTGCTGACAGCCGACAGCGCATGGGCGTCGTTGCTTGACAAGCTCTGGGAGCCGGACCTTTGCGAAGACGAGTTCTTGCGGACCGAATTCGTCGCCGATGCGGTCGATTGCTTGGAAACCGCCGCCGGAAGCCGGTCTGCCGGGCGTCCCGGGTCTATTGCGTTCGAGCGTCTGTGCAAGGTGCGCGAAGCAATCATTCAGGATCCGGCCCGACGCCTTGACGCCGCCGCTCTCGAACGTCTGGCCGATATGGACCGGTGGAGCATCGCGCGCAGCTTTCGCGCGGCTTTCGGAACCAGCCCGAGCCGGTTCCGCACGATGCGGCAACTGGAACGCGCGCGCGAGCGCCTCGAAGCCGGCATGCCGCTGGCTGAGGCGGCCCTGGATGCCGGCTTTGCCGACCAGAGCCACATGACGAGGCGGTTTCGCGAGGCGTTCGGCATGTCGCCGCGCCAGTGGAAGCGAGCCACGTTCGGCGCCTGACCCGACGCACAACCATTCAAGATTGCCCGCCGCCCTTTTTCCTAGGGTTCATCCTTTGCCGCTGGACTTCCCGCGGTGCAACCGATGTGAAAGGAAGGGGCATGACGCCACAAACCGAAATTCAGAAATATGTCCGGTTCGAGAGCGCCGGTCGCATCGCCTATGGCCGGTGGAAGGACGGCGTGATCGAGGAACTGGAGGGCTCGATCTACGAGGGAGCCAGACCGACCGGCGCCACTTTCCGCTCCGAGGATGTGCGCTTGCTGGTGCCTTGCGAGCCATCCAAGGTCGTCGCGGTGGGCCTGAATTACGCGAGCCACCAGACATTCGTGAAGTCCGCAGAGGGCGGCTTCACTTTGCCGGGCGGCAAGCCCATGGATATGACGAAGCCCGTGATCTTTGCCAAGTTTCCCTCGAGCCTGATCCCCGACGGCGCGGAGATCGTCTTTCCGGAAGGCGCAAGCAACGTGCATTTCGAGGGCGAGTTGGCGCTCGTGATCGGAAAGAAGGCAACGCGCGTGAGCGAAGCCGAAGCCAGGAACTACGTCTTCGGCGTTTCGATTTGCAACGATCTCGTCGACCGCGAATGGCTGTTGAACGACCTGCAATGGTTCCGCGCCAAGGGTGCCGACGGCTTCGGCCCGATCGGGCCGGCGATCGTGACGGGGCTGGACTACTCCAACCTGCGCTTGCGGACCTGGGTCAACGGCGAATTGTGGCAGGATTCGTCCACAAGCGAACTGGTCTATTCGCCAGACAAGCTGCTCAGCTACGTCTCTCAGTTCGTGACGCTGATGCCGGGCGACGTGATCTTTACCGGGACCCCCGGCAAGACGCGGGCGGTGACACACGGTGACACGATCGAAATCGAGATCGAAGGTGTCGGCCGCCTCTGCAACTCGGTTGCCGCCTAACCGCCAGAGACGAGCCATGACACCCGAAGCCATGCGGAAATATCTGGCCGAATATGCGCCCGACTTGAAAATCGTCGAATTGGGCGAAGCGCATACGACTGACTACATCTCGCGCGCGTGGAACGTTCTGCCCGCTCAGGTGGCCAAGACGCTGACATTGCGCGTGGCCGACGATGCAGTCATCGTCGTCACCTGCGGTGACTCGCGGCTCGACAACCGCAAGGTCAAGGAAGCGCTCGGCGGCAAAGGCCGGATGTTGCCCGGGCCCGAGGCGTCCGCGATCACCGGCCATCCCGTGGGCGGCATCACGCCGCTTTGCCTTGCCGCGCCGCTGCCCGTGTATTTCGACATTCAATTGAAGCGTTTCGACGAGGTCGTCACGGCAGCCGGCTCGACCCATGCGGCCATACGCATCCCGCCGGAGCGCTTTGCCGAACTCGTCCAGGCCAAATGGGTGGACGTCTGCAAGGACCAATAGGCCTGGGTGGGGTCAGCGTGCAGCGTCACGGCAATGCCGGATCGGCTCATGTACGCTTCCGGGTTGACCTAGATCGCATCGCGAAACACTATAGCCGAATGCAATCCGGAGCACGACCATCGGATGAAAACAACGTGCTGCGAGCCCGGGTCCAATGCGGATGCCCCCATATTCCTGTCCGAAGCTGAGGCAGCCAAGCGGCTGACGCCGGCACTGCTCCTGGAAACGGTCGAAACGACACTCCGGCAGCTTGCCGCAGAGCGCGCGACGGTGGCCACCCCATCGATGATTGCCGTCGAAGATGCGCGGGGGCGGCGAGCCTTCAAAGCCATGCCGGGCGCGTTGCCGGAGCAGAACGTGGCGGGCGTGAAATGGGTCGGCACCTTCGACCGGAACGCTCAGGCGGGTCTTCCTCGCGCGCCGGCAACGGTGGTTCTGACGGACTTCACCAACGGCACGCTGCTGGGGATCGTCGAGGCCACGGGGCTCACCGCCTGGCGCACAGCGGCAATGGCCACGGTCGCGGCAAGGCACGCGGGACTTGCTTCGCCTGCACGGATCGCCGTGCTGGGATTTGGCGCCATCGGCAAGGCACTTGCAGCTCTGCTCGCCCATGGCTTTCCGCAGGCCGAAATCCGCGTCTGGAGCAGAGACCAGCGCAAGACGGATGCGGATGCCCAGGCGCTGCTGGAGGAGACCGGCATTCGCGTAACGCCTGCCGCGCGCGTTGAACAGGCCGTGGACCGAGCCTCCATCATCGTCACGGCAACGGGCCTTTCCGCCGACGCGCCGTTTCTCAGCCGCTCGATGGTGAAGACGCCTGCCTTCATCTGCGGCTTGGGCTCCTACCAAGAGCTGGCTGACGACCTCATCCTCGCCGCCGACACCTTGATCGTCGACGACTGGCAAGCCGCGACCAAGCGCGGCAACCTGGCGCCCCTGATCAAAGCCGGGCGACTGACGCCCGAACGGTTGGATGCGAGCCTGGCGGAGTGGGTGGCGGGCAAGCTCGCTGGCCGCGCCCACCCGCACCTTACCGTTGCTTCGTTCACCGGCCTCGGCGTGCTCGACGTTGCGATGGCGGCCAAGCTCCTTGGCCGCTGAGTTCGCTGCCGGCTGGCTGCCGGCCCATCAGCCCGTGATCTCGCCACGCTTGATCCGATCCAGGATCACGTCGGTGGGAACGCCCCGCGCGCACCAGGCCGCAACATGCCGCCCGGTCCGATCGAGGGTGTGGTTGGCCGAACCGACGGCCTGTCCCTCCACCAGCCAGACCTGATGTCCCGCCTCTCGCACGGCGTCGGCATAGGCCTTCTGATTCACTTCCGGCACAAACCGGTCTTGCTTGTCGTAGATCACGAATATTCTGCGCCGTTCGTTGGCATCGATTTCGGAGACGTGCCTTACGGGATCATAAAACATCGGGTTCATGTATTGGGCCAAGGCAGTCCCATCGTCGATGGCGTTCTGGATTGCCGCCATGGAAAGCGACGCGCCGGTGAGCGCTACGCATTCGATGTCCGGCCGGCGGGTCACCACATATGCCGCCATGGAAGCTCCGCCTGACTGCGCGGCGAGAGCGACCTGCTTCAGATGATGCCGTTCCTGAATTTTGCGGAGCGCTTCGTCCAACAGCTGCGCTTCCCGCAGCTCGCGGCGGCGTCTGTGGTCGCCGGACGAGCCATAGGTGCCCGGCCGCGCGACGAAGATCACGGGGTAGTTCAACTCGCTGGCCGCCGCCTCGACGAACGCCTGTTGTGCCTTTGCGGCGTTATCGGTGTAGTTGATGGGCTTGTCTTTGAACAGCCTGTCGCCGCGAATATAGGCGACAGCCCCCTCCGCACCGGCAAGATTGCTGTGATAATACCGGATGCAGTCGCCCCGTCCTGCGATCTCTATCCAGACGGCATTGCCCTTGGCCGCGCACGCGCTTTCCGACATGACCGTGTCATTCAGCAGATCGTTCTCCGGAAAAACGTCATCGCCACTCGCGTGAGCCAAGGCGAATCCGGCCAGGCCCATGAAGCAGCCCAAGTACAACCCTCGCATTTTTCCCTCCCTGGGTAGTTGTTGGTGAACGCGATGGTGGTTCTCGCCCCGCCGCTCAGGGCGACGCGCGGTGGTCCCCGCCCAAGAAGGCCCGTGCGCCGGCTTGGGATATGCCGCTTTCGAAAGCGCGGCGGTGCTGGCGCACGGCATCCGCGAAAACCTGGCCGAGCTCGTCGGATAGGCTGTCGTAAAGCCAGCCCTTGGTCAGCGCGAAGCTTCCCGCCGGACTCTCGGCCAATCGCCTGCACGCCGAAAGCGCTACCTCCAGCACCTGCTCGGGGGGCACGACGAGGTTGAGCAGCCCGAGGCCGTGCAGCTCGTCGGCGTCCATCAGGCGCGCGCTGAGTGCCAGCTCTCGCGCCCGCGCATCCCCCACGCTTCGCTGCAGCAGCCACGTCCCGGTGACTGATGCCAGTCCCCGGCGCACCTCGGTCTGGCCCATGCGAACGCCGGGATGGCCGATGCGGCTGTCGCACATCAGCGCCATCTGAAAGCCGCCACCGGCGGCGACCCCGTTCACGGCCGCCACCAGCGGCTTCCTGAACGAGAGCAGCCCGCGGGCGAAGGCCTCGAACTCCTCGACCCAAGGCGTATTCTCGTCCCATTGCGCGGCTTCGTTCAGATCCTGGCCGGCGCAAAATGCCTCGCCGGCCCCGGTCAGCACCGCGCCGGCATGTTGGGCATCGCCACCGATTTCGGCCAGCAGCCGCACGGCCTCCGCCCGCATGGCCCGCGTGAAGGCGTTGAGTTTTCCAGGATTATCGAAGCGAATGACCGCGATATCGCCGGCCGTTTCAAGCGTGACGCACCCCACTGCCATCTCCTTAGTGGTTCAAGACCGATTGTAGAAAGGCTCTGGTCCGCTCCGAGCGCGGCGCCCCGAAGATCTGCTCCGGCGGCCCCTGTTCGACCACCCGGCCGGCATCGAACATCACGATGCGATCGGACACCTCGCGGGCGAACCGCATCTCGTGGGTGACGATGAGCAGCGAGATGTTCATCTCGCGGGCGACGTTGCGCACCACGTCGAGCACCTCGCCAGCCAGCTCCGGATCGAGCGCCGAGGTGATCTCGTCCAAGAGCAGGATCTTGGGGCGCAACACCAGAGCCCGCGCGATCGCGATGCGCTGCTGCTGCCCGCCGGAGAGTTGCCCGGGATAGGCCCTGGTCTTTTCGGAGAGCCCCACGAGGCGCAGGTGCTCGAGCGCCAGGGCCTCGCTCTCCGCCTTCGGCAGCTTGAGTACGGTGCGTGGCGCGAGCAGCAGATTGTCCAGCACGGTCATGTGCGGAAACAGGTTGAACTGCTGGAACACCATTCCGCACTGGCGCCGGATCGCGGCCTCTTCCCGTGGCGATTTCGGCCGGCCGGCGCGATCGAAGAACATGCTTTCGCCGAACAGCAGGATATCGCCCGCGCTCGGCTTCTCCAGGGTCATGGCAAGCCGAAGCACGGTGGTCTTGCCCGAGCCGCTCGGTCCGATGAGGGTGACCTTTTCCCCTGGCTGCACCGCGAGATCGAAATCGACGAGCACGGGGTTGGGGCCGTACGACTTCGACACGCCGGCGAATGTGATGGCGGGAACACCTTTGTGGGCTGCGGGGCGCGCTTCGACCTTGTTTGCGCCGATCGAGGCCGATGCCGCCCCGGGCATGGTCCTGTCCCCCTCGGCCAAAAGGGGCATGACGTCATATGTGCTTTTCATCGTGCTTGGCCTTATAGCGGTAGAGAACGTAGACAAACGGCAGATTGAGAGCGAGGTATAGGACGCCGGCCAAAGTATAGGGCTCGAGATAACGGAACCGCTCGTAGCCCACGGTCTGGGCCTGCCCCATCAGCACCGGTATTCCGATCGCGAACAGCAGTGCCGATTGCCGATAGAGCAGCAGCACGTAGTTCACGAGCGAAGGGATGCTTTTGCTCACCGCCAGCGGGATCAGCACATCTCGCCAAGTCACCAGCTTGGGCAAGCCGAGAGCGCTGCAGGCATCGCGCAGGCCCGAGGGTATGGTGAGCAGGGCACCGCGATAGACTTCCGAGCAATAGGCCGCGTAGACGATGCCCAGCACCAGAATCCCGACCGTATAGGAGGAGAGCGTGAGCCCAATTTGCGGCAAGGCGTAGAAGCCGAAAAACAGCAGCACCAGGATAGGCACGCCACGCAGCGCCTCGATCAAGAAGCGCACCGCGAACTGCCCGGCGCGGCCGGACACACTGGCGAAGACGGCGAGTAGAAGGCCGCCGAACAGTGAGATGGCCGCGCTCGCCGCCGTGACGAGGAGCGTGATCCATACGCCCCATAACAGCTCCGGCATGATCTCGGCTGCGTAGGACCAGTCCCAGATCATTGCAGCAACTCCGCCGGTTGGCGACCAGCACGCCAGCTCGAGAAGACGGACAGGGCCTTCGGCTGGCCCGCCCTGAGCGCCCGGTTGAGCGGCAAGCACCATTCGACGGCGCGGAAAATGACGCTGGTGACAAAGCACAACACCCAGTAGAGGATCGCCAGCATCAAGTAGATCTTGACGGTGTCGTAGGTGATGTTGCGAATGTTGTTGGCGACGTAGAAAACGTCCTGGACGCCGACGAAGCTCACAATCGTGGTCCACTTGACGAGATCGACCGCCAGGCTGCCGAAGGACGGCACGATTTGCGACAGGGCCTGCGGCAAGATCACCAGCCGCAGGGTTTCAAACGGCGACAAGCCAAGCGCGCGGCTTGCATCCGTTTGGCCCCGGGGGACCGACTCGATCCCGGCCCTCACGATCTCCGCGCCATAGGCGCCGCCGACCAGCGAAAGGACGAGAACCGCGGCGGCAAAGGGGCTGAGCTGCGGCATTCCCGGAATCAGCGGCAGGGCGTAGTAGGCCCAGAACAGGTAGACCAGGGCGGAGGCGCCGCGTAGAAGCTCGACCACCGCGCCGGCCGCGACTCTCCGAGGCAGCCGGCGGGCGCTGCGAAAAATGCCGAGAAGAACCGAGGTTATGGCGCAACCGACGATGCTCAGCACGGCTACGGCCAGTGTCGTCTTCAAGCCCTGGAGAAGTGCCGGAAGGTAATCGAGCAGCACCGTCATGACGACCGCCGGGACTATTCGCAGCCGGGCGCCAGGTCGGACGCCTTGGAAAGTCCGGCGAGGACCTCCCAATTGGTGAAGCCGTACTTGCCGGCGTAGAGCTTCTGCATGGTTCCGTTTGCGCGCAGCTTCGCCAGCTCCGCATCGAATGCATCACGGGCCTGCATATCGCTTTTTCTGAAGACGATGCCGATGCCCACCAGAGGAGACGCCGGGTCGGCGATGCGCTCCACCCCGCGCTGCTCGGGCTTGGGCACGCTGAACTCGCCGACGGCGAAGGCGTCTGCGCGGCCCCCGAGCACCGCCGCGACGCCCGCCTGGATATCGGGCACGATGACCAGCTGGCGGCGCTGAATGCCGGATTGCCGCGCGAACGCTTCCTGGGAAGAGCCCGACAGCACGGCGAGGGTGACGTCGCCTTTGCCGGCGACGGACGTGTAGCCCTGCAACTGCTTCGGATTGCCCGGCTTGACGTAGAGGGCATCCTGCTGGGCGGTGACCGGCGCGGTGAACAACACGACCTCGCAGCGCGCCTTGGTGATATTGAGCCCGGCCGGGATGAAGTCGAACTGCTTGGCGTTCAGCCCCGGGATCATCGCGTCCCAGGTGGTCACCGTTGCTGCCAGGCCCTCAACCTCCAGCCCCTGAAGCACCGCCTTGCTCAGATCTATCAGATAGCCCTGCGGGTCTCCGTTCGGCGACATGTAGGCATAGGGCGGCGCCGACGCGATGGCGACTTGCGCTTTCCCCGCCGCCTGTATGGCGGCAATCAGCGGCGACGGCTGCTCCGCATAGGCATGTCCAGCTTTGGCGGTCAGCATCAATATGGCTGCAATCGCAGCGCTGCGGCGGGATGTCCTCTGCGCTTCCATTCTCGCGGCTCCCCTTTGGAACATGGCCTTGTCGAGGATGGGGCTCTGTTCTCGTTGCCCTCAACCAAGGTCATCATACGCATCGATGTAGCGCATTGCAATACTTTTTACTTTTCTGCAACACGGACCGCACGAGCCAGCCGCTAGGGGCGAGGCAAGCCGGCCAGCCCTCGGCTTCAGAAAACGGTTCCGGGATTCGAGGGGAAACCGCTTAGAGCGTTTCCGCTTTTCTCTAAATCGCGAAACCGCGTCTCAAGTTCTTGCTTGGTCGCATTTTCTTCACGCGAACCGGCATCCACCTCGCTCGAAAATGCTCTAGAACGCGCCGAGCGCCACGGAAATCTTGCGCGCCGCCTCGACCACGGCGGGCACGAACAGGCGCTTTGCCTCGGCGAACTTCATCCGTGTGTTCGGAACGGACATGCTGACCGCAGCGACCACGCGCCCCGACCCGTCGATCACCGGCGCCGCGGCGGAAATATCGGCAGAAATGACCTGGGATTCGACCATCGCGTAGCCGTCGGCGGCCGCTTGCTGAATGAGCTGGCGAATACGCTTACGGTCGATCACCGTATTCGGCGTATAGGCCACATAGGCCGATTCATCGAGCAGCCGCTCCCGTTCGGCCTGAGGCAGCAGTGCAGCAATCACCCGCCCCGACGCACTGTAGATGGCCGGGAGCCGAAATCCGATCTGAATATTGGTTGAAAGCACATGCCTGCTGGGGATGCGGGAAATGAGAATGATGTCGCTGCCGTCGAGCACGGCCAGATTGACGGTCTCACCCGTTTTTTCGTGCACCTCCACCAAAAAGGGCTGGGCGCGCTCGATGATGGGGTCGCTATAGAGATAGGTATAAGCAAATTCGAGGATCTTTGCGGACAAGGAATATTGCTTGGTCTCCTCGTCCTTCGTTATGAAACCCAGTTCATGCAACGTGTAGAGAAATCGCTGGGCAGCGCTCTTGTCCAGACCGGTGATCTTGGTGATTTGAGCCAGGGTCAGCCGGGGCCGCTCGCGGCTGAACGCCTTGAGGACGGCGAAGCCCTTCTGCAGCGAATTCACGAACAGCGACCTTGCCGGCTCGGGATGCGCTGCCAGCTTTGCCCTCGGCTGCTTTCCTCGACCGGCAGACATTCCACCCTTTTTCATATCAGAACTTCCCATCGGGAACGAGCCTGCGCATGCTCAAGCATATCGCAACGCAGCATATACCATCGCCTTCCAACCAAAAGCACTTGTTTCCCGCTTCACGGGTTGACAATCCCTCGTTTATGGCGTTATGCGATATAATGTATTGCAATACGCTACTATTGGAAGAAAAACGATGCTCTCTGCCGCCCCCGAGGCCCGTCCCATTTGGCAGCTGATCGAGCACCAATCGGCCCTGCGCGGCAACGCGGTGTTTCTGCGATTCGCCGGGCGGGAGCTGACCTATGGTTCCCTGGCTGAACGGGTGCGCACCGCAGCCGCAGCCTTGCGCGCCAGGGGACTGGAGCCGCACCAGCGCGTTCTCGTGATGATGCCGAACCATCCGGAGCATGTCGTCGTCTACCTCGCGCTGGCATGGATCGGATGTGTCATCATCGAGGTCAGTATCCATCTCAAGCGCAGCGGGATTCAGCTGCAGATCGAAGACGCAAAACCGCATGCCATCATCGTCGACCAGGCGTTCCTTACCGAAACGCAATCGGCGCTCGCCATGGCCGGCGTACGGCTGCCGGTATTGGTGCGGGACGCCGAGCCCGGCCTGCGCTCCCACGACAGCGCTCTCGATATCACCAATGGGCGCGGCCGGCCGGAGCATCCGGAAGAGCGCTCCTTGGATGCCGTCCATGCGATTTCCTATACGTCGGGCACTACGGGCCGGCCCAAAGGCGTGGTGATGACCGAACGCTTTTTCCAGGTGGGCGCCAAGAATGCCGGCATCCTCGCCGACGTCCGCCCGTCCGACATCCTGTTCCTGTGGGAGCCCTTCTACCATGTTGCGGGCTGGATGAGCGTTCTCATCAGCCTGCAGCATGGCGTTCCGATCGCCATGGTCGAGCGATTCAGCGCCACGCAATGCTGGCAGCAGATCCGCGAGAGCGGCGCCACGCTCTTTCACTATCTGGGCGGCGCGATGAACCTTCTTTTGAAGCAGCCGCCGCGACCTGACGATGCCGACAACCCGGTTCGCATCGCCTGGGGCGCCGCGGCACCGGCCGGCAGCTGGCGCGCATTCGAGCGCCGGTTCGGGGTCACGGTCCGCGAAGGCTACGGCATTTCGGAGGCTCAGAACTTCACGCATATGAACCTGGAGGGCCGCGTCGGCTCGATCGGCGTGCCGGTTGAGGAATTCGACGCCTGGATCGCAGATGAGGCCGGCCGGCGCGCAGGCCCGGACGAGATCGGCGAAATCGTCGTGAAGCCGAAAGACCCCAGGGTGATCATGCGCGGCTATTTTCGCGATGACGCGAAGACGGGAGAGGTCCTGCGGGACGGGTGCGTCCATACCGGGGATCTCGGCTATGTGGATCGAGAGGGCTATTTCTACTATGCCGGCCGCAAGAAGGATTCGCTGCGGCGACGCGGCGAGAACGTTTCGGCCTGGGAGGTCGAGCGGGTCATCAACGCCCACCCCGCGGTTTCGGAATCGGCGGTGATCGGCGTTCCCTCCGAAATGGGAGAACAGGACATCCGCGCCTTCGTCAAGCTGGCCGACGGCATGGCCGCAGCGCCGCTCGACCTCGTTCGTTGGTGCGAGAAGCACCTCGCCTATTACCAGATCCCCCGCTACATCGACTTCGTCGACGACTTCCCGAGGGGGCCGACACAACGAATCCGCAAGGACGAACTGCCGGCCGGTACGGCCGCCGCCTGGGACCTCGAGCAGAGCGGCTACAAGCTCACCCGCATGTAAAACCCAGGCAGGCATGGGCGCGCACGGGAAAAGTGCCCATGCCGCTGATCTTGGGCGGGACCGCGGAGAAGCGGAAGCCGGATGCCGGCAGCGCGCCGAGGCCGGTCAGATGCTCGACGATCGGGATGCCTGCTGCCAGCAGGATCGAGTGCACGGGGCGCGCGCCATCCGCGGTGTCGTCGATGTTGAGGGAGTCGATGCCGACGAGCGCCGCACCCTCATCGCGGAGATAGCGCGCCGCCTTTTCCGTCAGGAAGGGATGGCCTTCGAAATAGCGGTCGGTGCGCCAGTGGCGGTCCCAGCCGGTATGGACCAGCACGGCCTTGCCGCGACACTCCACCGGCACGAAATGCTGCCAGTCGATGGCGCGCTCCGCGGCACCCTCCACCCTGACCACCACGCCTGGAACGCCTGACACCCGCTGGAGCGGAAGGCCGGCGAGATCGTGGCCATCCGCATAGCGATGAAAGGGCATGTCGATATAGGTGCCGGTATTGGCGACCATGTCGATCCGGCCGATCTGGAATTCCGTGCCTTCCGCGTAGATCTCGCGTGACTGCTGGCGCGAGAGATGATCGCAGATGAGCGGCGCCGGCAGCCCCTTATACGTGATCATGCCATTTTCGATCGTGTGGCTGAGGTCGACAAGGCGAGGGGCCTCGGCGTTTCCGCCAGGCGCTTCCGCGCCATGCGCTGCGCGCTTGTGCCGTTCCTCGATGATGCGCTTGTTGAGGATGCGCACCTCACCCACCATAAGGAGGCGCAGGTCGCGAATGATATAGGCGGCCAGCGAATCGTCCTCGATGTCGTCGCCCTCGATATCCAACCGGAAACCCTGGCCCTGCAAGCCGCCGCCATTGGAAAACACCACTTCGAAGTCGAAGCAGACCCTCCTGTCCACCATGCCTTGGTCCTCCGGTTGATGACATGCCGCACCGGATCTTTTCGCAGACGCGCGGCCCACGCGCCAGATGGCGCAGGCGAGCGGAGGCAGCCGGCCCCTGTTACAGGCAGGAACAGTTCAGGACATAAATTCCGTGATTCTTGTCGGTGACGAAGATGTTGCCACGCCGGTCCACCAGCACGTCTTCGGACTGTGTGACCAGGCCGGTCTTGGGAAGCAGCCCTCGTCTTTCCACGGGATCGGGCGCGATGAAATAGGCGATCTCGCGCGGGGTCCGCTCGTCGGAGATATCATAGACGCGCAAGCCGGCGTTGAAGTAGGTCAGGAAGACGACGTTCTCGTTCTGGTAGAGCACCTTCTGAAACTGCGGCTGGTGCTGGTTATGGGGCCCAAAGCGTCCCGGCCGCTCGTAGAAGTTCCTCACGCCCATGCCCTCCGGCGGGATCGGCTGAGGAAACAAGGAGATCAGGCGGGGCGCTTCCTCCCTGCTGATGTCGACGATGCCGGCATAGCCGAGCGGCTCGTTGCCCTGCTCCTCGATCGCCTCGGAATTGACCACCACCAGCGGGCGGTCGTTGAGCGGCACCGCCGTATGAACGCAGATGAAGGCCTGGAACGGTGGCGAGAACGGCAGATCGCTGACCAGCTTCGGCCGGGTGACGTCCGAAATATCGAGGATGACGAAACCGCCGGCACTATACGGAAGATAGGCGCGATCGCCTTTCACATAGGCTCCCCCGTGCAGCAGCGTGCCGTGGGGCACCCCCGGCTCTCCCCCGGCCGTCCATTGTCCATAGCGCCACCAGCGGGAGACTTCCACGGGCCGCGAAGGGTCCTGGATGTCGACGATCTGATAGATGTGGCCGTCATAGCCTTCGGGAAGCGCGGTGGCATGCACATAGCGCCCACCCGCATAGTAGTTGCGATGGGTACCCTTGCCGCCGGTCTTGTAGTGACCGAGCTGGACCGGGTTCTCCGGATCCGCGAGATCCCAGATGACGAAACCCTCGCCGAAGGGCGCATTCGGATCCTCGCCCCAGCCTTGGAGAATGCGCTCCTGCGACGTGATCATCAGGCCGTCCGCCACCTGAACCTGCAGGGTCCAGGTGTTCGGCGGGCCGGGGATGAAGCGGACCATGCGCGGCTCGCTGGCATCGGTGATGTCGACGACCGACAGCCCGCTATGCCAGAGATGCGCCACATAGAGATACCATCTGCCGCCGGTTTCATGAATCGCCATCTTGAACCCGGGCCGGCCGTCGAGATCGGTGTAGCCCGTGGCGGTGATGTTGTGGGCCCAGGCCCGCCCGCTTGGAAATTCGCTAGGCACAGGACGTCTCCTCCCTCACGCGCATTGATGCCCGACTGCCTAGCCGAGGCTCGGCAGCACCGGGATAATCGAGCGGGCGCTGCTGGCCCGGGATCATGGTGAGCGCCCCCTCGTTACGGGGCAGCGCCATCTCGTCACGCGCAATCCGCACCACCAGGGCAGGCGCGGGAGCTGGAGCACCTTTCGGCTGCACGATGGCCAAGACGCGCTTCAGCTCGATGCCGGATATAGGGAAAGCGCGGACCACCCCGCTTTCCACCTCCTCGCGCAGGGTGGCAACCGGCAGGATGCTCGGCCCCATCCCGGCCACCACCATTCGCCGGATCGCGCTGATCGAATCCACTTCCACCTGAACGTTCAGCCGCTTTCCAAATCCGGAAATCTGCGCCTCGACGAAACGTCTCAGGGCAGTGGTCATCATGAGGGGCAGGTTACAAATTTCCGCAAGCGTGTAGTATTCGCGCGCGTCCTGCAAGTTTCGCGCATCGAACACCGCGATCGCTTCCGGACCAAGCGGCAGCACGTCCAGCATGGGTGTGTTGACCGGCGCCGGGAGGATGGCCGCCTGCAGCCGGCCGGCAAGCAGCGCCTCGGTCAGGAACGGACCGTCGCCCTCGACGATGCGGAGCGAGATGTTCGGCGCCTCCACGCGCAGCCGCCTGACCAGCGATGGTGCCAGCAAGGCCGCGAGCGTGTCGGGAAGGCCGAATGCGACGTTCCCGTGCAAACTTCCGCGGCGGCCCGATATGTCCTGTTTTGCCAAGGCGAATTCATGCATGATGCGCCGGCAGCGCTCGTGAAACTGCCGTCCGGCCTCGGTCAGTTGCACCCCTTGCGGCAGCCGGTGAAACATCTCCGCGCCGATCTCCACTTCCAGGCGCCGGATGTGCCTGCTGAGCGCGGGCTGGGCGATGCCGAGATCGCGCGCGGCCATGGTGATGCTGCCGACATCCGCGACATGGAGAAAATATTCCATTCCCTTCCAGTTCACCGACGGATCTCCCTGCGCCCCGTTGCACTAGATCGCGGTGAACCCGCCATCGATGACCAGCGATGCGCCGGTGATGTAGGACGCGGCATCCGACAGAAGGAAAACGGCTCCGGCCGCGATCTCCTCTGCCTTTGCGATCCGCCGCATCGGGGTGTTTGCCAGGAGCGAGGCGAGCCAGTCGGTATTGAGGGTCGCCGACCGGGCGGTTTCCGTTATTCCGGGATGGATACAATTCACCCGGATGCCTTGCCTCGCGTATTCCACGGCGGCAGCCTTGGTCAGCATGATGATGCCACCCTTTGCGCTGTGATAAGCTGCAGCCCTTCCCGAAGCGACCATTCCGTAGGTCGATGACGTGTTAACGATCGCGCCGCCCCCCGCGCGGCGAATGGCGGGGATGCAGGCCTTCATGCCGAGCCAGCTGCCCTTGAGGTCGGTGTCGATGGTGAGGTCCCACTGCGCCTCCGAGGTGTCCTCGATGCCCGGCCGGCCGGGCGCCCCCGCATTGTTGATGAGCCCGGTCAGCCGCCCGAAGGTCGCTTCCGCTTCGGCGACAGCATCCTGCCATGATTGCGGGTCGCGCACATCGATATGCCGGTAGATCACCCGCCCCGGGCCGTATCGTTCATTCATCTGCGCGGCGAAGGTGGTGCCTTCGTCATCCAGGATGTCTCCCATCAGGACGCAGGCCCCGCGCGCCAGACACCCTTCGGCTTCCGCCGCCCCGATACCGTGAGCCGCGCCGGTGACGATGACAACCTTGCCGGTGAGATCCATCGCCCCGGGGGAACGGCTTCCTGAAGACGCTGTGGACACTCTTCAACGATCCTCCATTGCAAGACCACGCATGGCGGCCGGGCGCCGGCCCATCACAGCCCAAGTTCCTTCGCAAAGAGCTTTTCCAGGGAGTCGAAGCCACGCCGCGCGACGACCGCGGGGTCGAGCGTTCTGTAGTAGGCGTTGAAGACTTCGGCCGAGAAATCGCCCTCGTACCCCGTCCCCATCACGCGTTCGACGAAGCTGCGGACCGGCTTCACCCCTTCGCCCGGGAACAGCCTGTAGTTCCGCAGCATCTCCCGCGGGGGGAGATTCGCGGCCGGAAAATCCGACACCTCGCAGAGGAAGATCCTGTCGCCCGGGATCTGGTCGATCTCGTCGAGCGGAGACTCCGCAAGGAAGACGTGGGACGCATCCAAGACGAGGCCGAAATTCGGATGATCAACATCCTTCACCAGCTGCCAGCCGAGCATGTAGGTGTTGATCCAAGGCCCCTGGCTGAGGGGCTCGAAAGCCACGCGAACGTTCCTGGCACGGGCGATCTCGGCGAGCGCCTGAAAATCCTCCACCGCGCGCGCCCAGTCCTTCTCCACATGCGCGCTGACATTGGACGTCTGCACGAGCGTGGTTGCACCGATCAGCGCCATCTGATCCATCATTTGGCGCGCCAGCTCCAGTTTCTGCGGCTTCATCGCGGCCGGTATGCCTTCAAAGGTCCGCATCATCATGTAGCAAGTCGGCCGGAGCCGGCTCGAGCGCGCGGCGTCGAAATTCGTGCCGATATCCTCGAAGCGGCCGAAGAAATCCGCTGGCCACATGGTGGTGGCGGTGAACCCGGCCGCCTCGAGCGCCGCCAGCTTCTCGCTGAGCGTTCCGGCGAGATTACCGGTATTGAAGGAGAGGCGGTTCCGGTTCATGGGCAAGGTCCAGGTTTGCGGGCGGGTTGATTTGGCGATATCTGTGCGTCCCTAAGCGGGCCGGTGGCCAAGGCCGCCGATCACGCCCTTCACGCTCACGCATTCCACATCGTCGAGCATCACAGTGCCGTGCGGAACATTGGGGGCGAACAGCGCCGCCTCGCCGGGCCCGATGATGGTTTCGCTTCCTTCGGTCATGACCTTCATCCGCCCCTTGAGCATATAGACGATCTGCTCCTGGGGATGGGCATGCATCTTGGCGCCTTCGCCGGCGTTGAACCGCAGGATCGCCAGCTCCACCTGCGTCCCGGTGATGAGCTTCGCCATGGCCGTGGATTTCTCGGGCGTGACGAGCTCCTCGGGAATGTCGTTGAAGTCGAAAAAGGGCATTGCACGCTCCCTGTTCACGTCCACGATCCGCCCGCCAATGCGGAGCGGGAACGGCTAAATTGCTGTGTAGCCGCCATCGACCACCAGGGACGTGCCGGTGACGTAGGAGGCTTCGTTCGACAGGAGGAAGAGCACGGCGGAGGCGATCTCGCGCGGGGCGGCCATGCGCCCGAGCGGTGTTTTCCGCAGGAGCCCTTCCAGCCAGTCCGGCGGCAGAGTCTGATTGCGCGGCGTGTCGACGACCCCCGGATGGATGCAATTCACCCGGATATTCTCTCGGGCGTATTCGGCGGCCGCGGCCTTCGTGAGCATGACGACCGCCCCCTTCGCGGCGCTATAGGCGGTGCTGCCATGACCGGACGCAACAAGGCCGTAGGTCGATGACGTATTGACGACCGCGCCACCACCCGCGCGGCGGAACGAGGGTATGCAGGCCTTCATGCCGAGCCAGCTACCCTTCAGGTCGACATCGATCGTTCTTTGCCATCCCTCTTCCGTGGTGTTTTCGACACCCGCGCGCCCGGGTATGCCGGCATTGTTCACCAGCGAGGTGAGCGGACCGAAGCGCCGTTCCGCGAAAGCCACCACCCGCGCCCAATCGTCTGCGCTGGTCACGTCCAGCCTCTGGTAGGCGATGCGGCCACCATGCCCGGCCGCTTCCATGGCAGCGGCAAAGGCCTCGCCCTCGTCGTCGCGAATGTCGCAAGCAACGACACTTGCGCCATGATCGAGCAGGATCTCGGCTTCGGCAGCGCCCAGCCCCTGGGCCCCGCCGGTTACGATCGCGACCTTGCCGTTCATCTGCATTCCAGCCGCCCCGTCATCACTAAGCACAAAGCAAGGCCCGCATGGTCACTCACAGAAAGCCTCCTCGCGCTTGGCTCGGAAAGATGGAAGCAGCAGCAGCAGGATGAAACCGAGCGCGATCAGCAGGAGGGCAAGGCTGATCGGCCGGTCGATAAAAACGGTCAGATCGCCGCCGGACTGAACCATCGAGCGCCTGAAATTGGTCTCCAGCAGCCGGCCGAGGACAAAGCCGAGCAGCAGCGGCGCAGGCTCGAAGCCGTAGCGGAGCAGGAAAACGCCGAACAGGCCGAACAGGGCCGCGATCATCACGTCGAGGTAGCTGTTGTTGACGGTGTACACGCCGATGACCGCAAACAGCAGGATGGCGATATAGATGATCCGGTAGGGGGTGCGCAGCAGCTGGATCCAGATGCCGACAAGCGGCAGGTTCAGAATGACCAGCATGGCATTGCCGATCCACATGCTCACGATCAGCCCCCAGAACAGGTCGGGCTTTTCGGTCATGACCTGGGGCCCGGGCTGAATGCCGT
The DNA here is from genome assembly GCF_005281615.1 of Rhodoligotrophos defluvii. Lineage (NCBI taxonomy): Bacteria > Pseudomonadati > Pseudomonadota > Alphaproteobacteria > Hyphomicrobiales > Rhodoligotrophaceae > Rhodoligotrophos > Rhodoligotrophos defluvii. The sequence goes on along the minus strand of NZ_SZZM01000001.1, from coordinate 1,799,860 downwards.
GAATGATCATCGCCCCCATCATCATGGCCATCAGCACGTTGCTGGGAATGCCCAGCGACAGCATGGGAATGAAGGACGTCTGGGCCGCCGCGTTGTTGGCGCTTTCTGGCCCCGCCACACCCTCGACCGCACCCTGACCGAAGCGCGAGGGATCGCGGGAGAGCTTCTTCTCCGCGATATAGGCCGTGAACGAGCTGAGAACCGCGCCACCGCCCGGCAGAATGCCGAGCGCCGAGCCGATCGTCGTTCCCCGCAGGGTGGCCGGGATGGCCTGCCGTATCTCGGTGCGCGATGGCATCCAGGTGCCCACCTTCATCAGGGTTCCGGAACTTCCACTGCGATGCCGCAACTCCCTGATGACGTCGGCCACCCCGAACAAGCCGACGGCGACCGGCACGATGTTGATGCCATCCGCGAGCTGATTGAATCCGAAGGTGAAGCGCCAGACGGCGCTGTCGACATCCATTCCGACCAGGCCCAAGAGGACGCCGAGCGTCACCATGGCGGTTGCCTTCAGGACCGAGCCCTGGGCGAGCACCACCGCGCCGAGCAACCCGAGCACCATGAGCGAGAAATATTCGGGGGAGCCGAAGGACATACCCGCCAGTGCGAGCGGCGTCGCCAAGAGGGCAATGAGGAGAGTGGCCAGGCTGCCGGCGAAGAACGAGCCGAGCGCTGCGATGACGAGCGCAGGACCCGCCCTCCCCTTTCGGGCCATCTGATGCCCGTCGAGGCAGGTCACCACATTCGACGCCTCGCCCGGCAGGTTCAGCAGGATGGCTGTGGTCGAGCCGCCATATTGGGCGCCGTAATAGATGCCGGCGAGCATGATCAACCCGGACACGGGCTCCAGATAGAAGGTCAGAGGGATCAGCATCGCGATCGTCGACACCGGCCCCAGACCGGGCAGAACCCCGATCACCGTGCCGATGAGACAGCCCAACAGCGAATAGCCCAGGTTATTGATGGTAAAGGCGACCGATGCGCCGAGCGCCAGGTTGGCGAAAAGGTCCATCAGTTGCCCCCCGGAAGCAGAGGCAGCTGCACGCCGACGACATACCAGAGCGCAAAGGCCATGATCAGGAGCGCCACGGTGACCATGACCGTCTCGAGGATTTTGCGGTTGGGCACGGCCGCCGCCGATACGAGGATCAGAACGGTGCTGGCAATCAGCAGGCCGACGCTTTCGACGATCCAGGCAAAGATGACGTAGGAGAGCGGAATGAGGATGATCGGTGTCAGCCTGAGCCTCTCATCCGCCGGTGCATTGACCGGCCCATGGCGCAGACCGTTGATGATTACGGCAAGGCCGATAGCGAGCAGAATCCAGCAAAGTGCCCGTGGGAAATAGCCCGGGCCCATGTTCGCGGCGGTGCCCACGGGGTAGCGCCGGGATGCCCAAAGGAAGAACGCGGCGATCCCCATCAGCGCGGAGCCTGCGATGAAGTCATCGCTGGTGAGGAATTTTCCAAGGGAGAACTTCATGTGGCCGGATCCCAGGCGTCGGCCGCCGAACGGGGCGGATTGTCAGATCCGGCCGCGCCGGACGGCGCGACCGTCAAATCTTGCTGTCTCGAGCTATTCCGAGACCTGGACGCCCGATTCGGCGAGATTCTTCCGCCAGCGCTCCAGCTCGCTCGCATTCCACGCCTTGGCTTCCTCGAGCGACTTGGACACGACCGGAATCATCTGGTTCGACAGGAATTTCTCGCGAACCTTGGGAATGGCTTGAGCCTGGACGGTCGCGTTGAACAGCTTGTCGATCACTTCCGGCGGCGTGGCCGCGGGCACGTAGAGAGCGCCCCAGTAATTGGCCGACAGTTCGGGATAACCGAGCTCCTTCATTGTCGGCGTGTCGGGAAAGTCGGGCAGGCGCTCGTTCGTGGTGACCACGATGGGCTTCATATGGCCCGCTTTGATCAGCGGCCTTGCCTGGATGATGTTGAGCGAGCAGAAGTGCAGGTCGCCGTTGATGAGGTCCGGAGCCGTATTGCCGTCCGCATAGGGCACATGAACCAGATCGAGACCTTCCTTCTTCATGAAGATCGACATCTCGATGTGAAGAGCGCTTCCGACCCCGGTCGAGCAGTAGCGGACCTTGCCGGGGTTCTCCTTGGCGTATTTGCGGAACTCTTCGATGTTGCTGGGCGGGAAATTCTTCGACGTGGCGACATAGACGGCCGGCACGTCCGCCACGCGGGAGACGACCGTGACGTCCTTGTCGTAGTCGATGCTGAACTTGCCGGGGTGAATGGCCACGGTGGCGCCGTTCACCATGCCGCTACCCATCATCACCGTGTAACCGTCGGGCTTGGACCGGGCCATTTCCTCGATGGCAACGATACCCAGGCCGCCCGGCTTGTTTTCAACCACGACCGGCTGGCCGAGGATCTCGGTCATGCCTTCAGCGATGATGCGGGCGGTCGTATCCGTCGACCCACCGGCAGCAAACGGAACGATCATCCTGATCGGCTTGGTCGGATAGTTTTCAGCCGAGGCGGCCGAAATGCCGACCGCCAGGAGCAAAGCCGAACATAGAGCGTAAGCAAGCTTCACGTTTTCCTCCCATCTTTTTGTTTCGGGCATCCTTCAGCAGGTCGGATGCCACGGGTCGTTGTCGCCACACCCAAGACCGGCGGATCCGATTGCCGATCCGTTGCACCGCCTGGCCGGTCACGAGACCATTCTCGCGGCGGCCGGCGCGGCGAGATGCACCGTTTCCCGATGCGCCGCCGACAGCGCAATCGCCTCGAGAACCTCGATATTGTGGATCATCTCCTCATGGGTGTTCGGATAGTCGGCGCGGCCCAGCGCCGCCTCCGCGAAAGCCTCCAGATTGGCCACGACCGAATCGGTCCAGCCGAAGCGGCGGGTCACGTGCGGCTCACCCGTCCGGGCAAGCACCAGTTCCGCGAAGCCCCCGGGCGTATCCGGATGGGTGTCATTGCGGATCTCGACCCATTGTGCGCTACCGAAAACATGCATGCGCATGAAATGGGGGGTGTAGAGCACCGCGCTCAAACTCGCCGTCATGCCGGCCTCGAAGCCCAGCTGGACCGTGACCACATCGCCCGTTTCCCAGCCGAGAATGCGATCGGCCGTCATCGCCTGCACGGTGCTCACCCGGCCGAACATGGCGATATAGAGATCGGTGAGGTGGATGCCCATCGCGGTCATGCCGGCCGCGGGCGATACGGCCTTCGACCGCCGCCAATCGCCGGGCGGCACGCCGATCAGCTTGTCGTGGCTGAACGCTGCCTCGGCATGCATGACCGTGCCGAAATCGCCCTGTGCGACCATGGCCATCAGAGCCTGCATGGCCGGCTCGAAGCGACGCTCATGGCCGATGCCGAGCGTGACGCCGGCTCTTTTGCATGCCGCCACCGACCGGCGCGCGCTCTCCCCGGTCAGGCCAAGGGGCTTTTCGCAAAACACGTGCTTGCGCGCGGCTGCGCAGGCAATCACCTGCTCCTCGTGCAGTGGATTTGGCGTGGTCAGAATGACGGCCTGAACATCATCGCGGGCGAGGGCCTCCGCGAGGTCGAGGTCGATCTGATAGCCGAGCGCCTGTATTTCCGGGTGACGTTGCCGCGCCGGCTCGACAATGGAGACGACCCGGATCCGCTCGTTGCCGCTCAGCCGCGTGGCGATGTGCTTGCCCCACCATCCGAAACCGGCAATGGCGACGGTGAAGGTCAAGCCAATCCTCCCATGGCGGACATGGAACCTGACTTGTCGTCGGCTGGCAGCTGCGTGAGGCGGCCCCGGTGATAGACGAGCGGGGCCTTGTCGGTCGCCCTAAGGTGCCTGACCTCGCCGATGATGATCTCGTGATCGCCGCCTTCATGGCGTCTCCAGACGGCACATTCGAGAGAGGCGAGAGCATCGCTGAGCAGCGGAACGTTCATCAACCCTCGCGACCAGGGGATTCCGGCGAACTTGTCGCGGGCCGGCCTGGCGAAGCGATGGCAAAGATCCGCCTGATCCGCCGACAGGATGTTGATGGCAAATGCGGGGTGCCCGCGAAAGGCCGCAAGGCTCGGTGCCGAAAGCGACAGGCTCCACAGGATGAGCGGCGGGTTCAGAGAAACCGAGTTGAACGAGTTGATGGTCAACCCGACCGGCATCTCGGAAGGCCCGAGCGTGGTCGCAACGACGACACCGGTGGTGAAGCAGCCGAGCACCTTGCGCAGGCCCTGGGCGTCCGGGCTCAGCGGGATGGCCTCTGCCCCTGCATCATCTGCTCGATGGAAAACCCGCAAGCTCATGCGAGAAATATGACCGACCGGGTCTATCATTGCAAATTGTCTTGCTTCATAAAGGCTATCAGATTAGCTGATGGGGAGGTCGCCGATGAAGCTGAGCCAGATCCGCTATTTCGTCGCGGTTTACGAAGAAGGCTCCTTCACTGCGGCGGCGCGCCGCGAGAACGCGACACAGTCCGGCCTGTCCATGCAGATCAAGGAGCTGGAGGCCGCCATGGGCGCTGTACTCTTCATCCGCCAGTCGTCAGGTGTCGTGCCCACGAGGATCGGCAATCGCCTCTACGAGCACGCAACCCAGCTTCTCCGCCAGGTCAGCGACATAAAGCAGGACATCTCCACGATGGCTGGGGCCGTGACCGGCCAGGTCCACGTGGGGCTGATGCCGACCTTCACGCGAGCGGTGCTTGCACCGGCACTGCTCCGCTTCACCACCCAGTATCCCCATGTGAATGTGCGCATAACCGAGGCCTATAGCGGCGTGCTTTCCGAACGCGTGGCCGACAGGACGCTGGATTTCGCCATGGTTCCGGCGGGGCAGACGGTGCCGGGCATCGCCTCGCGCTATCTGGGGACCGACCGCGAATATCTGCTCACCAGTGTGGCAACCGATCGCGAGCATCTCTCACCCGTCCGGCTTGCGGAAGAGAAGCGTCCTTTGCGGCTGATCGTGCCGAGCCAAGCCAATGCGCGGCGCATCAGAATAGAAAACTATCTCCAAAGCATAGGCGCTCGCGTCTCGGCCCTGCTGGAAATGGACGCCATGATGGGCACGCTGGAACTGGTGGCCAAGTCGGAGTGGGTGACCATCCTGCCCGGCGTCCTGTGCGCTCCGGATCAGGACGGCCGGGTGCGGAAGCTGCATCCGCTGGTCGATCCGGTGCTCGATGTCGGGTACGTGCTGATCGAGCCGGCGACGCGCTCCCTCTCGCCCGTCGCACGGCTGTTCGCCGACGCCCTCGCAGAAGAACTGGAACGCCTCATTTCGGAGAACACGCTTTAGAAGCTGTGGGGCCATCACCCAAGGCGGGATATCAGGAGATGTTGGAGCGCATATAAGGCAATATAATTTCTGATACCCAGAGCGACCTGCTAAACATCTCTTTGAATAGCGATGTTCAGAGGCGATGATGGAAGTATCTTTCTTCACGATGCCGGTCCACCCTCTAGAAAAGCCGCAATCGGTCACGCTGAGGGAGGACAGAGGGGCATTTATTCTCGCCGATGAACTTGGGTTTGCGGAAGCTTATTGTGGAGAGCACACGACCGATCTTGCTGAAAACATCACCTCCTGTATCGCTTTCCTTGCAAGTCTGGCCTATGAGACGAAACGCATTCGTCTGGGAACGGGCACGGTAAACCTTCCCAACAGCCACCCGGCCGCCATCGCGGCGCAGGTCGCCATGCTCGATCATATGCTCGAAGGCCGGCTCATGTTCGGGATCAGCCCCGGTGGCCTGATGTCCGACGCCGAGATCTTCGGCAATCTCGAGAACGACCGGAACGCCATGTTCCTGGAAGCGATCAACATGGTGCTGTCGCTGTGGGCGAGCGAGGCGCCCTACGAGCTCACCGGCCAGTTCTGGAACATCTCCACGCGCAAGACCACGATCCGCGAGATCGGGCAGGGGTCGATCATCAAGCCTTATCAGCGCCCCCACCCGCCGATCATCGGGACGATCGTTGCGCCCTACTCCAAAGGGGTGACGGCCATGGCGGCCCGTGGCTGGGATCCCATCTCGGCAAACTTCCTACTGCCGAAATGGGTTGCGACCCACTGGCCGAACTATGCGGAGGGTTGCGCCCAGGCCGGCAGGTTGGCAGATCCTTCGAATTGGCGCGTGGCGCGCTCCATTCTGGTTGCCGACGATCAGGCCACGGCAGAGCGATATGCCCGTGATCCCAACGGGCCATATGTGTTCTACTACCGGCAGATCCTCACCAAGATGCGGGCGGGAAACCGGCTTGGGCTGTTCAAGGAAGACCCGTCCATGCCGGACGATGCGATCACGCTCGACTATGTGTGCGACCGCCTCATCACTTACGGGACAGCCGACAAGGTTGCCGACCAGATCCTGGCGTTGCGCGACGAGATCGGCGAGTTCGGCCATATCGTCTATGCAGGCCATGACTGGGCCGATCCCCAGATTGCACGCCGGTCCATGATCCTGATGGCCGAAAAGGTGCTGCCGGCCGTCAATGCTGCGATCGGCACGCCGGTGGCCGCGCAATAGCACTCGCCTCGAGGCGATCGGTTCAAAAGGCGCTGATGCCGCCGTCGCAGAAGATCGTGGTCGCGGTCACGTAGGCCGCGAGATCACTGGCCGCGAACAGAACCACGCGGGCAATATCGTCCGGATGCCCGAAGCGGCGGAGCGGAAAGTTGGCCAAGATCTTCTGCTCCATCTCCTTGAAACCCTGGGCCGCTTCGCTGTTCTCGCGGTAGCGTGCCCGCTGCTCCTGCAACCCTGGCGTCTCTGTCATGGCCGGCGCGACGGCAAGCACGCGCACGCCGAGCGGGCCGAGCTCCATGGCCAGTGCCTTGGTGAGCCCGACCACACCGTGCTTTGCCGCAACGTAATGGGCGATCGAGGGCCTGCCGCGATAGCCGCTGACCGACGTGATGTTGATGATGACGCCGCGGCCGGTTTCCCTCATCCGCCGCGCGGCGGCTCGGCACCCCAGAAACGTCCCGCGCAGATTGACGTCCTGCACGAGATCCCACTCGTCGTCGGTCGTGTCTGCCAGGACGGCTGCCGGAAAGATCCCGGCATTGTTCACCCATATGTCGACTGTTTCGAACGCGCTGTCGGCCTCGTCCGCGAATTGCGCCATGGAGGCTGAATCGGCAACGTCCAGCTGTGACGAGAATGCTTTAACGCCGAACGCCGAGGCGAGATTGCCCGCCGCTTCCGCCGCACCCTCAGCGTTCTTGTCGCCGACAAGAATATTGGCCCCGGCTTCGGCGAACCGCCGCGCAATGGCGTAGCCCAGGCCGCGGGCGCCGCCGGTGATCACTGCATTCCGGCCGCGGAGCGAGATCAGCTCGGCAATTCCGCGTTGGGCGTAATCTTCTGGCGTTCTTGCCATCGTCAACCTTGCCTGGTCCCATGAAGACCGTGGGAGGTGTCCTTTACCGTGAAGAACACCACGTCATCATCTCCGGACACCCTGGCGTGGTGGACGATGTCAGCCGGAATGTAGATCGCCATTCCCGGGGTCGCCAGCCGAGAGGTCTCGCCGACGAACATCTCGAGGGTTCCCTGCAGGACGAAGATCCATTGCTCGTTGGGATGGGAATGAGGGTCCGAGCCGGTCCCCGCCGGCATGCGCATCAGCGCGGTCATCATCCGCTCTCCGACGACCGCCGTTCCGACGGCGGAAGAATAGTCCGGCCCGCCTTGAACTTCGTCGAGCCCAGCCATTTCGAAGAAATATTCCCCGGGACGGGCAATGGTGGGAGACGCGGCCCCGCTGGGCTTGGTCCGGTCGGCTTCTTCCTGATGCATTGTCACGGCACGCCTCGCAATTCTCGGTGCAATCATCAGCCCGAAGCAGGCCCCGAGACAAATACCTTGTGGCTATGGACCGCATGCCGCCAAGGCATGCGACGGTTTCAGCGCGGGGATTCAAACCGGCACAGGCGCGGCGTAGCACCGGACCCGCGTTGACACGAGACATTGCTCGTCACAAGGTGGCGCGGCTTACCCGGTGCCGACAGCCCGAAAGCAGAGCGATGAGGACGGATGATCCCGAAAACCATGAAGGCCATTGTTCTGACCGGCCACGGGGGCGGTGGACAAACTGGTCTATCGCGATATGCCCGTCCCGACCTGCTAGCCGGGGGACGTTCTCCTGGAGGTCACGGCTTGCGGCTTGAACAATACCGATGTCTGGGTCCGGGAAGGCGCCTATGGCACCGAAGATGATCCGGAGGGAGGCGGTGTCTACCTGGCGGCGGGGACGTTCGACCCTGACATTTCCCCGCGTTTAGGGCGCCGACATCGTCGGCAAAGATCATCGCTGTCGGGGCCGGCGTTTCCGCGGAACGTATCGGGCAGCGGGTCATCGTAGATGCCTCGATCTACAACCGCGACGACAACAGCCTGGCAGACATCGATTATATCGGGCATGGGCGTGACGGCGGTTATGCGGAATATGCGGCCGTGCCCTCTGAAAATGCCTATCTATTGAGCGCCGGCTATAGCGATGCAGAACTGGCGACGTTCTGGTGCGCGTATCACACGGGCGAGCAAATGCTAGACCGGGCAGGCGTCCGACGAGGCGAAACCGTGCTGATCACTGGAGCTCGGGCGGCGTAGGCTCCGGGCTCATCCAGCTGTGCCGCGCGCAGGGCGCGATCCCCTATGCCGTGGTTGGACGGGGGAAGGAGCAGGCGGTGAAGGCGCTTGGCGCGGAGGACATCGTGTTCCGCGACAGCGACAACTTCCATGGCGACCTCTTGTCAATGACCAAGGGCCGACCGGTGGATGTCGTGGCCGATCTCGTCGGAGGTCCGCTGTTTAGCAAGCTGCTCAATGTGCTTCGGCTCGAGGGACGATACACCGGCGGGTGCAATCGCGGGCCCCGGTGGTTCAGCTCGATCTTCGTACGATGTATCTCAAGCATCTGCAGCTTCATGGCTCCTCGCAAGGAACGCGGGCCGCCTTCCGGCGGGTCGTCGGACATATCGAGAGTGGCGCCATAAAACCGGTGATTGCAGCGACCTTCCCGCTGTCGCAGCTTCACGACGCGCAGAAGCTGTTCGTCTCCAAGTCTTTTGTCGGAAACATCGTGGTCGTTCCACACAAGCATTATTCGCCAGATGCCGGCGATAAAGCCCCCTGACGGTCTCTATGCGAACCGGCATCCACTTCGCTCGGCACGCCCCAGGGTGCTTGAGTCGAGCTATACATGCGGAAACTGCTCTTAATCCTACGGACAGGAAGCCTTGGACGCCTCGGCGGTTTTGCATTTACGATGAGCTGGTGGATCGGCTTTCCCGCCCAATTAGTGGGGCGTGATGCAATCCTCACGTGCTGACGCTGTGGAGAACGGGCGCCATGACGGCGAGCGAGCACGAGGGTCCGGTGGAGCCTTTACGAGGCCGTTGTTCAGCCAATGCTATCTCACGCCGTCAGATTCTGCAGCTCGCCGGCGGGGCAGCCACGGTTGTCGCGTTGCCCAGCGGCGCCATAGGAGCCGTCGAGACCAACGCCGAGGAGACGTTCCCCATGACGAGCGCGCAATTGACCGTGAACGGCCAAGTCCACCAGCTAGAACTCGACCCGCGGCAATCTTTGCTTGACGCGCTCCGCGAGAGACTTGGCTTGACCGGCACCAAGAAGGGCTGCAATCAGGGTGCCTGTGGCGCCTGTACCGTGCTGGTGAACGGCAAGCGGGTGCTCTCCTGCCTCACCCTGGCGGCAATGCATGACGGCGCCAGCATCGAGACCATAGAGGGCGTCGCGGCGGGCGGCGACCTGCATCCACTTCAGGCCGCTTTCATCGCGCATGATGGCCTGCAATGCGGCTTCTGCACTCCAGGCCAGATCATGTCGGGCCTCGGCTGCATCGCGGAGGGGCACGCCGGGTCGCCCGAGGAGATCCAGTTCTGGATGAGCGGCAATATCTGCCGCTGCGGTGCCTATCCGGGCATCGTGGCGGCTATTGCGGACGCGGCCGGGAGGACCTGATCATGCTGCCCTTCGCCTTGCAAAAGGCTGGAAGCGTCGAGGAGGCGGTAACGGCCGGCGCAGCAGGATGGCGCTATATCGCCGGCGGCACCACCCTTGTCGATCTCATGCGCGAAGAGGTCGAGCGTCCGGACCGGCTCATCGACATCAATGCCTTGCCGATGAATGATATCCGTGTCGAGGGTGGTGATCTCGTCATCGGCGCGCTTGCCCGCATGGCTGATGTCGCTGCCCATCCTGAAGTCCGGCGCCTTCAGCCGATCATCGCCGAAAGCCTGATCGAGGGCGCGTCGCCGCAATTGCGCAACATGGCCTCCATGGGCGGCAACCTGTTGCAGCGTGTGCGCTGTCCCTATTTCCGGATGCTCGATGCTGCCTGCAACAAGCGAACGCCCGGCTCCGGCTGCTCGGCACTCGACGGCCTCAATGCCGGCCATGCAATCTTCGGCACGAGCGAATACTGCGTCGCCACACACCCCTCCGACGTGGCCGTCGCTCTCGTTGCGCTGGATGCGACGATGCGGGTTCGCGGACCGGAAGGCGAGCGCAGCTTCCCGATCGAGCAGCTTTTCCGGCTGCCGGGCGACACCCCGCATCTCGAACACACGTTGCGGCCGGGCGAGCTTATCCTTGAATTGCGGATTCCCAACGGAGCCTATAGTCGCCGCGCCCGATACCTCAAGGTGCGCGACCGTGCCTCCTACGAATTCGCGCTGGTCTCGGTTGCAGCGGCGCTGTCCATCGAGGGCGACGTGATCCGGGAGGCGCGGCTTGCGGCCGGCGGGGTGGCCACGCGCCCTTGGCGCCTGCGAGACTGCGAGGCGGCGCTCATCGGGCGCCAAGCGACGCGGCAGACCTTCGAGGAGACCGCCCGGCTGGCGACGCAAGGGGCCCGGCCTTTACAGCACAACCATTACAAGGTCGAGCTGCTGCCACGGACAATCGTCCGGGCCCTCGAAATGGCGGGAGAGGTGGCATGACCGGCACTGTCGTTGGACAACCGCTGCCCCGTGTCGATGGCCGCGCCAAGGTTACCGGCAGCGCCCGCTATGCGGCCGATTTCAATCAGGACGGCCAGCTCTACGCGGTGATCGTCAGCGCGACCGTTGGTCTCGGCCGGGTGACCGGCATCGATGCCGCGCCTGTCGAGAAAATGCCTGGCGTGGTTGACGTCATTACTCATAAAAACGCCCCGCGGCTCGCTTACGGTGCTCATAGGGGCTACATCGATCCTGCCATTGGGGAACGGCTGCACGTTTTGCAGGATGACCGGGTTCGCTTTTATGGCCAGCCCGTGGCCGTTGTGGTCGCGGAAACCCTCGACGAGGCCGAACGCGCCGCCACTGCGCTGCAGGTCACCTATGACAGAGAGCAGCCCGTCGTCGACCCCGCCGACGCCAATGCCGAGGCGATTATCCCGGAGGCTGCCGCCGAGCCGGATGCGCGCATTCCCGCAGACAGCGCGCGCGGCGATGCGGATACGGCGCTTGCGAGTGCCCAGGTGAAGGTGGATGAGACCTACGACATCGCTCGCGAAAACCACAACCCGATGGAGCCGCACGCGACCGTTGCCGCCTGGAACGGCGATCGGCTGACTTTGTGGAGCAAGAGCCAGTTCGTGGTCAATGAACAGGCCGAGATCGCGGCCGTATTCGGCATTCCGGCCGAACAGGTGCAGGTGATCTGCCCGTTCATCGGCGGCGCGTTCGGCACGAGCCTGAGGACTTGGCCGCATGTCACCCTCGCCGCCCTGGCGGCGCGGCAGGTCGGACGGCCGGTGAAGCTGGTGCTCACCCGAAAGCAGATGTTCTTCACGACCGGCCATCGACCGCGCACCCTGCAACGGGTTGCCCTCGGCGCAACACGCGACGGCAAGCTGACCGGCGTCGTGCATGAGGGGGTCGCCGAGACGAGCCGCTACGAACAGTTCATCGAGGCCCTGATCAACGCCACGGGCTACATGTATTCCTGCCCGAATGTCCGCACGCGCTATCGGCTGAAGCCGCTGGATACCGGCACCCCGACCTATATGCGCGGCCCAGGCGAGGCAAGCGGCATTCTCGCGCTCGAATGCGCCATGGATGAACTGTCTTACGCCCTCGGCATCGACCCCATCGACTTGCGCCGCCGCAACGAGCCGGCGATCGACGAGGCCGAAGGCAAGCCCTTCTCCAGCCGCTCGCTCATGCAGTGCTACGACCTTGCGGCGGAGCGCTTCGGCTGGTCCAACCGCGACCCGCGCCCGCGATCGATGCGCGATGGGCGGCTTCTCATCGGCATGGGTGCCGCTTCGGCGACCTATCCCGCCTATCACGCACAGTCGAGCGCACGGGTGCGCCTGAACCCCGACGGCACGGCCGAGGTCGAGGTCGCGGCAAGCGATATGGGGCCTGGCACCTATACCTCAATGACCCAGGTGGCCGCCGAGACATTGGGGCTGCCGGTCGAGCAGGTGCGGTTCCAGCTCGGCCGCTCGGATTATCCTCCAGCACCGTCCCATGGCGGCTCATGGACCATGGCCTCGGTTGGGACTGCCGTCCGCGCGGCCTGCATCGCGGCACAGCAGGAAGCGGCCAAGCTGGCGATCGCCGACCAGCGCTCACCCGTTTTCGGCGCCACGCTCGATGGCGTTGAATGGGCTGAGGGGCGCCTGCGCCGCCGTGGCGATACGGCCCCGGGGCAGGCTTACGGAGATCTTGTGGCGGGCGCCGGGCGATCGATCGAGGCGGAGGCCTCGGCTTCGCGCGATCCCGAGGCGGCGCGGCGCTTCTCCATGCATGCCTTCGGCGCCGTGATGGTGGAGGTGGCCATCGACCCCGACGTCGGCACCATCCGGGTGCGCCGTGCCCTGGGTGCCTACGGAATCGGCCGTGTCATCAATCCCCACCTCGCCAGAAGCCAATGCATCGGCGGGATGGTCGGTGGCATCGGCATGGCACTGATGGAGCGCACCACGCTCGATCGGCGCGACGGCCGTCCGGTCAACGCGCATATGGCCGACTATCTCGTGCCGGTCAATCTCGACATTCCGCACCTAGAGGCGTATTGCGTCGACGAGGTAGACCAGCATGTCAATCCTCTCGGCGTAAAGGGCTTGGGCGAGATCGCGCTGGTCGGCATGGCGCCCGCCATCGCGAATGCCGTGTTTCACGCGACGGGTAGACGGGTGCGCGCACTGCCGATCCGGATCGAAGACGTGCTGAGCGCCTGACTCGGAATGGCGGATGCCTGATGTCCCGAACGAGCGTCAGCGGAAGCGGCGGTCGGCGGCGGACGTTTGCTGCCGCGCTGCCTTGTGGAACAGCCAAGCCGAGATGAGCCACAACGCGGCGAAGAACCCAGTCAGGAATACGATCGCTTCCGGAAAGCTGGGCGCTGTGGATCCAAACCTCGCAGCCAACGCGATGACGCCGACCAAGGCTTGAGCGAGCGCAGTCGCAAACAGCGCGCGCGCCATGCCGTCCGGCTTGAAGCGGGCGATGAGGGCGCCGATGACGGCGATGGCCAGCACGCCGCCATACATTAGATTGGCGGGGTTGTCCTCAGACCCGATGATGCCAACGGCAGCATTGATCCAGACCAGCAGGAATGCCGCCGCGAGCGCAACACCAGCAGCGGCTCGATACGCATTGCTGCCCGTCATCCTCGTTGCCAGCTCAAAAGTGAGGCCCGTGCCGACGATCAGGGCGCCGGCGAAGGCGAAATCGGCCATGGTCCAGTTCACTTCATCGGTGAACTGCATCGCCACCAACGGCAGCAGCAGGAGGAGCGCTGCACTGGTCCAGGCTGCTACCCGCCAAGAGCGCCCAAGCTGCCTCTGACCGTTCTCCGTGCTTCCCGCCATCGGCTTGGCTCCCGGATGAAAAGGACCTCCAACTTACGCCATTAGCGCGTCCATGGGCAAATGGAGCCGCGGCTGAGGCGGCGAGCCCCCGCAGGCGGCGAAGGCAGTTTGACAAACACATTTTTGAAACATATGTTTAATCACGCGTTTTCCAAGCACGCGGCAGACAAACCTCGGGTCTTTTCAATGTCGGAAAAGATGCGCATTCACGGCTCCTTCGTCGCCTTGATCACCCCGTTCAATCGAGACGGCTCGCCCGATTTCGAGGCATTCCAGGAGCTTTTGAGCTTCCAGGCGGCGAACGGGACCAATGCGGTCCTGATCATGGGCTCGACCGGCGAGGTCTCGATGCTGAGCCAAGAGGAGCGCCGCGAGATCATCGCCCGCACGGCCAGGATGAAGAAGGGCCAAATGAAGCTCTTCTACGGCTGCACAGGCGCAAACACCGCAGCCACCATAGACATGGTGAAATTCGCCAAGGCCGAGGGCGGCGACGGGGCGATCCTTGCGGCGCCTGCCTATATCTGCGCATCCGAAGCGGATATCGAATCCTTCTTCCTCGAGGTGGCGGACGCCGTGGAGCTGCCCTTGGGCGTCTACAACAATCCGCCTCGCGTGAAGACCGATCTCGGCCATGAAGCGCTGCTGCGGATCTTCCGCCACCCCAACTATGTCGTTCACAAGGAATCCACCGGCCGTGTCGGCCAGGTGGCTCAGGTGATTGCGGGCAAGCCCGACGTCTCGGTGATGTGCTGCGACTCGCCCAATCTCGGCCTGGTCGTGCCGACAATGGCGCTGGGCGGACATGGAACCGCGAACATGACGGGAAACCTGGCGCCGGCGGAGATGGCCGACCTGTCGAAGCCGTGGACGGACGATCAATCGGCGATGGCGTTCCGGGAAAACTACCTCAGGCTTCTGCCTCTGCTGCATTATACCTATTCGGCAATCAATCCGGTTGCGGTGAAATCGCTGATGAAGGCGGTGGGCCTGCCGAGCGGCGATTTGAGAAGGCCGCTCACCAATCTGGAAGGACCCGCGCTCGAAAACGGCCTGCGGATCTTCCGTGCGCTCGGGCTCGACAAGAAATACGGATTGTCGGGCGGAAGGATGAAGGTGGCGGCCGCTTAGGGAGCCGTCAATCGGATGCTTCCAGGACGACCGCCTCACGCGCAGGGGAACGCGCCTCTTCGAGGATGAGATCGCTCATCCGTTCCGCGATCATCATCGTCGGCAGGTTGGTGTTGGCCCTGGGTATGTCCGGCATCACCGATGCATCGACGACGCGCAGACCTTCGACGCCGATCACCTTTCCGCTCCTGGACACGACCGCCAGGGGATCGTTCTCGAGGCCCATCCGGCAGGTTCCGGCCGCGTGCCAAACGCCGTGAACCTTGGTTCGCACAAACTGCTCAAGCAGCATGTCGTCGGCAAGCAGCCGCTCCAGCGGGTCGTCCTCGGTCACAACGCGACGCAACAGCTGCCGGCGCACCCACCCAGGTCCGTCGAGCAGCGTGGCCAGTGCCGAGGTCAGCACCAGGTTCTTGCGGCTGACGATGCCGAGATCCCGTATGCGCTCGCTGTAGCTCGTCGGAAACGGATCATTGGCGACCGCACGCATGGCCGGCGTGTCGAACAGCTTGGCAAGCAGGCGGAAGCCGCTCTTGAGACGCTCGACATCGCGGTGATCCGAAAGCATCGCGAACTCCACGTGCGGCTCCAGATCGGGCGAGGGCGCCTTGATGCGGAGATGGCCGCGGGAGGCGACCTTGTTGACCCAGGTCATCAGAGAGCCGATCTGGCACCCGACCGGATGCCAGCCGGTCTTGGTCACCGCGACCATGTACATGTCGCTGACCGGACATTCGGCGAAGCCCGAACTGTAGCGGAGCGCGACATGGATGTGGCGCCTGAGCATGGTCCGGTCGAGGCGCGCCTCCTTCGGGATGTGCGCGGAGACCGAAATAGTGGGGTGCTCCTGCAGGTTCTCGCCGACGCCCCTGCGATCGGCAACGACCTCGACGCCGGCGTCGCGCAGGACGGGACCCGGGCCGATGCCGGCCCGCATGAGCAGCGCGGGCGAATGCAGAGCGCCGGCGGAAAGGACGACCTCCCGGGCACCGAACCGCCGCATCGTCCCGTCATGGCGGACCACCACCCCTTCGGCGCGCCTGCCGTTCATCACGATCTCGCAGACCTGGGCGTTGGCCAGGATCTTTAGATTCGGGCGCGCCCGTGTGGCATTGTCGAGATAGCCGATCGCCGAGGAAACGCGCCGGTCGTAGATATTGGAGATGGCGACCGGGAAGAAGCCGTCGGCGAACTCCGCGTTCTGATCCTTCAGCGCCTGGAAGCCCTGCGCGGCGAACGCCTCGGCGGCGGCGCGGGAAAACTTCGGCCATGCCTCAGGAAAGATGCGGCGGATCGGAATCGGGCCGGACTTGCCGTGCAGCGGGCCGCCGAAATCCACGTCGCGCTCGATCCTGCAGAAATACGGCAGGACACTCTCCCAGTCCCAGCCGGCAAGCCCGGATGCCGCCCAAGCATCGTAATCGGCCGGCGTGCCGCGGTTTGCCTGCATGTCGTTGAGGCTCGAACCGCCGCCCATCAAGCGCGCCTGCTCGTAGCGCCGCGGAGCGGCCGCCTCGGGGCGATTGTGCGGGACGGTTCCCAAGTGAACGCGCAAATCGGGCCAGATATTCTTCGGATTGAAGTAGGCGATGCGCGGATAGCTGTCGAGAATGGCCTCTTCGACCGCATCAGGCGGGGTGTCCCGTCCGGCTTCGACCAGCAGCACCCGGGCGCGGGGATCGGCCGAAAGCCGGTTGGCGAGAATGCACCCGGCCGAGCCTCCACCGACGATGATGTAATCGTAGTCGCTCATGCGGTGCCGCCGAAGCGCTTCGTGTCCGGATAAGGCGCGAAGGCGGGCGGTCGTATCGGACCATTGCCGATCACGCTATAGAGCTGGGAGCACATGCGATCCCCCGTCGTCTTGCGTAAATCGTATATTTTAAATAATCGTTTGGCAATGGAGAGTGAAGTGGACAGGCAAACGGTCTACGGGAAAAGCCTCGGCGTTCTGGTGCTGGAAACCGGCTTCCGCCGCTTTCCGGGCGATGCGGGCAATTTGGAGACCTGGCCCTTTCCGGTGCAATACCGGATCGTGGCCGGCGCGCGGCCCCTTCGCGTCATCGACAGGCAGGCCGACGGCCTCCTGAATGCATTCATCGACGCCGGCCGCGACCTCGTGCGCCACGGTGCGAGCGCCATCACGACGACCTGCGGATTCCTGGCCATTTTCCAGCGGGAGCTCGCGGCGGCTCTGCCCGTTCCGGTGGGAACGTCCAGCCTGCTGCAGGTTCCGCTTCTGCAGCGGCTCCTGCCGGCCGGGCGCACGGTCGGCGTTCTCACGATGGACCCGGCGCAGCTGACCGCTCGCCACCTCCGCTCGGTCGGCATAGAAGGCGACGTGCCGATGGAGGGACTGCCGCGCGACGGCGCTTTCTGGGCCATGATCGCCGACAACCGCAATACGGACGCGCAGGTGCTCGAGGCCGAGGTGCTGCACGCAGCAGAGAGACTGCTGGTTCGGGCGCCTTCGGTCGGCGCGCTCGTGCTCGAATGCGCAAACATGCCGCCCTATGCCAGGTCACTGGCCGAGCACACAGGCTTGCCGGTCTACGACATCGTGAGCTTGTGCGGCTGGCTCATGGCCGGCCTCGTGCCGCCCCATTATGGGCACAGGCTTCAAGAGCGGGGGCGCGGAAGCCCTCGCTGATGAAGCGGGTGAGGTGCTGGATGACGTGCTCGTCGTCGAGTCCGGAATGGCCTACCGTCAGGCCCGGCAGGTGCCGCGAGGCCGGATCCAAATCGCCCAGGATCTGCATGATCGCGCCGCGCGCGAAATCGTAGCGAAGCGCGATCTCCGCCGGGCTGAGCTCCGGAAGCGCTTTTGCGAATGCGTCGAGGAACGAACGGTGGATACGATCGAACTGCTCGGCGAGGATCGTGTTGGTCAACGGGCGCGGCAAGGCCCTGACCTGGAGGAGGAGCCGCACCGGCGCCCGCCCTCCCCGGCTGTCGACGCTGTGCTCGACCATCGGCCGGACGAGGGCCTCGACAATGTCTTCGAGCGCAGCCGCGCCGCCCTTGCTCTCGGCGAGCCGCTGCTGCAAGGCGGCAAGACGCGCGTCGTTGACTGGCTTTAGGCATTTCTCCAGCACGCTGCGGGTCAACTCGTCCTTCGAGCGGAAGTAGTAGTTTACGGACGCGATATTCGCACCGGCCGCCTCGGTGATCTCGCGCAAGGTCGCCGCGTCGATGCCCCGGTCTGCAAACACGCGCAGGGCCGCATCGAGCAGACGCTCGCGCGTGTCAATCTCCTTCTCGATTCTGCCGACCTTGCTGTCCCTCACGTCGATCCCGCCTTCTCCGCCCACCGGGCGCCGACACTCATCCGCACGAGATCAGCAATAGTATGGTCCCCCCGATCTGCCAACTGCGGCGCCATTCCATGATTTGATTGACGCGCGGCGCAAGGCCAAGCGAAGGTTCTTCCAACACCCTCGTTCGGGTTACGCCAGGAGCGGGCGGGCTGTGGCGAGCCAGGTCCATCCAGCTCCGGCAGCAGTAGAAGGGGAGGCTCATTTGGATCTGAACCTGCGGACATTGGCCGTGATCGGCAACGGCATCATCGGCCATGGCATAGCAGAAGTGTTCTCATCGGCCGGGACCGACACCATCCTCATCGGCCGCAGCAAGGAGAGCCTGGCGCGGGCCGTCGATCGCATCAGGAACAGCCTGGAAGAATTCGTGCAGCAGGGCTTGCTGGAGGCCGGAGCCGTTGCGGCGGCGATCACGCGCATTCGGCCGAGCACCGAACTGGACGACGCGGCCGCCGCCGAGCTGGTGATCGAGGCCGTGCCGGAAGACATGGCGCTCAAGCTCGCCATTTTCGAGCGTCTGGATCAGATCACCCGGCCGGAGGCCGTGCTGGCGTCCTCGAGCGGCCATCCCGCCAGCGAACTGGCGCTACGGGTGAAGAACAAGGGCCGCGTGATCGCCACCCATTTCTGGTATCCACCACAACTCCTGCCGCTGGTCGAAGTCTGCGGCGCGCCCGAAACCTCGCCCGAGACAATCGACTGGACCTGCGCACAATTGCGTGCGGCCGGCAAGGAGCCGGTCGTGATCGATCGCGAACTTCCCGGCTTCATCGGCAATCGCATCCAATTCGCAATCCTGCGGGAAGCGTGGTCGCTCTGGGCGTCCGGCGCGGCATCGGCGGAGGCGATCGACGCCGTCGTGAAGAACAGCATCGGCCGGCGGCTGGGCGTTACGGGTCCGATCGAATCGGCCGATTTGGCCGGACTGGACACGATGTTCCAATTTGCCAGCTTTTTGCAGCCGACCCTGGATCGGTCGCCTTCGCCACCGGCCGCCGTGGGGGAGCGCAGTCGCTCGGCCACCGACCCCTATATTCACGAGCGCGCCAAGGACAGCTGGGCCCAACTTTCGGCGGCGCGGAGAAAGGAGCTGTTCCGCTGGCTCAGGGAAGATCGCGACAGGCGCAGGCTTCATCCCGAGATCGGCCACACCAGCGCAATCAGCGGCACGCCGACGATGACGACCAGTGCCGACAAGGGCAGGCCAAGCCGCCAATAATCCTCGAAACGGTATCCACCCGGGCCCATGACCAGAGTGTTGCATTGATGGCCTATGGGGGTGAGGAAGTCACATCCGGCGCCGAGCGCGACGGCCATCAGGAACGGGTCCGGGTTGAAGCCGAGATTGGTGGCCATGCTGGCGGCGATCGGCGCGACGACCAGGACCGTGGCGGCATTGTTGAGGAACGGCGTGACGGCCATGGCGGCAACCAGGATCAGCGCGAGCGCGCCCATGGGCGGCAGGGCACTTGCCGCTGCCGAGAGCCACGCGGCGATCAGATCGGTTCCACCCGTGGTGCGCACCGCCTCGCTGACCGGAATGAGCGCGCCCACCAGGATGAGAATCGGCCAATCGATCACCTCGTAGGCCTCGCGCAGGGTGAGCGAGCCCAAGAGGATGAGCAGGACCGCGGCACCGAAGAACGCGATGGACACCGGAACCAGGTGCAGAGCCACCAGCACCATGGCACAGGCCAAGACGACCACCGGCAAAATGCCCTGCCGGCCGCGGCCGAGACGTATGCCCCGCTCGGCCAGAGGCAAACAGCGCAGCTCGCCCAAGGCCTCCGGCAGGTCATTGAGGTTGCCCTGCAGGACGATCACGTCGCCGGGCCTGAACTTGGTCGAGCGCAGGCGATGGGTGATCCGCGCGCCGCTGCGGCTGATGGCAAGGAGCTTCAGCTGGTAGCGCTCGGCGAGGCGAACCTGGGCCGGGGAGCGGTCGACGAGCGGAGACTCCGCGGTGACGACGGCCTCGATCACCCCGATTTCGTCGCTGCTGTTTCCGCCTGCGGCAGCAGGCGCGTCTTTCTCCTCCACCAGCTTCAGCCTCGCCCGGGCCACCAATTGCTCGAGCGCGGCCGGTTCCCCCTCGAGGATGAGAAGGTCGTCGGCCTGCAGCGTCCAGTGATCGGCAGGGGTGTAGCGGCGGAAGCGCTCGCGGATGATGGCCGTCACATTGACTTCGCCTTCGCTGAGCGCTTCCAGATCGGCAACGGTCTTGCCGACCAGGCTCGAATCGGCCGGCAGACGCGCCTCCGTGACATAGCCCTCGATATTGAAGGCAGCGTCTATGGAGGCCGCGCCCTTGCGCACGGGCAGGAGCCGATAGGCCAGCACGAGAAAGACGATGCCCGTCGCGGCGATGCCGAGGCCGACCGGCGTGAAGTCGAACATCCTGAAAGGCTCGCCCAGGAGATCATCGCGCATGCGCGAGACGATGATGTTTGGCGAGGTGCCCACCAGGGTGGTGAGCCCGCCGAGCAGGGACCCGAAGGCCATCGGCATCAGGAAGTATGATGCGGGCGTTCCGCTCCGCCGGGCGATCTGGAACGCGACGGGGATCAGCATGGCGAGCGCGCCGATGTTCTTCACAAAGGCCGCGAGCGCGGTGACCGCGGTGACCAGAACCAGGATCTGCATCCGCGGCGTGACCAGATAAGGCCCCAGCCAGCGCAGCGCCGTTTCAACCACGCCCGAGCGGGCAACGGCCGCGCTCACCAGCAGCGCACTGGCGATGATGATCACGATTTCATCGCTGAACCCGGTGAATGCACGCTCGGGGGCTACGATTCCCGTGACGATGGATGCAAGCAGCGCGAGCAGGGCCACCAGGTCGTAGCGGAGCCGCCCCCATACGAACAGGGCCATCATGCCGATGACAATGGCGAAGGCGAAAACCTGGGCGAGCGTCATGATTGGGGCGTGCCGGCGTCTTCGCCTTTGTCGGGCCGCGCTTCGCGGCGGTGCGGCTCGGCGATTTCGCGCAGAATTTCCGTGGCCTGCCCGGGGTCCCTGCCCCGCTTGCCAAGGTCGCTGAGGGTGACGAGGCCGATCGGACGGCCTTCGCTGTCGAGCACCGGCAGTCTGCGCACTTGCCGCTCGGTCATTTCCTTCAGAGCGTCCGCAACCGGATCCATCTCGTTGCAGGTGAACAGGGTGGACGACATCACGTCACGGACGCGCACCGAGGTGACGTCGAGGCCGTCCACCACCACCCGCAGAATGATATCTCGATCCGTGAGGATCCCCTCAAGCTGATCGTCGCTGCCGACCAGAACGGCGCCCACGTCGTCCTCTGCCATGCGAATGGCCGCCTGCTGGATGGTCGCCTCCGGTGAAACGGGATCTATCCCGCGGCTCATCACATCAGCAACAATCATAGTGTCTCCATCCCGCGCGAGAGACGCGGCCTCAAAAGGAACGCAGCCCCAGCCGCCACGTTCCGCGGAGCACTATATGATGAAGCTGCCGCCGGTTGCACCAGTCTGGCGGCGCAAAAGTCGACGTCCCGGGAAGAGAACGGGCCGACTTTGCTTTCAATGCAGGCCGGCCAGCCTGGGCAAGAAGAACACGATCTGCGGCAGGAAAATCACCACCAGCAGGACGAAGACCAAGGTCATGACGAAGGGGATATTGGCGCGGGAGACGGCAAAGATGTCCCGCCCGGCAATGGCGCTGACCACGAACAGGGTGCTGCCAACCGGCGGGGTCTGCTGCCCGATCGCGATGCAGAGAACCATGACGATGCCGAATTGCAGCGGGTCGATGCCCGCTGCGACGACTGCGGGCAACAGAATGGGCGTCATGATGAGCAAGAGCGGATCGCCGTGCAGGATGGCGCCCAGCACGATCAAGATGGCGCTGACCAGGAGCAGCAGGCCCGTGGGGCCGAGCGCAAGCTGACCGGCCCAGGCGGCGATCTGCTGCGGGATCTCCTCGTGGGCCATCACCCAGCCCAGCGCGTAAGACATCGAAATGATGATCATCACGACCGCGGTGAGCACGCCGGCATTGACCAATGCCCGGTAGATGGCCCGCCACTGCACCGGCCGATAGAATATGAGGGCGGCGAGGAGCCCGTAGAGCACGGCCACCCCACCCGCCTCGGTGGGTGTGAACACGCCCGTCAGGATGCCGCCAATGATGATGATCGGCATGATCAGGGCGGGCAGCGCCTCGAAGGCCGTGCGGGCGAGCCGGCGCAGCGAGAATGTCTGCACCGCGCCCCAGCCGTGCCGCCGTGCCAGGAGGGCGATCAGCAGCATCTGCGTGAGGCCGATGAGAATGCCGGGCAGGATTCCGGCGATGAAGAGCGTGCCCACGGAGACGCTGCTCACCGCGCCAAACAGGATCATCGGAATCGAGGGCGGAATGACAATGCCGATGCTGGCCGAGCTCGAGGTGATGGCGGCGCTCACCTCGGGCGAATAGCCCCGCCGGCTCATGCTCGGGATCAGAACCGAGCCGAGCGCGGCCGTGTCCGCCACCGATGAGCCCGAAATGCCGCCAAACAGCATGCTCGCCGCGACATTGACCATGGCGAGCCCGCCCCGGAGATATCCGAAAGCCGTCTCGGCAAACTTGATCAGCCTGTCCGAGATGCCCGTGTCGTTCATGAGCAGACCCGCCAGCACGAAAGAGGGCATGGCGAGCAGCACCCAGCTGTCGGGCCCGGTTGCGACGCGCTGGGCGAAGATGATCAGCGGAACGTCGCTCAACCACATATAGCCGAGCGCGGAAAGGCCAATCGCGAAGGCGATCGGCATTCCATAGACGATCAGCAGGAGCAGCGTGGCGACGACCGCGAGCACCATCACGAAGGCTTCCCCTGATCCGCCTCGCCGCGAAGGAAGCGTGCCCAATCGCGTCCGAGGGTGATCACGAGATCGATCAGGAGGAGCGCCATGGACACCGGCATGGCGGCGTAAGTCACCCCGGTGGGAATGCCGAGGAGCGGGGTCGCATTGTCCATGAAGCGCAGCGCGAAGCGGCTGCCGAACCATGTCAGCGCGCCGATCAGGAGGAGCATGAGGCCGCCGAGCAGGATGCGGACGGCAGTACGGAAGCTGGGCGGCAAGGCGGCGAAGACCGCGGTCACCGTGATATGCTGAGCCCGCCGATGCGCGATATAGACGCCGAGAAAGCTCACCCAGACGAGGCACAGTCTGGCCAGCTCCTCGGCCCAGGCGATGGGCGAAGCCAGCACATAGCGGAAACCGACCGCGAGCACGACCAGGCCGATGATCACCGCCATCAGCAGCGCGATGACGGCCTCGCATGCGCGGTCAACGATCTGCGGCATGGCGCGCACCAACTCTCAAGAGGTCAGCGGGCGGACACTGCAGCCTCGACGAGCGCAGACCCATATTTCTGCTCGAACCCTGCCCACAAGGGCCGCGTCAGCGCGATGAATGGTGCAGGATTTGGCCTCGTGACCTGCATGCCCTTGGCCTGCACCGTCTCGATCAGCAAGTCGGTGGTGTCGTCGATCTTCTGCCGCTGCCGCTGGGCCGCCTGCCGCCCAGCTTCCGCGAGGACGGCGCGCGTACCGTCGTCAAGCCCCTGCCACCATTCCTCGTTCACCAGGAGGTAGGCGGGTGTGAAGACGTGATTGGTCATTGCCACGTAGCGCTGGACCTCCCACAGCGACTGCTCTTGGATCGTGAGCAGCGGATTTTCCTGCCCGTCGACCACCCCGGCCTGCAAGGCGGAGTAAAGCTCCGAATAAGGGATCGGCGTGGGTGCCGCGCCGAGCGCCTTGAAGGTTTCTATGCGGAGCGGATTTGACGGCGTGCGGATCTTGAGGCCGGCGAGGTCCTCGGGCTTATCGATCGGACGAAGGTTGTTGGTGATCTGCCTGAAGCCGAGCTGCCCATAGCCGATCACGCGCACGCCACGCCGTTCGACCAAGATCTCGTTGAGCATCTCGCCCAGCCGGCCGTCCATCGCCCGAAACGCATGCTGGCTGTCCGTGAACAGGAACGGCAGATCGAAGATGCTGAACTCACCGGCCATTTCGACGATATCGGACGCCGTCCCGATCGCCTCGATGGTGCCGAGCTCGACCTGCTCCTGCAGCTGGCGCTGAGTGCCCAGCGCGCCGCCGGCAAAGATCCGGACATTGGCATTCGGCACGCGCTCCTGGAGTGCCGCGCCGAACGCCTCCACCAGTATGTGGACATCGCCGCCGGCAGCGACTTCCGTGGCGACCCGCAGGTCTACGGTCTGCGCCATGCTGGCCGGGCCCGAAAGCCACAATGCCGCTATCGACATCGATACGGCGCTGGCTACCGCCCTCATCCGCCTAAAGGTCATGATGATCCCTCCCGTTTCCGAAGCGGGCCGGCCGACCTTCCCCGCGGGCGGCCGATCCTCGAGCCCGTCGAGATCCAGCGTTGCGCCGCCCTACAGGGTCAGCAGGCGCCCGAACCCATGAACCTTGGCTCCACATCCAGCGAGGCGGAGCACATCCCAGAACGAGGCCTGGATCGCCGACACCACTGGCATGCCCAAATCCTCCTCGAGCGGCGCAATGGCCCCGATCGTGCGGAGATTGGTGCAGCTGATGAACACCGCATCCGCATCGGGCACGGCGGCGTTGCGGACGAATTCGTAGACCTGCTCGGTCGAAACGGTGCCGATGGCGTGGTCCTCGTCGAGCCCCATCCCGGCCGCGTGCAGAACGTTCAGCCCATTGGCCTCGAAGAATGCCCGCCCGCGCGCCGTGACCTCATCCACATAGGGCGTCGCAAGGACGATCCGCGTGGCTCCGCATGCCCTCAGCGCCTTGAGGCTGGCCGTCGAAGTGGTGGTCGCCGCCATGCCGCCGCTCGCGGCGGCGATGCGCTTGCAGACCTCGCGGTCCCAGCCGAGGCCATGGAGGAAGGTGGCGCTAGTGCCGCCGAACACGATGGCATGCAGCGGCGCGCTCGCGAGTTCCCGCGTGCAGCGCTCGACCTCGTCGCCGGCCATCATCCGGTCAAGCCCGGCCACGGTCGGTGCGGGCAAATGGATCCGCGAGGTGTGAAACGAGACGCCGGGTGGACACATCGCGGCGAATTCAGGCTCCATGACCGTGCTGGAGGCCATGTAGATGAGCCCCAGCCTAGCCCGCCAGCCGTAATAGTCCTCCATGCCGTCCAGTCCTCCTGAATAATCCGGATGCTGGCTTTCGAGCGAGGCTAGGACATAAAAACTTTGAGTAACATAGCAACAACCCGAAAACGAGTTTGACGGTGCTCAAACTGTTGTTCAATCGGACGACGGCGTTGGGGCGCCGGCGGCCAGCAGATCTTGACAGACCCCGCAAGTCGTGCGCGCCTTCGGGACCCGCGCGCAATCAGCAGGCACCGGCATGGTCAACGTCCATATACACCATTTCGCATCAACCGGTGACGTCGTCGATGCCGAAGCCCTGCGCGTGTTCCAGGCGCAGTGGTCGATCTACCAAAAGCTGGTGGACACCGACGTTCTCAGCCATCGCGAAGTCAGCCGGATACTGCACCGCGTCCTGAGCGAGCGCTTTCCGGTGCCGTTCTGCTTCCTCGACATCGCCTGTGGCGATGCAAGCTTGGCGAAGGCGGCGCTTGCGGGCACGCCGATCCGGCGTTACCACGGAATCGACCTCGCTGGACCTGCCATTGAGCTCGCGGCGGCAAATCTTGCGGGCGAACCTTACGAGGTCGATCTCGATCACCGCGACTTCGTGGCCGCCATGGCCGAGCGGCCGGAGCAGGCAGATGCGGTGTGGTGCGGCCTCTCGCTCCATCATCTGGCGACCGATCAAAAGCTGCGCCTGATCGAGGAGGTGCGCGGCGTGACCGGCGATGCCGGCGTGTTTCTCCTTTATGAGCCCACCCTGGGTGAAGGCGAGGATCGCAAGGACTATCTCGATCGGACCCGACAAATCATTGCCAACCGTTGGAACAGCCTGACGCCTGAGGAGCTCAAGCAGATCTGGCACCACATCGAGACGAGCGATCTGCCCGAGCCTGCCGAGACCTGGCTCGACCTGGGCCGCAGGGCCGGGTTCTCGCACGCCGTGCAAGTCTTCGCCGACCCGACGAATCTCTATCGGATGTTCCGCTACGAGCCCTGACGGGCGGGCTCTGCAACAAGAGGTCTCGGACTCGGGAACCTTTGGACCGCCAGGGCGTTATGTTGGAGTCACGGCGCCGCTCCAGTTTCCCGAGATATGTCCCGATCCATAACCGAACATGGGTGAAGCAGTCCGCAAGAGCAGCCGTTCGGACCATGAACGGCGCTTCAGTGCAGATCTCCTCTTTCGCGCAGCCTTCGTCGCGTCGATAGCCCTGCTCCTATTCCTCGCCGGGTCCATTGCGACCGTAAGCGAGATTTTCCCTGGGCCGCAGATCGCCCGTGCGGTTCACGGCGGCAAGGCGCTTTACGACAAGTACAAGGCTCAGGACGTCTATGCCAGCGACCTGTGGCCCGCCGCGCGTCGGGCCGAGAAAGGCGTAACGGTCAATGACGCAGGCAAGGCGCAGGATGGCGTGGTGCTGTATACCTCGGGGAGTGGCCCCGCGGCTTACCTGATCGATATGGACGGCCAGGTGCTACATACCTGGCAACGCCCATTCAGCACAGTTTGGCCCGCCGGGCATCCCACTATCAAGAAGCCCCAGCCCGACTCCCATATCTATTTCCGTCACGCCTATGCGTTCCCGAACGGCGATCTACTTGCGCTCTATGAGGGGGTCGGAGATACGCCCTACGGCTATGGCCTCGTCAAGCTCGACAAGAACTCCGAGGTGATCTGGCGCTATCCCGGGCGCAGCCATCATCAGTTCGACGTTGGTCCGGACGGCAAGATATACGTTCTCACCCACGAGGTCATCGACGACGAGGTCGACAGATTTCCGCATCTGAAGCGCCCCCGGCTGGAGGATTTCCTCGTGGTGTTGTCGCCCGATGGCCAGGAGTTGCAGAAGGTCCGGCTGCTCACCTCCCTGGCAAAGTCGAGGTATCGGCAGATGCTCTACACCGTCTCCGGCCTCGCGCTCGATGATCCGTTGCACGCCAATTCCGTGACTTATATCGATCGCGAGAATGGCCGCAATTTCCCCTTCGGGAAGGAAGGCCAGATCCTGCTGTCGTTCCGGGAAACGCACGCGATCGTGGTGCTCGATCTTGAACAGGAGGATATCGTCTGGGCTACGCGCGGTCCGTGGATTGGTCAACATGATCCCGACATCCTGCCGAATGGGAACATTCTCCTTTTCGACAATTTTGCCGAATATGAAGGACCGGGAGGAACCTCCAGGGTGATTGAGTTCGATCCGCGAACAATGGCGATCGTCTGGCAGTACACCGGTTCACCGCAAGCTCCGCTCGAGAGCCGGATACGTTCGGATCAGCAGCGGCTGGCCAACGGAAATACGCTGATCACTGAATCGGATGGTGGCCGGATCGTCGAGGTCACGCGAGACGGCTCAATCGCATGGGAGTTCATGAACCCGATCCGCGCTGGCGAAGGAGGCAGCAAGATACCGATCATCGCGTGGGCGGAGAAGCTAGATGCCGCGCGCTTCGATCCTATGCTGCTGAAGCCAGACCGAGAGCCGAGGCTAAATTAGCCGGAGAGACCCTCATGCAGAAGCGCGTTTTCTTCATCGTTTTCATCGCGGCCGCTCTCGTATCGCCCACAGCGGCGTTCGCCTATGTCGGCCCCGGGGCCGGGCTGAGCCTGCTCGGTGCCCTGTGGGCTCTGATCGCGGCCATCGCAACAGCGCTCATGTTCGTCCTAGCTTGGCCGATCCGCCGGATGCTGCATCGCCGACGTACCGCCCGGGCGCTGGATGGGAGCGACCGGCAAACAGATGCCATGAGCACCCGGTCAGATCTGCCGCACGAGAATCGCAGCACCTGAGGTGGGAACGTTGGGCCTTCTAGACCTGCCGTCGCCGCTTCTTACCTGGATCGACGGGTGGATGACCGATTTTCTGCCCCCAATCGCAAAGCTCGTATTCTGGGCAGCGGTTGCCGCCATCATCTCCATGGAATCGTATCGGCTGCTCTCGCCGCAGAAGCAGATCGCCCAGCTCAAGGGCGCTCTGGATCAGGCGCGCCGGCGCGTGGCCGAGTTCAACGGGGAATTGGACGAGGCCTGGCCTCATCTGCGCCAGATGCTCTCGCTCGCCTTCCGCCGCGTCGCGGCCGTGCTCCCGGCAACCCTGATTGCATCGCTGCCGCTGCTCATCTTCATCGTCTGGCTCGATGCCAACTACGGCGGCACCTTTCCGCCGCCGGGGACGCCCATCAGCGTGCAAGTGCCCGGCGAGTTCCAAGCACGGTGGGTCGACGACGGGACCGGCGCGCCGCCGAGGGCCGAAGTTCTGGATCCGGACGGCGCCGCTGTCGCCGAAGTGCCTGTCCCCGTACCGGTTTCGATCATCCATAAGCGGCGGTGGTGGAATGCGCTTGTCGCCAATCCCGCCGGCTACCTAGCAGATGCGCTACCCATCGACCGGGTCGAATTCGCCCTGCCCCGCCAGGAAATTCTTTCAATCGGTCCCGGCTGGATGCGGGGTTGGGAGGTTACGTTTTTTGCCACCCTGGTCCTCTTCGCGCTCATCTTGAAGACCGTTCGCCGCATCGAATGACGGCTCGCAAACAGACCATGAAGGTGGATCCATGGACGGATCTGCTTGGCGGCCTCATCGAGCGGCATCCGCGTCTATGGGTAAGGCTTGGCGATTGGGAGACACGGCTCGTGCGCGAGAGCGTCGCGAAAGCCAAGCTCGACCGGCCGATCTACATCGCGGGGCTTGCGCGCTCAGGCAGCACGATTCTGCTCGAGCTGCTCTCCCGCCATACCGAGACCGCAACTCACCGCTACCGCGATTTTCCGATGCTCCTCACGCCTTGGGCTTGGAATTGGTTTGTTGATCGCGCCGGCAGCAAAAAACACGAAGCCACCGAGCGGGCGCATAGAGACCGCATTCTCGTAACCCCGGAGAGTCCAGAAGCTTTTGAAGAGGTGATCTGGAGCGTCTTCTTTCCGGGTCTTCACGACCCCGCGAAAAGTGCGGTTCTGGATATGGGCACCAGCAATCCTCATTTCGAGCGGTTCTATCAAGACCACATCCGGAAGCTCCTGATATTGCGCGGCGGCTCGCGATATCTCGCCAAGGGAAATTACAACGTCACGCGCATCGGATATTTGAGGAAGCTCTTCCCGGACGCGCGCTTCCTCATTCCCATCCGCCATCCCGTCTGGCACGTCGCCTCCCTGATGAAGCAACATAGGTTGTTTTCTGCGGCTGGGGCCGAGGACGATCGTGTCCGCCGCCAGATGCGGCGCAGCGGGCATTTCGAGTTTGGATTAGATCGCCGGCCGATCAATGTCGGCGATCAAAGCCTGGCCGAGGAAATCGGCAGCCTCTGGCGGAATGGCGAAGAAATCGCGGGATGGGCCACCCTATGGGCAGGGGTCTATGGCCATATTGCAGATTGCATCCAAGCTGCCGAACTTGGTCGCGCCGCACGCATCGTCCGTTACGAAGACCTCTGCGCAGATCCAGGAGCGATACTTTCGATGATCCTCGATCATTGCGATCTGGACCATCAAGGCCTTCCTGATCTTGCACGCGCCATGATCGCCCGCCCTACATACTACCATCCCGCCTTTTCCAGGGCCGATCGCGATACAATCCGTGTTCGCACCGAAGACGTCGCCGCGCGTTTCGGTTATGACCTGTCAGCGGACGATTAGAGGGCTGCTCGGGCCAAACTCTCACTCGTCCGCTTTACAGAGAGGCGGGCGCACCTGCTCCTTCAAGACATCCGGGTCGTGGACATTGATGTTGCCGGCCGGTTTATACCTGCACACCCAATGTGTCCCGGTCCGGACGATACCGTTGCTGTCGGTCATCTCGCATGTCGCCCTGCCGCACCCGAGCTGACATGTGTCCTTCCACACGATCTGGGTAAAATGCCCGTTGACGTTCCTGCAGCCTGCAGTGAACCCGCCTTGGAACTGCGGGTTGAGGAAGTCGTAGTTGTTCACCTCGCAATACCATGTATTCTCGAAGGCCTCTCTGTCGGAAAGCGCGGGCAGGACGGGATTGCCGTTTCTCACGGTCCACGCATCCGCCATGTTCTCGCCGTCAGAGCCATGCGTGTCGAGGATACACTTTTCCGCATAGGCTTGGGCTGCCTCGGCAAGCTCTCTCGACCAGCTGAGCGGCGCAACGCAATGGGTCACCCGCCGCTCGTTATGGGCGTTCAGCATGTCTTTCCACTGTTCCGGCACGGGATCTTCCTCAATGTCCAGACAGGCCTCGGGACGGGGCTCCGGACGGGAAGGGTCGAACCGGGGGATTTCACCGCAGATCAGGCCGATTGCATCCACGAACGCACCGGCACGGCCATGGATACCGACAACCGCTTCTCCAGTCGGGCAGGACTGGTGATGTTCGGGAAATATGCTTGCGGGTGCGCCGACATTCGCCAAGAGGTATCCTGCGTCACTTGTGGTCGCTTTGCATCTGAAGTCGATCATCCGGACATAGCGATTGTCCGAACGCAACAAGATCCCCCCGCCAACGATTGTGTGGCCGGGGTTGCACCATTTCTCACCCGGGGCACCGCCGTTTCCACCAACAGGCGAACCGTGCGAATGTTGGCCGGTCAAGCCGGCCGCATCGATCGGGGCACAAATTATCGAGATCTGATCCAGCCACAAACCCGACCGATACCGCGCGCCAACCAAATATTCGCCGGACGGACACTCCTCCCGGAAATCGCCTCCGCCGGGACCGCCATGGGGCGGGAATTCCGTGACGGCAACAGCATAAGGGACAGAAAAGAAGAAGAAATAGGCCAAAACCGCCAGCTTTGCGGCATTGAGCCATTTCGCTTGGCCAACGGACCTGAGTGAATACCGGGTACCGAACCTTTGCACAGGCGCACCCCCCTCTGAGTCCGTGCCTCGCGGACCGCCCGTGATCAAACCCCTTTCCCGGTCTCAGATCAAGATGCTCGAGCGGCTCCGATCACACTGCTCGACGCGATTGTTGCAGCGCCACCTGCCCACTGGCCAGAACGGCCGGATGGGCCGCGGCGCTCCTTGCCTTCCTCGGCGGCGTTGACCTTGGCAGCTCTTGTTCGCGTCTTCGGAGGGACGTGCCGCTGTGTCTGCTCGTGCACGCCGCATCTTCTCATCTATGAGACGCGTCCCGGCGAGACCGCCACCCGGCGCCGAGGCTTGCGCCGAGCCCGAAGAAGAAGAGCGCGCCCGCGGCGATGGCGCCGGCGCGAACCACCTCCCCGGCAATGAGCGGCGCGGATTCCCGCGCTTCCGAGCTGAACGACCCTCGTGTCCGGTGGAGCTCGGTGATGGGATGGTCGAGATTGTCCTCGCGGTCCGGCGCGATGCGCTTTCGCCTCTGCTGCCCGGCAAAGGCATGGCGAGCGAGATATGTGTCGACATAGCCCGGTGCGACGAAACTGCCGAGCACCATCTTCATGGTGGAAAAGCCGAGCCAGTATTCACGCCACCGGCCCTCGGCTGCACGAAATACCGCATCCGCCACCACTTCCGGCTGGACAGGGCGCCCCATCGGGCGAGGCTGGCGCCCGATATGGGCGCGCGCCCAGTCGAACTGGGGGGTGTTCACGGCCGGGAGGTCGATCACGGTCAGCTTGATGTTCGAGTCTTCCGCGATCAGCTCGGCCCGGAGCGAGTCCGTAAAGCCGCGGATGGCATGCTTGGCGCCGCAATAGGCCGATTGCAGGGGTATGCCCCGATAAGCCAGCGCGGAGCCCATCTGCATAATGTGACCCTTCCGCCGCGGGCGCATGGACTTGAGCGCCGCCATGGTCCCGTGGACAAAGCCGAGATAGGTGACCTCGGTGACCCGGCGGAACTCTTCCGGACTCATGTCGGCCACGGTCGAGAACACCGTCTCCATGGCATTGTTGATCCAGATGTCGGTGTCGCCCAGCTTCTGCTCCAGCTGCTCGGCCGCCGCGAACACGGCCTCCGCGTCGGCCACGTCGGCCACCGCGAACTCGGCTTCCGCCCCCATCGATCGGATTTCGCGGCGGACAGCTGCGAGGGCGTCCGCATCACGGGCGATGAGCCCTATGCGATCGCCCCCGGATGCGAACCGGTGGGCAATGGCCCGGCCTATTCCTGCTGCCGCCCCCGTCACGATGACGGTGCGCGGCTGTTCCGAGCGGTTGAATGTCATGCCTGATCCGCCGAACATCACTAGGGCTAAACGTCAGCCTCCTGCGTGGGTTCCTCACGACCCCACCGAGCCCGCCGCCCGGCCCGCGGAGCGGGGCCCGCCCCATAGCCCTCGCAATGCCGCTGCGGCGAGGGCCATTGTCGCCAGGAGCACGGCAGTGCCCCGAAACAGCCCTTCATAGCCGAAGGCCGAAATCATCGGGGTGCTCAGGAGCGGCGAGCAGAACTGTCCGATGAATACCGAAGCAGTCAGAATACCGCCGGCCAGCCCCCGTCGCCGGGCAGGCGCGAGATCGAGGGTGAGAGCGACGAAGGTGGGCGAGACGATCGCATAGCCCGCACCGATCGACGCAACTGCCACGAACGACAGCGGCGTGGCCGGCCAAACGATCAGAAGGCCAAAACCGAGAGCCATGGCGGCATAGCCGAGGACGAAGACGCCGACATAGCCGATGGCCTGCCGCACGCGCGGGTAGAGGAGCGCGCAGCAGCCCCCGGCCAGCATGACTGCGCCGAGCGCCGCTCCAGTCATCAGGGCGCTGTCACGGCCATGCGCATCGAAGAAGAACGGCAATTGGGTCGGCACAATGAAGAAGAACATGTTGGTCAGCGCCTGGAGCAACACCAGCCCGGCAAAGAGCAGGCGCCAGCCGGGGGCGCCCTCGACACCTTCGGCCACGTCGGCTCCCGGTGACAGCGAAGGCCGCGCGGTGTCGACGATGACCTTCCACATGACGGGCAGGAACAGGACCGCCAGGCCATAGATCGCAAAAGGCATGCGAGGCGAGACGAGCGCAACCCACCCGGCGAGCGCGATAAAGAGCAGTCCTCCGAAGTTTCGCGCCGAGATCTGCAAAGCGGTCATTGCGCTCCGGTTGGCGCCCGAGAAATAGTCTCCGATCAGCGCGGTCTGAGCGGTCATGATGAGGCCGACGGCAAGCCCGAGAACCAGACGGCTGACGAAGATCGTCGGGAGGTCCGGCAGGAAGAGGCCACCGCTTCCGGCGATCACGAACAGGACGACACCCGCAAGCAGCAGCCGGCGCCGCCCGAAGCGATCCATAGCGACCCCGGCGAGCGGGGCGCAGAGGGCGACGGCCAGTGAGGGCGCGGGCACGAGCAGCCGGGTCAAGAGTGCCGCATTCGGGTCTTCCGCGAACAAGCGCTCGAGCCCCGGGAGGGCCGGACTGATGGTTGCATTCGCCATGGTCGTCAGCGTTGCCGCCATCAGGAGGGCTATGGCCCGCCTATCCCGCCATACCGCCCTTTTTCTCGCGATCTCCAAGCCTTCCATGGAATTGCCTCTTGCCGAAACCATCAACTCGGGAGAGACTGCCACTTCAAGTCAACTTGAGGTCAAGCATGTATCTGCTCGATATCGGCGACGTCGCCGAGCGCTCCGGCGTCTCGCCTTCCACATTGCGCTACTATGAGGAGATCGGGCTGATCCGCTCCGATGGCAGGCATGGGCTGCGCCGGCAGTTCGGTGCCGACGTGCTTCTCAAGCTCTCGCTGATCAATCTCGGGAAATCGGCCGGCTTCAGCCTCAGCGAGATCGCTGGAATGTTCGGCCAAGATGGCCAGCTCGACCTTCCTCGTGCCGATCTGCATGCCAGGGCGGACGCTCTGCAGCGGCAAATCGCGGATCTTCGCGTGTTACGGGATGCGCTTCGGCATGTCGCCGACTGCCCTGCCCCGTCTCACCTCGAATGCCCGAGCTTCCGGAAGCTCATGAGGGCGGCGTCGCTCAAACGCATCGCGAGCCGGCGGCATGCAAGGCCGGCGGGCAAAGGGCCGGCAGCCGCCCGCCGCTCACTGTGAGCTAAAGGCTGCCGGGGCCTTCAGCCGATCACGAAGCCCAGGCCCACGGGATCGTTGGGGTCGATCAGCCACTTGGCATAGCCGATCACCGACGCGGTGCCTTTGACCGTGGGAACCACCGCCCGGTAGTTGCCGACCGTCGTTTCGCCCACCAGCTTGCCCTCGAATTGCCCGCTGCCGAGCAGCCCTTCGGACTTGATCGTCTGGCCGACCTTGATCTCGCCGCGTGCTTCGAACCGCGCCATCATTGCGCTGGTGCCGGTGCCCCCCGGCGAGCGGTCGAGCTTGCCGTCGCTATAGACGTGAACATTGCGATAGAGGGAATCCGGCCGGTCGGGATCCTGCCAGAACGTGCAGAAATGCAGGCCGCTGATATGGGTCTTCACCGGATGCTGCACCAGCATCTTCTCATTGATCTGCTTCTTGACCAGCAGCCCCATCTCGGAAAGCAGCTTGGCGTTTTCCGGCGCGATCGGCCGTTCCTTGTCCGGCCACCGCACAATCGCGAAGAAGTTTCCGCCGAAGCTGATATCGGCCTTGAGCTCGCCATAGCCCGGCAGTTCAACCGGCACGTCCTGTGCCAGCACGAATGCCGGCACGTTCTCGAACCGGGTCCAGGCCGGTTCGCCGTTCTCCAGCCCCACCTCAGCCGTCACCCGGCCGGCCGGCGTCTCGTAGCGGATGGTGGTGACAGGCTCTTCCACCCGGTGCACCATGCGGTGGGCGACCAGCGCCATGGACAGGGCGATGGTGCCGTGCCCGCACATCTCGACGAAGCGCTCGCTGTCCATCCACAGCATGCCCGCATCAGCATCCTCCTCCGAGGGCGGCGTCACGAACACGCCGAACATGTCCTTGTGGCCGCGCGGCTCGCGCATGGTGGCCAGGCGCACATGGTCGTAATGCTTCCGGATGAACTCGCGCTTGCCGAGAATGTCGAGGCCGGCGGGATAGGTGATGCCACTATGGATGATGCAGGTGGGCTCACCCTCGGTGTGCGTATAGATGCAGTCGACGTAGTGGGTGTTGCGCATCATGGCGGGAACCTCCTGGAGTGATGCGGGTCACAGGCCGAACAGCCTGGGAATGCTGAGAACGATGGTTTCGGGAAAGGCGATGGTGAGCAGCAGCACGATCACCATGACGCCGATGAAGGGCAGGTTCGACCAGGTGAGCGCCAGGACATCGACCTTGGCGATGGCGCTGGTGATGAACAGGGCGGCGCCCACCGGCGGGGTCTGCTGGCCTATGCCCCAACAGAGGATGACCACCATGGCGAATTGCAGGGGGTCGACCCCGATCGCCGCGGCCGCGGGCAGGAACAGCGGCACGATGATGAACATCATGGCGATGCCGTCGAGGAACGTGCCGGCCACGATCAGGATGCCGCTCAGCACGAGCAGGAAGATGACCGGCGTCATCTCGAGATCCACGATCGGCCCGAGAACGGTGCGGCCGAGGTTTTCGTAGGTGAAGGTGAAGCCCAGGAGATGGGCGGTCGCGGTGACCAGCATGACCGCGCCGGTCATGACGGCGCTCTCCGCGAAGGCCAGGTAGAGATTGCGGAAATCCAGGCTGCGGTACCACAGCATGGCCACCAGGATGCCGTAGACGACGGCGATGGCGGAGGCCTCCGTCGGCGTGAACACGCCGCCCAATATGCCGCCGAGGATGATCGCCGGCATGGCCAGCGCCGGGGCCGCGCTCAGGAACGTGCGGGCGCATTTGCGGAAGCTGAACGGATCCTCGGCGGGATAGTCCTTCACTACCGAAATGGCCCAGGCCACGGCGATGAGGCCGAGCCCGAGCAGCACGCCGGCAAGCAGGCCGGCTGCGAACAGAGCACCGGTCGAGACCTGCATGAAGGCGCCGAGAATGACCATTGGCACCGAAGGCGGGATGATGATGCCGATGGTCGAGGACGAGGCCGTGACCGCGCCGGTGAAGGCGCGGCTATAGCCCCGCTTGATCATCTGCGGGATGAGCACACCGCCCACCGCCGCCGTATCCGACATGGACGTGCCGCTCATGCCGGCGAAGAACATGGACGTCACGATGTTGATGGCCGCAAGCCCGCCTTTCATGGCACCGACCAGGGCGCGGGCGAATTCGACCAGCCGGGCTGAGATGCCGCTGCGGCTCATGATCTGACCCGCCAGGATGAACAGCGGAACGGCCAGCAGCGGGAATGAATTGACGCCGCCATAGAGCCGCTGCGCCACCACCAGCAGGTCGACCCCGCCGATCAGCAGCACCACGATGGACACGGCGGCCAGCGCGAAGGCGATCGGCAGGCCGAGGCCGATCGAGGCCAGCAGGAACAGCAGGATGAGCGCGAGCGTCACAGGGACCCCCCGCTTTCCGACCCGAACGCGTCAGGAACTTGGTCCGGCGCCTCACCGGCCCTCGCGCGCCGTAAGCCGGCCGGGATCACGATCAATGCCTCTATGAGGATGCCGAGCCCCGCAAGCGGAATGATGCCGTAGAGCGGCCCGAGCGGCAGCTCAAGCACCAGCGTCTCGCGGCTCCAGAAGCGCAGGGCCTGCTCGCCGCCCCACCAGAACATCACGAATCCGACCGCGGCGATGATCGCCTGGTTGAGCAGGAACAGCACCGTCTGCCCGGAGATCGGCATCATGCGCACCAGCACATCGATCTTGAGATGCGCCCCGCGTCTCAGCGCCAAATAGGCCGACACGAAGGTCATGTAGACGAGCAGCGCCTGCATCGCCTCGTAGCTCCAGCCCAGCGACTGGCCCACCACATAGCGCGCCACCACCGCCGCGAACCCGATGACGACGGTAGCGGCCATCAGCACGGCGACGATGACTTCCAGCAGGCGGTTGAGCATGTGCCGGCTCCTGGCGCAAAGACGGGGTGCTAAGCCCGGACCGCCGCTACTGAGGCCGCGCCGCCTGGATGCGCTTGATGAGATCGGCGGCTTCCTCGCCGAGCTCGGCCGTCTCCTCTTCCCAGATCTGCTGGGAAGCCGCCTTGAACGCCTCCATGTCGGCCTCGTTGACCTCCATGCCCTTCTCGCGGACGAGCGCGACGATTTCCGTATCGCCCTTCTCGCCGAACGCGACCGATGCCACCCCCGCTTCCTTGGCGGCTTCAACCACGACCTGTTTCAGATCCTCGGGAAGCTGCTGGTAGCGCTGCTCGCTCATCAGCAGGAAGCCCGGCTGATAGATGTGATTGGTCAGCGAGAGATATTTCTGCACCTCGTAGAACCGGCTGCTCTGCACCTCGACCAGCGGGTTCTCCTGTCCGTCGAAGGCGCCGGTCTGGAGCGCCGTATAGAGCTCCGGGAAGGGAAGCGGCGCGGCATTGGCGCCCCATGCATTGAAGATCTTGATGCGCAGCTTGCTGCCGGGGGTGCGCATCTTGATGCCCTTCAGGTCCTCCGGCTTGTTGATGGGGCGAACGTTGTTGGTCATCTGCCGGAACCCGGCTTCGTAATAGCCGATGGGACGCAGCCCTTGCTCCACCAGACGCTCGCGCACCTCTTCGCCGATCTCGCCGTTCAGCACCGCGGCCACATGGGCCCGATCCGCGAACATGTAGGGCAGCGCGAACACGCCGAGCAGCGGATCCACCACCGTGATCGGCGTCTCGATGGTGGCGATGTCGAGCGTGCCCGACTGCATGGCCTCCATATTGGCGTCCTGATCACCGAGCGCGCCGCCCGTATAGATCGTCACGCCGATCCGGCCGCCGGACCTCTCCTCGGCCACCTCCTTGAACTTCTGCAGCGCCACGTCCTGGATGCCGCCCGGCGCGCCGATGGTGGCGGCCCGCAGCGAAACTTCCTGCGCGGGCGCCGCGGCGCTCGTTGCGAGCAATGCGGCCAGCGCGACAATACAACTGGATAGCTTTTTCATCTGCCGCTCCCTCACCTGTTTTTCGAGTTCTCTTCACGGTTGCGCATCAGCCTAGAAAGGCGCGCGGCGGGGTTCTAGAATAAGTCGGACACTGATTTGTAAGATCCGGACCTTTGGTGAGGGCCATGGACAAGAGAGTGTCGGCAGCATCCCCGAACGCGGCCCCCGGGCGGCGCGAGCCGCAGCTCCGAGTCGGGTTCGTGCTGCTGGAAAGATTTACGCTGAATGCCTTCTCGGGCTTCATCGACGCTTTGCGGCTGGCGGCCGACCGCGGCGGGCGCTCGCGCCAGATCCATTGCGGGTGGGAGATCATGGGCGCGGCCGACGTTACCGCGAGCTGCGGCCTCAGGGTGCATCTCACCGGCCAGCTGCGCGATCCTGCGGAGTTCCATTATATCGCGATCTGCGGCGGGAACAGCTACCTCGAGGCCAACCATCCGGCCTGGCTCGATGCCTATCTCCACAGGGCCGCCGAGCAGCAGGTGCCGTTGATCGGCATCTGCAC
Organism: Rhodoligotrophos defluvii; assembly: GCF_005281615.1. Classification (NCBI taxonomy): domain Bacteria; kingdom Pseudomonadati; phylum Pseudomonadota; class Alphaproteobacteria; order Hyphomicrobiales; family Rhodoligotrophaceae; genus Rhodoligotrophos; species Rhodoligotrophos defluvii. The sequence goes on along the minus strand of NZ_SZZM01000001.1, from coordinate 1,761,182 downwards.
CGGCACCTTCAACATTGCCCGGTCGGGATTGCTGAGCGGCTATCCGGCTTGTGTTCACTGGAACGTCATCGAGGCCTTCCAGGAGCAGTTCCCCGACATCGAGGCCTGCTCGGACCGCATCTTCCTCGATGCGGGCATGCGGATCACCTGCGCCGGATCGGCCGGCGCGGCCGACCTCGCCCTGCACCTGATCGCGAGGCACTGCGGGCCGGAGCTGGCGCAGCAGGCGGTGCGTCACATGATCCTGAGCTCCAGCCGCCCGGCCGGCTCGCCGCAGCCGCACATGTATCACGACCTCGGCCATGTGAGAGACCACCGGGTCCGTCACGCCATCGCCCTGATGGAACAGTCGCTCAATCAGCCGCTCACGATCGCCGACATCGCCGATGAGGTCGGGCTGAGCCTGCGGCAGCTGGACCGGTGCTTCCTGAACAGCATCGGCATGGCGCCCGGCGCCTATTTCATCGAGCTGCGCCTCCGCTACGGCGCTTCGCTGCTCAAGAACACCGGCCAGAGCGTCACCGCCATATCGCTTGCGGCGGGCTTTGCCGACTGCGCCCATTTCAGCCGCATGTTCAGGCTGCGCTATGGGGTGACCCCCACGGCATTCAGAGGATCGGTCGGAGAGGCCGCCCAGGGTCTGCGCGGCATCGCTGCGGCGCCTCACGGCTGAGCTTCACAGCTTCAGGACCCAGGTCTGGCCGATGAGGTCCTTGCCGAAGGAGTGGTGCGGCTCCTCCTTGGCCAGCCGAAAGCCGTGAGCCTCGTAGATCTTGCGGGCGGATGTGAGGATGCTGTTCGTCCAAAGCGTGATTTCACGATAGCCGCGGCTCCGTGCAAAGCCGATGCACTCCGCGACGAGCCTATTCCCGATGCCGAGGCCGCGCGCGGCGGGCTCGACATAGAGCAGCCGCAGCTTGGCCGTCTCACCACCACCATCGGCCAGGAACACCGAGCCGACGATCTCGCCGCCTCGCTCGGCGATCCAGCACCGTTCTCGCTTCGGATCGAACTTCTTGAAGAACTCGCTCGCGATCTCGGCAACGAGGGCCTCGAACGTCTCGTCCCAACCATATTCCTGGGCATAGAGCACCCCCTGCCGATGCGTGATCCAGCCAAGATCGCCGGGCACCGGAGGACGCAGGACGTAAGGCACCTTTTCTTCCTGCGCTCCCGCCAAGATCCGGATGATGGTCTTCATCGCCTTGACGAGTTGCTCGCGGTCGCCCGGATGGAGGGGCTCGATCATTGCAAGCACTTCGTCCTGGGAGGCCCGGTCCAAGGGAGCGAAGGCACGACGTCCCGTCTCGGTGAGCGAAAGGATCAACTGGCGCCCGTCCGACGGCGCCGGCCTTGTGCTGACGATGCCCTCGGTTCTGAACTTCCTGACGATGCGGCTCAGATAACCCGGATCGATACCAAGGTCGCGAACGAGGTCGGCCGCCGTCAGTCCCTCTCGGTGTGCCAGCTCGTAGAGCACGCGCGCCTCGGTCAACGAAAACTCGCTTGCGAGAAGCCTCTCCTCGAGCAAGCCGAGCTGGCGGGTGTAAAAGCGGTTGAACGCCCGTATCGCATCGACCTGATTGTTGCCTGTCGGCCACCCATTCGTGTTCACTGCACGGCACCTCCAGCATGGGTCGGAGACAGGTTATCTGTTTTATTGACTGAGTCAATTATTTACATGACAAAGTCAATTTCATTGGCGTGCTGTGCCGACGCCATAGAGCATTTTCGAGCGAAGCAGATGCCGGTTCGCGAAGAAAATGCGACCAGGCAAAAGCTTAGAAGCGGACCCGCTCTAGGCGCGGCCATCCGTCGGGCCTGGATCAGTTCTCACCTGCCCAGCGTTGATGGGTATGGATCGCGTCCGCAATCTCCTCGCGCTGCTGCGCGGTCAGCTCTGGCCCATCCCGGCCGTATTCAGCCTCGCCGCGGTCGGGCTGGCCTATATTCTCCTGAATTTCGGCAACCGCCTCAGCCCGGCCGTCAACGGCAAGCTCTGGTGGCTGTACAGCGGCGAGGCGAGCACCGCGCGGGATCTTCTCGGCAGCCTGCTCTCCGGGATGATGACGATGACGTCCCTGGTGGTTTCCGTCACCTTCGTGATCCTCACCCTGGCGGCCAACCAGCTCGGGCCCCGGCTGATCTCCATCTTCATGGCGGACCGGCAGATACAATCCGTATTGGGACTGTTCATCGGCACCATCCTTTACATCATCCTGGTGCTCAGGACACTCGACGATACCCTGGGCGTGGAGGGCGTGCCGCATCTCGCGGTTACCACCGCAAGCGTCCTGACCATCCTGTGCCTGCTCGCCCTGCTGTTCTATATCCATAAGATCGCGCGATCGATCATCGCGGACAACGTGGTGGAGGCGGTCTCTCAGGAGCTGCAAGAGACGCTGCGGCACATCTTGCCCGAGAACCATGGTGACGGCGAAAAGGGCGCGGAGCGCTCCTTCCGGGGGGGCGCTTGGCCGGTCGGCATCGGACAGGCCGGGTATCTGCAGGTGGTTGACTACGCGCGCCTGGTTTCGCTGGCCTGCGAAGAGGATGTTCAGCTGGCAGTCAAGGTGCGCGCCGGGCATTATCTTTTGCGTGAGGGAGAGCACGTTGCCGTCTATGCCGGGACTTGCCCGAGCGAGGACCTGCGCAAGCGGATCCGCTCGGCCTTCACGGTCGGCACCGAGCGCACGCCTGCTCAAGATCCCGAGCATGGCGTGCGGCAGCTGGTGGAGATCGCGACCAGGGCGCTCTCCCCGGGTATCAACGATCCATTCACCGCCAAGGCGGTGATCGATCGGCTGGGCGCAGCCTTCGAGGAAGCCCTGGCGCGCGACAGTCAGCCGTCTGCACTCTGCGACCGGAACGGCACGCTCCGGCTGCTTGCAGACCGCAGCGATATATCAGGCCTGCTCGATGCCGCGTTCGATCCGATCCGGCAGGCAGGGGCCGCTCATCCTGCAATCCTGATCCAGATTGCGCGGGTGACCGCCGATCTCTCCGCAGCTATCAGGGAACCCGCGCAAGCCGACGCCCTTCTCGATGAGGTTGCGAAGCTGGCAGAGACCACCTCGCTCGGGCGGTTTGCGCAACGCGACCGGAAGGACATTGCCGATGCCATCGAACAGGCGCGCGGCGCGCTGATGAGAGCGGCGGAACGGGTCCGTCAAATCGATATGGAGAAGGACGGTGCCGGAGTTCGGCCTTGATCTGGACCTCATCATACATGACGCCATGCTGGTGTTGATCGCCTTCGCCCTGGCCTTGCCGATCGGGTGGGAGCGTGGCCACGGCCGGCACAGCGTGGGCTTTCGCACGCTGCCGATCGTCGCCATGGCGGCCTGCGGCTTCGCACTGATCATTGCCGCGAACGCGCCCGGCAGCGCCGAGGCTCAGGCCCGTGTCCTGCAGGGCGTGATCACCGGCATCGGCTTCATCGGCGGCGGAGCGATCCTCAAGCAGGGCCGGAACGTCAAAGGCCTGGTAACGGCAGCCAGCATCTGGAATGCCGGCGCCATCGGCGTCGCCGTCGGTTTCGGGCGCACCAACATCGCTGTGGTGCTCAGTCTCATCAACCTGATCAGCCTGTCGGTGCTGACTTATCTCAACACGCAAGACGAAGACGGTGACGGGGAAGGCAAGGATTAGAGTGCTTCCGTTTTTCCTTGTCGAGCTCCCGGCCAGGTCGTTGCCGATGATCCCCGCGCAAGTGACCTCACTCCAACCGCATCCTGGCCTGGCGAGTTATGCTAGTGGTGAGATCAACCGTCGAAGGAGTGATATTGATGTGTCCATAGCAGGGTCGCTCGGTGAGGCGGGAGCCCGCTGCTGAGCTCCCGCAGCCAAGTCGGCGTCCGTCAGAACCACCAGGTGATGTTGCCGTGCACCCCATGGTCGGTGGTGTTCTTGCCGAATTGCCCGCTATAGCTTACCCCGAAGCTGCCTTGCGGACTGATCGCCACGGCAATGCCCCCATCCACGGCCAGTACATCCCGGGCGAGCGGCACCCCCTGGATGGTGAACGGCGAGCCGCCCGCGAAATTGAACGTCGCCGTCGGCTGCTTATCCCCGAATAGGTGCCGCCAGGCTACCATGCCATGCACGGCAGCCGGCAAGGAGGCCAGGTCAAACCGTGCAGCGCCGCGCAATCCAACCGTGGTGTAGGTCGCCTCCTGCTCCTCGCTCTCGGCGCGAAGGGCCGCCACCCCACCATCCTCGGTGAACCGGTCGCGGTGCAGGTTGACATAGCTCGCTCCTGCGAACGGTTCGAACCCGATCGTGCCGAACGCGACCTGATAGCCGATTTCGCCGAATGCCTGTGCGGTCTGCGCCCAATAATCGGCCTCAAGATCCTCCGAGAATCCGAGGAACGTGGCCGACCGGTCGGTTTCGAAATCGTGCCAGCTATAAGCCCCGCCGACGCGCAGGCCAAGGCCGCTCCACTGCCAGCCGCCATAGACCGCCACATGATAGTTGTCGCTGTCGGCCGATGAGGCACGCGCATTCACCTTATAGGCGCTGCGGCTGTAGCCGCCCATGACGCCGGCGCGAAACGCCTCGGCAAAGCCCATGTCAAAACCTCCGAACACGCCGGCGATCTCGCGCTTCAGGCTCGCCGCGTTGCCGTTCCCGTCACGCTTGGCCCAAGACCCGAAGCCATAGGTCCAGAGCCTTGCGCTGGGTAGCGGCTGGGGCGCAGGGATGAACAGATCCGCCGCCGGCGTGATGCCTGTGCCATTGGCACCGAGAGCAGGTCCCCCCGCCAGCTGCCTGGTGTCTAAGGCGCCGAGCAGATCGCCCCGCAACTGGCCGAGGGCAGCTTCCTGTACGAACCGGGCATCATTGATCAACATGCCTTGCATCGAAGCATGCATCTCGCCCGAGATCATGTCGAACGCGTGCACGGCGTCGGCTTCCGTCGGCAAGCTTACGATGGCATCGTAGAGGGCGTTGCCCGACCCGAGGCTTTCCGCGCCGTGCCCAGCCGAGCACTGATTGTAGGTCTCGGACACATCACAGAAGGCGATCTGGCTGCGGACGATATCGAGATAGACGTTGTTCGGGTCATAGCTCAAGGTGAGGTCCACAAAGGGCATGTCCTCTTCGAGCGTGTCGAACGTGCCCGCTACCCCGCCGGTGGCACTGACAATGGTGTAATGGCTGCCGGGCAGATAGGTGCCGGGCGCTTTGCTCACCGAAACAACGCCGCCTTCAATCGCGGCAATACCCGTTGCCTGGATCTCATCGCTGTTGCCGTCCGGATCGATATCGACAGCGTAGATCGAGCCATCCTTGAAGGTGATGTCGCCGGAGACATGCAACGTGGCTATGGAGGTGCCAGCCGTGCCTGGAGCTATGGTCGCGTCCTTCTCAACCGTGGTGGTGCCGACCGTGCCGGTGCCGCTCAGGGTGCCTCCGGCGTTGACCGTCACCGTGCCGCCGAGCGATCCAATCACCGACAATATTCCGCCGGAAATTGTGGTACCACCCGTATAGCTGTTGGCTGCCGTGAGCACGAGCGTCCCAAGATCAGTCTTGTTAAGCCCGCCGGCGCCGGTCAGTTCCGCCCCGATGACAGCTGTGAAGCCCGCACCGGCTGCGCTGCCGTCGCCCACGCGGATAATCGTACCCGCTTGCGCGAGGGTGATTGGATCGCCCTGAATCTCATAGCCATCCACGGCGAATTGCATGCCCGTAACCGCGACATCGCCGGCCCCGTCGTCGACAGTGACCAAGCCTGGGGCACCTTGGAAGATGGCGAAGCCGGGCTGCGGGCGCATCGGCCCATCAGTGATGCCGTTCTGGTCGGTCCAATTGGGTGCGACCGTGCTCCAGATGCCATCGCCTCCATCGATTTTCCCGTTCCCATGCTTGCTCGGATCGCCGCCATCCCAGAAATTCAGCGACTGACCGGCCTCACTGACAAGGTTCACCTGGCCGACGACCGCGGTTTGGACCGAGAGCTCGTCAGCATTGACGCCGAACGGTGTGCTTCCAATCTCGAGGCCCTCGTCGGTGAGCGCGCCATCATAATGGAAAATCCGATAGACGCCGGGCCCGAAGCCGCCGGCGTCGGCAACATTGAGCGTGCCATCCAGCGTGAGGTCTCCGTCAACGTGGAAGAGCTCGGTCGCGTTCGGCGCTCCAAGCGAAACATCGATATTCGCGCCGCTGTCGAGCGTGAGATCGCTGCCAAAGGTGAGGGTCTGACCCGCCTGGCCGACAAGCGTGCCGCCCGAGGCTATGCTGGCGGAGCCGAGCACGGTGCCCGTTCCGCCGAGGGCACCTCCGGACTCTACGTCCACCGTCCCGTTTAGCGTGCCTTCGACCGACAGCGTGCCCTCCTGAACGGTCCACGGCGTCACCACCGCCGATGTATCGGTCAGCGTCCAGGTGCTGCTCCCGGTCTTCTCATAGACGCCGAAGCCCTGATATTTTTGATCTGGTCCAATCTCCGAGAGGTCGAAGGTGGAGTCCGTCGCACCCCCGAGCCTCAAGGTGTCGGCCGTGCTATATGCGGCAACGTCACCGACAATATTTGAGCCATGCCACAGCTCCAGGACATTGGTGCCACCAGTAAAGGTGATTGCATTTCCGTCGGAGCCATTTGCTGTTGGACCGGCTGCACCGGTGCCGCCAACGATTGTGCCGCCATTCTTGATGACGAGGTCGGCACCAGTAATGCCGGCCCCTCCATTTCCCCCATACGCAGAATTGGGCCCGGTTGCCTCGCCTCCATTGCCACCCTGAATGGTCCCCGTGTTGATGACCGTAAGACCGCTGCCGTTGACACCGGCACCTCCGTGACCGCCGCGGCTGCTTAGAAAGCCGGTTCCAATACCGCCATCGCCGCCCTCGATCGTTCCGCTGTTGGTTATAGTTCCGCCACTGCCATGGATACCTGCCCCTCCGTCACCTGCGACCACCTCGGTGGCGCTGGCCTGCCCTCCAGTGCCACCCTGGATGGTTCCCGTGTTGCCAAGCGTTACATTGCTGCTATTGACACCGGAGCCTCCCTGCCCACCAGTTCCGCTCGCTGCAAGGCCCATACCCCCTTCGCCGCCCGTCAATTTTCCGGCATTGCTGATCGTCAGATCATTCCCCGCGATCGCATCACCGCCAGCGCCGCCATGCGCCGTGCCAGGCGTCTGCTCGCCGGAATAGCCACCGGTGCCGCCCTGAATGGTTCCCAGATTGGTGATCGCAGCGCCATCACCGTCTATTCCTGCGCCACCATCACCTCCATCCCCGTTCCTGCCGTTGTTTGAGAAGGTAAATCCGCCTTGACCGCCATCGCCTCCGGTTATGATCCCGCCGTCCTCATTGTTGATAACCGCAGCAGGAACGGTAACTGCGAGCCCAGCACCACCATCGCCGCCCCGTCCGCCATCCGCCTGTGATTCGCCTGACCGGCCATAGCCACCCGGGCCGCCACTGCCGCCCGTGATGGTCGAGTTGTTCCTGATCGTTCCCGCACCAGTGACAAGAAGGCCGTGGCCGCCTGCGCCGCCGCCCCCGCCAGCACCGCCGGTGGTGCCGGGACCATATGCCCAGCCGCCGCTTCCGCCGGCACCGCCAGCCGTGCCGGTGACCGCATCATCGATGGTCATGCTGCCTGTTGCCGTGGCCCCATGGTCGCCTCCTGCACCGCCACCGCCGCCACCGCCGCCTTCGCCCGGCGCGGTCGCATCAGCACCGTCCATTCCTGGAGCGCCACCCGCCACGCCACCGGTGCCATCACCGCCCGAACCACCAGCTCCTCCCCCCGGGCCGCCGCCACCCCCACCGCCGCCGCCACCTGGGCTTGCCGCGTCCTGTGGAGCATCGCTGCCATCCGCTCCAGACTGGCCCAGGCCCCCGCCCGCACCACCGGGAACGGGGATGGGTGGATTGTCGTAGTAGCCGTTCCCGCCCGCACCACCCATGGGCTCGGCCGCCGCGGGACAATCAGGTAATGCCGCCATTATGGTGATGGGAGCAAATGCAAGAAGGATCGCATGAGCCGTACCCGACAGCAGACGGGGTCGCTTCAGCCGTCCATCTGAACCGCTTTGAGGAGTAGGCTGCAGACATGTACCGCTCCTGGCTCCAATCCGTACAGCGGTCAGTGCGTCGTGTTCAGCCTTGGTGATCTGACAATCGGTTTCGTTTGCTAAATGGAACCCTCGCATTCTGTTTACCTCGCAACACCCGACCACAGTCATTGAGACGCGCGGAACCGACCGCTGCACGCATGCGCAACGGGTGATCGCCTCAGTGGCGCCACTGATTCGCCGTGAAATGTTCTCACTATACGGTTGAGTGATTTGCCTATTCTGTCAACGAGAACGGAATTTCTTTCGCCGCAACAGAGCCGTGGTTGCGCCAGCGGTGTTGCCGCAGTGCGACACTTGAGCAATCTATCTTTGTACGGACTCTTGAATCCAAGGTAAAGCAAGAACCATTATCGTTAACAAAGAGGATCTCTAATAGATTTTCTCTTATGTGGATTTTATACTGTATCAAAATAATTCATATATCATTTTTTTGGTGCACGACCTGATCTCTCTATAGCACCTAGCGGGCGATACATTTTGCCAATTTCTTGAAATCTATTTCGATAAATCTGCAGAACGCAACCATTATGCGGATGCTCAGCCGGTTATAATTCGTGATTACAGTTAGATATATTCATGCTGTTCTGTTATATATATAATGGCTAGCAATAGATTTGACGAAGATGATGAGAATCAGCATAAATGTATTTGTCAGCTTAAGAGGCGAATATTCCCCCACCCAATCGCTAGAAAAGCTGGGAAGTTGGACGGCGCCCTGGTTCCTTCGGCCGGGGCGCCTGCTCCCTTGGCACGGTTGCTGAATACGTGCGTTAGGCGAGCACAAGACGGCGCTCAGCCATCCTAGCAAGGTCGGCCGGCAACTGCTTTCCGCTTAAGAGCCACTAGCCACCCCACGGTCATGGCGATCACGGCGATATCGACGTTGAGGCGCCATATTCGACAGGGGTCGAACCGACCGGCGCAAAGCCGGCGCATTTCGTTGAGCTGCAAGGCAATATCGCCCAGTGGTTCGACGGTGAGTTGCCTGAAGGCAGTTCCTCCACGCTCATCGGCGGCACGGGACTACAGTACTTCATCGGCAACTCTGGACCCGACCGGGTTCTGATTGTCGAGCCGTCCGGTGGTGAGAGCGGCTTCCAGCTCGTGCCGCTTCAGCCTTCCACGGTGTCATAGATAGGCGGTGGTCGTGCGTGACCCGGGACCACGATCTCGCAAACGCTGTATCGGGAACAGCACAGCGCTATCGAATGACGAGAGCGCGAAGTGCTAAAGGTGCAACTAGGCCGCGTACTGATAAGATTAGGAAGCTTGTTTACGGCGCGTTTGATGTCCGCTTGTTCCCCAACAGCGGCACAAAAGCGGACATCGTAGGAGGTCCGAGAAGGGCCAGGAGCTGACCCTTCTTGATGGTGAAAGCTCAACATCGTGCCCGTCGGATGATAAGTTCGACTCGGAGACAGGCCGGTCCGCGCCCTGACAACCGGCACGCTAGAGGAGGCGACGTATGGGCATCCCCGTCATAGAACAAGCCAAGATACAGGCTCAGGTCTTAGTTCCTCTCGTCAAGGCCCTTCAGGCGGAATTGGGCAAGGAACGCGCGAACGCGCTTGTCCGCAAGACTCTAGGCGACGTTTATCGCCGCCTCGGCGAACAGTGGTGGCGGGCGAAAGAATCCACGCACGTGGGAGAGAACATGGCGTTGGCGTTTGCCTCGTTCGCCAAAGGTGACGCCGTTGAATACAGTGTTCGCGCGCAATCGCAAGATACCTATGAGATCGATGTCACTGGATGCCGGTACGCACAGTTCTACAAGGAGTTGGGTGAGCCTGAGCTTGGATTCTTGCTGGTCTGCAGCTCGGACTTCCCGTTCGCCGAGGGTTTTGGCTCCGACATAAAGCTCACGCGCACACAAACCATCATGCAGGGCGCGAGCCACTGCGATTTTCGCTACAGGCGACAGAAAGACTGATAGTCGCATTCGGGTCAGTGGCGGAATAACTCAGGGTGAGGGTGAGCACAACGAGTCCTCTTCTGGGAGGATAGCTCCCGAAAAGCACCGTGGCAGAGCCAGTTGAGACCGCTTCCCAGTTCGTGATTCAAGCCCGCAAGCCAAGGGACCGTCGTGTCCTTAATGGCATTTTCTGGGTTCTGCGCTCTGGAGCGCCTTGGCGCGATTTACCTGCTGGCTTTGGCCCCTACACGACCTGCTACAATCGCTTCGTCCGTTGGCGCCGGGCGGGCGTCTGGAGCCGTATCATAGACGCGCTCGCCGCTGCCCACGATCCGGCTGTCCAGATGATCTACACTTCGATCGTCCGCGTGCATCAGCATGGAGCATGCATCAAAAGGAATCAACGGCAGTTGATGGGGCGATCACGGGGTGGATTGACCAGCAAGATTCATGCGGTCGTAGATGCCAACGGCTTGCCGGTCCGCCTCGCACTGACACGGGGCGAGGCACACGACAATCGGCTTGCCGGAAAACTCTTGTCTTGGTTGAAGTCCGGATCAATGTTGCTTGCCGACCGTGGCTATGACGCCGATCAGAGGGCTCGCCATGCGGCGTGGCGCATGGGCTAACATCCCGCCAAAACGCAATCGCAGTGATCCGATCAACTTCAGCCCCTATCTCTACCGCGACCGCAACCGGATCGAGCGCTTCTTCAACAGGATCAAGCAATGCCGTCGCGTTGCAACGCGCAACGACAGGCTGGCTGCCAATTACCTTGCCTTCGTACAGCTTGCGTCCATCAGACTGTGGCTACGCTCTTATGAGTCCACGTCCTAAGCTTTCACACTGAATACCTTCAATTCGAACCAGGCTGCCAACCCAAGCAACCGCTCGTCCTGGCGCGTCAAGCCGATCAATTGCACACCTAGAGGCATCTCGTTCGGATCCCGCAGCCCGGGGAGGGCGATTTGGGGTACACCGATCAACTGCCAGGGCCGGCTCATATGGGCGGATCCAGTGAAGTCCGTGCCGCGTGGTGCAGCATCCGGAGCCGCGGGTGCGGCAATGCCATCGAAACCGGCGACCGCTTCCGCATAGGTGCGGATCATGCCGTCACGCCGCTCCAGCAGGTGCAGGTACTCTTCCAGCCCCATCGCCTGGCCGACCTCCAAGAGCTGCAGGAGTTGCGGGCCAAGCTCGCTGCGACGGCTCGCGTATTCGGAGGCCAGCGTGCGTGCGGCCTCGAACGCCATGATACGCTCATGTGTCGCAACGGCATCGTCCATACACGCGAGCCGGTCGGTTTGCACAATCTCGACCTCATGCTCCTTCAGCCTATCCGCTACCGTCTCCATGGCAGAGGTCATGGAAGGCGACACCTCGCCAAACTGCTCGCCAGACATCAGCAATATGCGCCTTGGCCGGCATGTGTCGGGACGCCCGTCCGATCGCCCATCGAGCAGCAGGCGGTGGATAAGCGCGGCGTCGGCGACGCTCCGCGTGAGCATGCCCAGCGTGTCGAAAGAGGGGCTCAGCGGCATCACGCCGCGCAGCGCATGCAGACCATGGGAGGGGACGAACCCCACAACCCCGCAGTAGGAGGCCGGGCGGATGGTGGATCCCGCCGTCTGGGAGCCGAGCGCGACTGGCACCATACCGCAGGCAACGGCGGCCGCCGAGCCGCTCGACGACCCGCCCGGCGTATGCGTCTGCCGGTGGGGATTCGTGGTCTGCCCGGGCTGGAAGTAGGCAAACTCGGTGGTGACCGTCTTTCCAGGAAACTCGGCACCGGCCCAGCGGAGCAGAGCCACACAGGATGCATCGGCCGTTGCCATGCGTCCGCGATAAATGGACGAACCCCGCTCGGTCGGGAACTCGGTGGTGTCCATAATGTCTTTGACGCCGACCAGAAGTCCCTTGAGCGGCGATTGCCCGTGCGAGGCTTGCCGCGACCGCCAGCCCGCCATGAACGCTTTCCGGTCAGGGCGGTGCTGCCAAGCTCGCACACGAGGCTCGAGCGCCTCAATCCGGTCCAGGCAGCTCTCCACGATGTCGCCGGCCTGACATGTCCCGGCCTCGATCGACCCTAAGGCCTCCACGAGCGATAGATCGGCAAGATCCTGCGCCATCAAATGCACTCCCGGAGCGCTTGTGCGAAGAGCTGTGGCGGTACGTCCACCACGCCCCCGCCGATCCGACCGGCGACCCCGGCGCGGTCGATCATCCCAAGAAGCACGAGCGGGCCGACATCAGCTTCCGCCGCAAGTGCCGCGCTTGTGACCGCCCGACGGCCCAGTCCAGGCAGTTCACCGGCAAGAACGCTTCTGGCCCTGTCGCCGGCATTCTTCGGGAGGTAGCCGGAGAGCGCCCTGGCAACCTCCGGCGCGGTCGCCAGTGCCTGCGCGCCGAGTCCGAGAAAATCGACCAGGGCGCTGTCACCCACAGCACCCACCGCGCTTCTATCCCGGGCGGTGGCATCAACGGGTCCGAACGGCACCGGCGCCGGCATCGTGACCCAAACGCCAGGCCGGCCGGCGAGCTGGATGCCGAAATTCTCGCCATTGCCGCCAGCACGCGTCACCAGGGTGCAGTTCCCTGTCCCTTCGGCCGAACGCAGCATCAGCGCCGCCGCACCCATCCAGAGGTTGAGGGCGAAGGCGGGCGACGTGTCCAGGAACGCGTGCACATCAGGCGGAGAACGCTCGTTTCGCCCGCGAAGGGCCGCCGCTATGGCCGCCGAGCCGTGGACGGTTCGCGAATGGCAATCATCGCCCCGGGCGAGCGCTTCACCCATGAGCGGCAGAAGCTCGATAGGTTCCTGAAGAGCCTCTTCTAGCCAAGGGGCCAGTGTCCCCCCAAGCCAGCGCAGATGACCGGGCAACCGTTCGTCACGCATCCCGAGGCGGGTCGCGTGTCGCTGGCCCTCGTTGACGGCTGCAAAAAACGTTGCGGAGCGGTCCTCAAGATCAATCACTTCAAGAACCGGCATGGATGGCGACAGCACGCCGGCCAGCGGGACCACACAGGCGCAGTCCTGCGCAGGCACCATATTGATCGCGCCGCCCGCGAGAAGCGCTTCCGCCTCGCTCCAGCTTGCGGCCCAACCTTCATAGATGCAGGCCGCGCAGAGGGAATTCCGGACTGGAGCAGGGATGCTCGCCCGATCGCGGAAGGGTGGGCCCGCGTGAAGCACATATCGGCCTTGGAGCCCGCGGACCGCGTCCGAAAGCCTGCGCACCCCCGACCATGCTGGCCGTGCGGCGGCAATTTTTGCAAAGCCGAGCCCATCTGCAGCGCTGAGTTGCATGCTGCCGTCCTCCCCTGGTGCCGGGTTGTTCCTGCTCAGAACCGAACCCAGGTCTCGCTATGAGCCAGGGCAGCCGACTGCACGCGACGGTCGAAGAAGTCGCGCTCGACCGTGTTGCCGCGGACGCGTTTTCCGTTCACCGAAGCCCAGGCCGAGGATGCGGGCTGGAAAACGCTAAACATTTCGTGTCGGCCGGTCTGCGATCGTTCGGGCGGAACATCGACCGCAAAAGGCTCGCCGAGACCTTCCCAGCAGAGTATCGCCTCGCCCCCTGCATGCGTCGCCTTTTCGCACAGGAAAGTGGGATATTCCGCCTCTGTGGTGAAGCGCGCGTCCGTTACCAGGACCATCTTGTCCAGGGCGACAGCCTGGCGGAAGAGACCAAACTTCCGCACGAAATCGTCGAGCAGAAATCGGCTGAGCGGCTCGTTGTCAGTGAGGCAGAGCCTAATGGCCCCAGGATCCTCCCCGGTATACGGGTTCTCCAGGATAAGGATGGCATGGCCCCTGCCGAAGCGAGAGGCCACGATGCGGAAAAAGAGGCACAGGCTCGACCAATCGCCTGCGGGATCTTCCTTCAAATAGATGTACGGGTTGTCTCCGGTCCAGTCGACCACTCCATTGCGCACAGTGTCCGTCATGTCATCGGCTCCCCTTCAACAATCACATCCGTGTTCCACTGGCGACGCAGCGACGGGAAATCGGAGGTTGGCTGCCAGCCCAGAAGCTCCCGTGCTCTGCGGTTCGAAAAGATCGCCGCGCGCGGCATCGTTTGATAGACATGAGGATCGGCAATCGGCGGAAGCTCGCCGAAGCGCTCCCGGTACCAATCGAGCGTCGGCTCGGGGCGGCACGTATCATCGGCGCCGACGAAGAAGACACCGTAGCGGGGCCCGTCGGTCTCCAGCGCCGCCCGGAACGCCCGCGCGGCATCCTCCGCCGTCACGTAGTAGAAGAGCCAGCTCCGATCGGGGGCATCGATGAAGTCGAGGAAACCGCCGAAGGACTCCTGCATGATCACGGCCATCGGACGCAGGCAGATGACGTCCATGGACGTCCCATGGACGAAGCTCAGGCCCATCTGCTCTATGATCTGCTTACTGACGCTGTAAGCCTGCACGGGCCGGTTCTCGTGGGCCTCGTCCACCTGCAGATATTGCGGACGCCAGTCGCGCCTCATTTCGGAGAGGCCGCAGGTGGAGATGCTGGAACAGAGCACGGTCTTCTTCACCCCTGCCTCGGCTGCCGCCTGAAGCACGTGCCAAGACCCAAGCGTGTTGACGCGGATGTATGTCTCGGGGGCTGCCTTCCAGTCGAAGTCGATCGCGGCGAGGTGAACGACCGCGTCCGCGCCTTGGAGGGCACGGCGCACCGAATCGAGGTCGGTCACGTCTGTCTGGATATGCGGCACATCCAGCTTCCCGGGTTCGAGATCCGCATTCAGCACGTCGAAATAGGGTGTCAGCTCGCGCAGAACGTAGGCGCCGACACGGCCCGAGCCTCCCGTCACGACCACCTTTCGTATCGTCATCATCACCCCCGTTTCGTTCTAGATGTCCAGGACAAGCCGGGCGCTGCGAGCGCGAGAGACGCAAATCATCATGTGAGTCCCGGCCTCGCGCTCCGCCGCGGTAAGAATGGCGTCCCTGTGGTCGGGCACGCCGGAAAGCACACGCGTTTCGCAGGTTCCGCAAATCCCGTCGCAGCACGACCAGTCCACGTCCACACCGGCCTCTCGGGCCACTTCGAGAATGGATTGGCCCGGCGCCACGATCAGCGTCACGCCCGTTCTCGCGAGCACGACCTCGAACGTCCCGGTATCATCAGGCCCTATCCTGTTATTCGGGTTTTGAAATCGCTCCAGCGTGAGTTGCCAGCCGCTACCCGCCTGGTTCATCGCCTCCAGATCATCGAGTAGGCGCTGCGGGCCACAGGCATAGACCTCATGCTCCAGGGTCAGTTTGGCCAGCAGATCGCATAGGCGGAATCGCCCCGCTTTCTGGGAATCGTGAAACACGACGCGATCGCGGTCGAGCCCGGCGAGCTCCTGGCGAAAAATCATCGAGGATTCCGTCCGCGCTAGGTAGACGGCTTGCCAGTCAAGCCTTTCCTCCGCCGCCTTGCGCATCATGGACAAGAGCGGCGTGATGCCGATCCCGCCGGCGATGAAGAGCGGTTTTCTCCCGCCGGAGAACCGGAAGTTGTTGCGCGGTCCGCGAACCCTGATCCTGTCCCCCTCCAGGACGTGATCGTAGAGATATTGCGATCCACCGCGGCCCTGCTCTTCGCGAAGGACTGCGATACGCCACACGTGCCTGTCCTTGACGTCGCCACATAACGAATAGTGGCGGACGAGCTCTTCGCCCCTCTTCGGGCTGAGAATGAGCTCCACGTGGCTGCCTGGCTCCCAGGCAGGCAAGTCGGCACCGGATGCATCTGCCAGATCGAACAGAGCGATGTCATGCGCGGCGTAGTCCTTTCGAAGCACCGTCATCAGGCGCGGGGGTTTGTCCGATGCGGCGATCATGCTTTGGCTGCTGACGAGACAGGTCACCGGCCCGCATACGCCCGGTAGCGCCCTATCAGCCAATCCTGAAGCCTGACCATGACCTGCTCGTGCGAGGTCAGATGCCCCCGTGGTGCGAAGCGCGAAAGCATCCCCGCCTGGTATTTGCCCCAGGCCTCTACGTCCTCCACCATCACGGGATAGAGATCCTCACGCTCCATTTTGAAGGTTTCCTCGAAAGTCGGCATATCGAGGGTGGACTGGGGGAACAACCAAGACACGCCGAAGCTGGAGGCCATTGGCCCGTTGGGAAGCCAAAGAAAATACTTCACCTTGTCGGGCATGGTGACGATCAGCAGGTTGGGTGCCACGGTGATGTAGCCGAGGCGGGAGCGTTCGGCCTCGGTCAGGCCGGGCAGGATGGGATGAAGGGCCTTGCCCGTGCGCGTTGGTACGGCGTCCAGCGTGGTCCCGACCAGATTGTAAGCTATGATACCCTTTTCGAGATCGTTGTATTCGGATTCCTCGTCCACGGCGGACTGGGGGACCGGGAACATCGCACCGAAGGACTTGGCGTGCAGATGAGTGCAGTGGTAGCACTCATCAGAATACATCTTCCAGTTCCATGCATATTGCTCGAGCTCGAGCGGCGTATGGGCCCTCAGCTCCGCCAATCTGAAATTAGCAAGCTGTTCCTCAAGTCTGGAAAGCCGACCGGAGATCGGCGGCAAGTCCTTGTTGAAGGTAACGAAAATAAAGCCCTGCCATATCTCCGAACGGATTTGCGGAAGGCAGACGGTCGATCGGTCGAAGCTTGGATCATCGGTAAGACCCGGCGCGCCAATGAGCCGGCCGCTAAGGTCATAAACCCACGAATGCATGGGGCAGCGGAGGCGGCGCAGGTTTCCGCGGCCTTCGGTGAGCAACATGCCTCGGTGCTGGCAGACATTGGAGAGGACGGAGATCTCGCTTTCCGTGCGGCGGACCACGACGAGCGGCTCATGGCCGACCGTCACGTTGTAGTAGTCGCCCGCATTGGGAATGTCGGTTGCCCGACCGATGCAGAACCACTCGCTGCCCCAGATGGCCTCGAACTCGAACGTGTAGAAGTCCGCGTCCTTGAAGGTCGCCGGCGGCAGCGACACGGGGCTCGGACTCCGCGCGGTGCTGGCATCGAACTCCGACAATGGAATGGGGCACGAAATCCGTTGGATCGTCATCGGCTTGCTTATCCTCGGCCCTAAGTCGCGGCGCCAAGCTCTCACGGCGCCCGTCATGCTCTGCTTTTGCCAATGACATGGGCTTTTGGGAATTACGCACTTCTAAATTAGTCCTTCGGATTTGCCTATTGATGCCCCGAGCGATATTCAGAAGAGAGCAAGCCGTGGGAGGGACCGGGTGATGCGTTTTTCACTGCGACAGTTGCAATACTTGGTGGCAGCGGCGGAGGCCGGCAGCATTACACGGGCGTCGGAACGGATCAGTGTATCCCAGCCTTCCATATCGGCCGCCATCAGCCAACTCGAAACCGAACTGGGCATCACGCTCTTCGTCCGGCAGTTCTCACAGGGTATGTCGCTGACGAGGCCAGGCGAGCGGGTCTATCTCGAGGCGCGGGCAATCCTCGATGCTTGCGAGCGGCTCTATGAAGTGGCCAACCAGCACGGAAGCGAGCTTCACGGTTCGATCAGCGTGGGCTGCCTCCTGACATTGGCGCCAATGATCATGCCGGGCCTCTGCCATGAGTTCTCGGTACGCAATCCTGGTGTGGAGATCAGTACGTTCGAAGGCAGCCAGGATCAGCTCATAAGCATGACAAGGCGCGGTGAAATCGACATCTTAATCACCTACGACATCCATATTCCCGAGGATTTGGAATTCACCCAGCTCGTCGCCCTTCCGCCTTACATCTTGATGGCGCCCGGTCATCGTTTTGCGACCCGCGCCGAGATATCGCTGCACGACGTCGGGTCCGAACCCTATATTATGCTAGACCTTCCCTATAGCCGCGATTACTTCCTTTCTCTGTTTACCGCAGCCAACGTGACTCCCAACATCACCAGGCGCAGTTCGCAGCCGGAGGTGGTCCGCACGATGGTGGCCAACGGCTATGGCATATCGGTTTTCGCCGCGCGGCCCTACAACGAACGGGCGCTGGATGGGAAACCCGTCGTTGCCATTCCCCTGAGCGACGAGGTTCCACGCCTGCCTCTGGGCTATGCGCTAAAGCGGCAAATCCGCCCAACACGGATCGTATCTGCCTTCGCCCAGCACATCCGTGGACAGATCAGGGAAGGGCATATTCCGGGAATGCGGGCCGCCTAGCCTAGGGAGGCTTCCCGTTCGTCAGGGCATCAGGCTTGGCAGGAACAGGGCTATCCGAGGTTCAATGGCGAGGATGGCCACGGCCAGGCACATGACCAGGAAGAAGGGAAAAGCGGCCCACGACACCTCGCCCAGCGGCTGACCGGTTAACCCCTGAATGACGAACAAGTTGAAACCCACTGGCGGCGTGATCATACCCATCTCGACCATTAGCACGAGAAAGACCCCGAACCAGAGAGGATCGTACCCTGCCTGAACGACGATCGGGAGCGTGATAGGCAGACTCATCACTACGATTGAAATGCCGTCCAGGAACAGGCCCAACACGATATAGAATGCGGCCAGCATCAAGAGCAGCGCCAGTGGCGAGAAGTTCGCCTCAGCGATGGCGTTAGCAATATTCATCGGAATGTGCAGATAGCCCATTGTCGATGACAAGAGGGCAGCAGCCATCAGGATGGCCACGACCATGCACGAGGTGCGGACGGCTGACATCAGCGATTCCACGAGCACCTCCAGCGTAAGGCAGCGCATCATGTAGGTCAGCAGGATTGTCGCCCCCACGCCCAGTGCTGCCGCTTCCGATGGCGTGGCCAGGCCGGAATAGATGCCGCCCAGCACGATCACGATGAGTGCGAAAATCGGCAACAGGTCCACAAAGGAGCGGCCGAGCTGCGCAAAGGTGAGGGATGTCACGCCCTTCGGTGCGAATTGCGGGTGAAGCACGCATTGGAGCATGATGTAGCCGGAGAAGAGCGCCGCCAGCATCAGTCCAGGTAGAACCCCGGCGGCAAAAAGCCTCGCGATCGAAACCTCTGCAAGCACACCATAGATGATCATGACGATAGAGGGCGGGATGAGGAGGCCCAGGCTTCCCGCACCTGCGAGCGATCCCACGGCAAGCGGCGCGTAATATTTCCGTTCAGCCAAGGCCGTCGTGGTGATCTTGCCGATCGTTGCGGTCGTTGCTGCCGTCGACCCGCTCATGGCGGCAAAGAGCGTGCAACCCATCACGTTGGTATGCAGCAGGCGTCCCGGTATGCCTTCCACCAGTGGCGCAAGTCCCCGAAACAGTCGTTCTGAGATGTCCGTGCGGAAAATGATCTCGCCCATCCAGATGAATAGCGGGATGGCCGCCAGTTCCCATGTCGTCGCGCTCTTCCAGAGAACGGACCGCGCGATGACGCCAATCCTGTCCGGCGAAAAATCCGCTATGACGCCGAGGCCGAAGACGGTGACGAGAAGCAGGCCTGCGAAGACCCAGAGCCCCATTCCCAGCGCAAGGATCAGGAACGAAAGAAGCAGAAATGCGGGAAACAAGGCGTCCAACGGCGTTTCCTCATTGTCCATCCGGCGAGGGGACCAGGGACGCCCGCGGCGAGGGCGATCCCACCAGGACCCGCAATGCACGAGCCACAAGCTGCAGGGCGAAGATGCCCAATCCGAGCAGAACGAAGCCTTCGGGGATCCAGAGCGGTACCTGGGCAATGGTCTCGCTGACCGCGCCGCGCGCCCAGTTGCGGCTGATGGAACGCCAGAAGTAGAGGCAAAGGAACAGTGTCAAGGCGAACGAGGTGCCGATGCAAAGCAGCTCGACCAGCTTGCGCAGCGGGGAATCGCCCAGTCGCGTCAGCAAGAGATTGACGCGAATGTGCCCCTCGGTCTCGAGCGTATAGGCCAGGGCCATGAAGCTGGCGCCGGCGATCCCGTAGCCGACGAACTCCTCCAGCACATAGGTGGAGCGCGAGAACGCCACCCGCAAAAGGATCTCTAGGAGAATATGGCCAGTCATCGCAACCACCAGGATGGCAGCGATCACCGCGCCCGCGCGCGAGATCCAGCTCACCAGGTCTAAGACGACCTTCATGAGCATTTACTCGCCGGCTTGGCCGAGGCGCGCGCGATATTCGGCGATGAGGCGTTCTCCTTTTTCACCGGCCGAGGCGGCCCAGGCTCGGATAACCGGCTCGGCGAGTTCCCTTAGCTTCTCGCGGTAGCCGTCTTGGACGTCCTGAACCACGGTAACACCCCGTTCGCGGGCCGTCTGATATCGCCGCTCGACAACTTTCTCGATCTCTGTCCAGAGATAGTCTTCGGTCTCCTTCGCCGCCTCGATGACTGCCGCTTGATGCTCCTTTGACAGACCATTCCACGTATCGAGATTCATCGTAACCATGTTGATGGTGGAATCGTAGTTGAGCTGAGTGAAAAACTTGAGGTAGTCGTCGAAACTCGCGCTGATCCCCGATTCGATCGAGGTCAGAACGGCATCGATGCCGCCGGTGGACACCTGCGGGATGATGTCGGCCCAACTCAGCTGGATCGGCGCCGCTCCTGCAGCCTGGAACGCCCGGGTGCCGTTGACGTCATAGGTGCGTAACTTAAGCCCCTGCAACGCCTGCATCGAGTCCGCGGGCGCTCGGCCCCAGAGCCCGCTCTGCGGCCATGGCGAAGCGTAAAGAAGCTTCTGATTGTGCGCCGCATAGACTTGCTCATAGTAGGGCTTAGCCACTTCGTAGAGAAGTCGAGCCTCTTTGGCATTCGCCGCCATGAATGGCAGGGACGACAGCAGGAAAATGGGATCGATCCCGCCTAGAGGCGGCACGAAGGTGTTGGCGAGCACCACGGCGCCGTCAGCCACGGCATCCAGCTGGTCCCGCGAGCGAAATCCGAGCGACCCTCCGAAATGGTGTACGATCTTGATCTGCCCGTCTGACTTCTTGTGCAGAAGTTCGCCGAAACGGCGGTCGCCCTCTCCCTGAATCGATGTTGCCGGATACTCGTTCGGCATGTCCCAGACATGGTTCTGCGCGAACGCTTGGTCAGCGGCCATCAGCGCAACGGCGCCCAATGCAATAAGAAGCAACCGTTTCATGGAAGTCCCCCCTTCCTTTTTGTGCCAGACTTGGCCCACAACTCCGGTGGGGCCAGCCCAAGGCAGATTTTTCTGTGTGACCGGTTAAGTCTGTCCACTCTCCAATAGTTCGGGAATTACAATGTTACGAAGGTGACCTTCGGATTTTTCTATCGCGCGGAGCCGATGGCCGGATCTTCCGCGATCGCGCCCGCATCTATGCCCACACCTGCAAGCTTGCCTGGAAGGCATCGTCTGGATGCCGCCTAATCTAAGACTTATACTGTTCGTACGAGGAGGGAAGAGATGCTCTCGGCAGAAAAGATGCGACAATACGCGGAACGAACTCGCCGGATTCTCGATCAATCGGGGGCAATTCTGTCGGACGATCATTTCGTCTATGATTCCGGCCAGCACGGGAGTGGCTGGATCGACAAGGACGTCATCAACGAGCGCCCAGATCGCGAGGATGGTCTTTGCGCAATGCTCGCTGATTTGATACGGGACCTCGATGCGGAGGTGATATGCGGGCCGGCAACAGGCGGGCTGATCGTCTCGCAATGGACCGCCCATGCGCTGGGAGTGCTTTCTGTTTTCGCTGAGCACAGCGATCGGCCTGCGTCAGCCCCGGGAGGGCCACTCCGAGCGCCATTCGTGCTTCGCCGCGGCTATGACAAGGTCGTGAATGGCAAGCGGGTCGTCGTGGTCGATGACGTGGTCAATACGGGCCTTGCGATGCGCGAGACTGTGGATGCCGTTTTGCAGTGTGGGGGAACGGTCGTTGCCGCGGCCGCAATAATTACCCGTGGCAACGCTAGACCCGCCGATTGTGGCGTTACCGACTTGCGTTACCTCCTCGAGTGCAAAATCCCATCGTGGCCCGCGGCGAACTGTCCCCTCTGCAGGGCGGGAGTGCCGGTAAATGTTCAGTATGCGCATGGTGCGGATTTCGTTGCTAGGCAAGCGCAGGGAAGGAGATGAGCGGGCCCAGCAAGCTGCTTACCAGGTCGCTTGGGCATTCCAAGCGGAACCCGCTCAAGCCGTTCGTGGTGCATCTCGATCCACATGTGGAAGAGTATGACATGCCGCAACAGCAGACCCATAGCTGAGCTCAAATCGTCTGAGCAACACGAACCCGACTTGGGGCCTAAATCAGCTCATATACTACGAGGTTGCGCAACTAAGCACGAAAGCCCGCCGGACCGCAGCGGGCTTTTCCCTAGCACCGCCATGTCGCGAGCGCATGGAGAATGCGCGACGATGGGGCTGGAGCCCCCTGCCGGGAGTATTGACAAGGGATATCCCGTCGGAACGCAAGGTTTGCAGCGCTGCAAGGATACGCTTGCTAGCAGCCGCCAGGTCATCAGTAAGGTAGGAGTACCGGCGAGCGCCTCGGCCACTCTGGGACAGAAGAGCAGCCAGTGAATTGCGCTTGCTGCTTGACGTGCTGACAGACCGGACATTTCGGATGTGCCGCCAACACCAGTTCGTTGTGGATTGCATCCCTAACTTCTTGGGGCGTCCACATAGACCCATCCGTCTTTGACCAGGCGCTCATCTGCTCAAAAGCCCGGCACTCCGCGTCGTGATCTCCAGTTCTGATGGTTACCTCAGGGTGGATCGGGCAGTCCTTGATCGCTCCGGCCAGGACCAATGTGTCCCGAACGGCATATTCGAGATCGTCAGAACAGCGCATGGGTCCTCTCCCCCATTGTCTGTGTACGCCCGTCACCTCCACGGGCACAACACAGAACGGGAAGATCATCCGAGCGGTTTCATTATCGGTGACCCACTAAGTCACACAGGTAACAAAGGGTTGGTGAAATCAGCAGGCTTGTCTCTATCACGGCCTCACATAGAAAAGCACGTGCGATCGCCCCCGTATCAGGTACCCGAGCTCCGTAAGCCGGACCAGCTCTCTGAAGCCGATACGGCCATAGCCTGAAGTGCTCGAGCCCTCGCAGAGCGCCTCAGCGAGTCGTGGCCTATGCTCGAAAATGTGGTGCACGCGATCAAGTGTCATTCGCCCGGATTGTATGGGTGTCATTTTGGCGGTCTGTTGCATCGCCATCGAGCTCGTGGCTTGAGCCATGGCCTCCGAGCGCACCGCCACACTGGATAAGCCTGCCACCGCCAGGGAACGCAGCTGATGGATATCACCTTGAAGGACGTTTCGAAGCACTTCGGGCGCAATGCGGTGCTGGAGGGCATCAATATCGGCTTTCGCGCGGGAGAGGTCGCAGCGCTCCTGGGACCTTCGGGATCAGGCAAGACGACGCTTCTCAACATCATTGCGGGGCGAGTTCCAGCAAGCAGCGGCAGCGTGATCACCGGCCGAGGGGCGATGTAAATTCCACTCTCGACCGGCCGGGGTCGGTGCGAATTCTCCGGGCGCAATTCATCCGGGAACTGCATTTCTGGCTGCTTTTCAGGTCGGCACGGCGGAGACATTCGCAAACTCGGCGTAACCGACAGCCGCGCGCATCGCATCGCGCGCGCGGTGGCGCTCATTCGCGGGAACTTCGCCAAGCCGATCGGGGTACAACAGCTGGCGGATGTCGCCGGCATGAGTGTGTCCTCCTTCCACGCCCGTCATCGAAGCTACTACTCTCGCCGTCGCACATGCTCGATCAGCGCGCGCAGCTTCGGGGCGATATTCCGGCGGCTCGGATAGTAGAGATAGAAGCCGGCGAAGCGCGGGCAGAAGTCCTCTAGGAGAGGAACGAGCTCGCCCCGGTCGATCGGTGCGCGAAAGCTCTCCTCCATGCCGAAGGTGATGCCAGCGCCCGCGACGGCCAGCTTGATCATCAGCGCCATGTCGTTGGTGGTGATCTCCGGTTCGACCGCGACGCTGAACTCCTTGCCGTCCTCGGCGAACTCCCAGCGGTAGGGCGCGGACCTGGGCGCCGGACGCCAGCCGATGCAGCGGTGGGCGGCGAGCTCGCGCGGATGCGAAGGCACGCCGAAGCGGTCCCGGTAGGCGGGCGAGCAGACCGCGAGCTGGCGTTCATCCCCAGCAATCGGCACGGCGATCATGTCCTGCTCGATCACCTCGCCGAGGCGGACGCCGGCGTCATAGCCCTCGGCGACGATGTCGAACGCCTCGTCGGTCACGTTGATGTCGAGCTGAACCCCGGGGTTGGCCTCGGCGAAACTCGCCAGGAAGGGCCCCGACAGGAAGCGCTCGGCGATCGACGAGACCGCCAGCCGCAATTGCCCGCGCGGGCGCCCGCTGAGGCTCTCGGTTGTCTCGGTCGCTGCCCGCATCTCGGCAATGGCTGGCGCCACCTGCGCATGGAGATGTTCGCCGGCCTCGGTAAGGCTGACGCTGCGCGTCGTTCGCCGGACCAGCGCCGTGCCCAATGTCTCTTCGAGCCGCCTTATCGTCTGGCTGACCGCCGAGCGGGTCACGCCGAGGCGGTCTGCCGCGGCGCGAAAGCTCCGTTCCTCTGCGACCAGGGCGAACACGGCAAGGGCGTTGAAATCCGTCTGCATTGGTTAGCGATACTTTCCATCGCATGAAGGAATGAGCGGCTTATCGCTACAATGGGGCAGGTGTATCTCCTTCGCAACCGCCGTCACGCGGTTCAGCAAAGGAGACGAACCATGGACAAGGTGATCCTCATCACCGGCGCATCGAGCGGCATCGGCGCCGGCATCGCCCGCGAACTTGGCAGGGCCGGCGCAAAGCTCATGCTCGGCGCACGCCGCACCGGTCGGCTGGAGGCGCTGGCGCAAGAGATCCGCAAGGACGGCGGCGAGGTGCTGACACGGAGCCTCGATGTCACCGACCGGAACGACGTCGCAGCCTTCGCAGAGGCTGCGCGCGAAGCCTTCGGGCGCGTCGACGTGATCGTCAACAATGCGGGCGTCATGCCGCTCTCCTTGATGTCCTCGCTCAAGGTCGACGAGTGGGACCGGATGGTCGACGTCAACATCAAGGGCGTGCTCTACGGCATCGCCGCCGTGCTGCCGGAGATGGCCGAGCGCAGATCGGGCCACATCATCAACATCGCCTCGATTGGAGCGCTTGCCGTCGTGCCCACAGCGGCGGTCTACTGCGCGACCAAATTTGCGGTGCGGGCGATCTCTGACGGCCTGCGGCAGGAGAACGACAAGATCCGCGTCACCTGCATCCATCCGGGCGTCGTGGAAAGCGAGCTCGCCGACACGATCACCGATCCGGCCGCTGCGGAGCTGATGCGGACCTATCGCGCCATCGCCCTCAAGCCCGATGCGATTGCCCGGGCGGTGCGGTATGCGATCGAGCAGCCCGAGGACGTCGACGTCAACGAGATCGTCGTGCGTCCGACGGGGACGATGTGAGGGCGGCGGCGATGGCACCCCCTCTTCGACACCGTGCCGCTGCGGCCATGCTGCTGCTCGCGGCGCTTCCGGCGACAGCATGGGCCCAGTCGGCCGAAGAGCGGCAGCGGCGGGGCGATGCCGTTGTCAGGGAACTGAACAACGGCGCGCCGCAACCAGTGCTCGAGCGCATGCGGCAGGAGTTCCCGTTCCTTGCCGAGGCGACCCAGGGCTATGCGCTGGGTGAGGTCTGGTCGCGGCCGGGACTTGACAGCCGGACGCGCCAGCTCGCCGCGGTGGCGGCCTTCGCGGCAATGGGCGAGCCCGCGTTCATGAAAGTTCACGCCGGCTATGCCCTCAACCTCGGGGCAACCGAGGAAGAGCTGAAGGAGGTCGTTTACCTGACGACGGTCACTGCCGGCTTTCCAAGGGCGATCGCGGCGTCACAGGCGCTTTCGGACCTGTTCGCCGAGCGCCGTGCTTCGCCCGATCAAAGGAGTCCTGCGCCATGAACCGCCTCCTGCCCTGCGCCTTAGCGCTCGCCGCCGTTGTTTTCACCAGCATTTCGAGAGGAGAAGAGATGGCCCGTCAGACGAACCTGCCCGCCGAGCGGCAAGCGCACCCCTATGTCGGCATGTGGGTGACCGCCGACCGCCACGTGCGCCACAACCTGCTCCCCAACGGCCGCTATGACGAGGCGCGAGGTAACCGCGAGAGCGCCTATCAGGGCCGCTACGAGGTGCGCGGCGACGAGATCTTCTACTGGGACGATACCGGGTTCACCGCCGATGGGACTTTCATCGGTGGCGTGCTACATCACGGCGGGATGATCCTGTATCGCGCGAACTGATCTGTTCGCGTCAGGCGCGTCGCGGTGCCGGGCACGGGGGCTCATTCCGTACTAGCACTGCCTGCCTTGATGAAGTCCAGGAAGGCGACGCGCCGGAACACCTCAACGCCGCTACGGCAACAGAGGTAGGGCGGTGTTTTTGCGGGACAAATTCATGGCTGCTTGTACCATGATTTGCACCGATTCCAGAGGAGAAACTACGAAACCGTAAGGAATTCGCCGCAAGTGGAACTGGCGGAGAGAGAGGGATTCGAACCCTCGATACGGTTTCCCGTATACACGCGTTCCAGGCGTGCGCCTTCAACCACTCGGCCACCTCTCCAAGCACGCGCGGGGCGCGGCAGTCGCGCGCAATATACTCATCGCGGCGTGTGGCGCAAGCGCCGCTCTGGGGCTCAACGCTTTGCTTGCATCGGGCAGCCAGCGCGCCATATCTGGAGGGACGGGAAGCGGAGACATCGCCATGTTCATGCTCAAAAGCCGCAAATCGCTAGACATCCCCTCGGCCAGCGAGGCCTTGCCCGGCCGTGCAACACCTCTGCCGACGGCAACCCACCACTTCGTCAACGGCGAGCCCCTGAAGGGGCCGTTCCCGGAAGGCGCCAAACAGGCCCTGTTCGGCATGGGCTGCTTCTGGGGTGCGGAGCGCCTGTTCTGGACCATCCCCGGCGTGATCGTCACCGCCGTGGGCTATTCCGGCGGCCACACGCCGAACCCCACCTATGAGGAGACCTGCACGGGCATGACCGGGCATGCGGAAGTGGTGCTCGTCGTCTATGACCCGAAGCGGGTGTCCTACGAGCAGTTGCTGAAGACATTCTGGGAGAACCACGACCCCACCCAAGGCATGCGCCAGGGCAACGACGTGGGCACCACCTATCGCTCGGCCATCTATACCTTCGATGACCAGCAGAAGGCGGCTGCCGAACGCACCCGCGACCAGTTCCAGCAGGCGCTGCGCCAGCGGGACTATGGCCCGATCACCACCGAGATCGCGCCCGCCGGCCCGTTCTACTATGCCGAAGACTATCACCAGCAATACCTGGCGAAGAACCCCTTCGGCTATTGCGGCCTGGCGGGGACCGGCGCCTCGTGCCCGGTCGGCGTGGCTTGACGCGCAGGGCGAGCCAGATTTAGCCACCCTGCCCGGACATGACGGTGCCACTGCCACTCGACGATCCTCGGCCAGCGCGCGGACCGACCGTTTCCGCGCTCATCGGGACTGCTTTCGCCGCACCCTTCGCCGCCGCCGCTGTGGCCGTCTGGCTGACCGGCGAGCCGCAGACGATCGGGCGCGTGCTGGTGCTGGTGCTGGTCTATGGCGCCGCCACGCTCGCCTTCGCCGCCGGCATGCGCGGCGGGGCAGCGTTTGGTCCTTATTCGCGCAGGCGGATCGCCCGGCAGCTCTCCCTTTCTTTCCTGCCTGCCCTCGCTGCGGTCGTTATCCTGCTTTTGCCGCCGATTCCAGCGGTTGCCCTGCTGATCGGCGCGTTCGTCCTGCAGGCGATGTGGGATGTGGGCACCCTCCAGCGCGGCACGCTGCCCAAGCCCTTCAGCGTCTCGCGCCTGATGCTTGCAGCCATCAGCATCGTGAGCCTGCTCGCCATTCTCGCCCGCCTGATGCTGACCGTCGGCTAAGGTGTATCGATATTCAGGTCGTGGCGGCCTGCACCTGGCGCATTTCTGCGCTGCCGGTCTCACGCCGACCTACCTAAGGCGTTTTCCGCACGCCCCACGAGAGGTCGGGGGCTGGACTTCTGCGTTGGGCCGAGCGCAACGAGCAAAAAGTGATTTGCGACTCGCTTTTCACCTTTATTGACGGTATGACTCGGGGCGATGCCGTAGCCGGTGTCCCGGGCCCGCATTCCCGATCGATTTCTCGGGCGAAGCGTGTCCGGCAACGAAATGTGAACGGATCGCGAGGGAGGTCCCCATGAAGCGGATTTTGGCTGCGCTTTGCGCGGCGGCACTGTTTGCGGGCGGGACGATGGCACCGCTCCGGGCGGAGGAAGGTGCCGTCAAGATCGGCGTGCTCACCGATCTGAGCGGCTTCCTCTCCAGCTCCCTTGGCGAGGGGTCCATCGACGGTGCGCGCATGGCGATCGAGGACTTCGGCGGCGAAGTGCTCGGGCAGAAGATCGAGCTCGTCTCCGCCGATCACGTCAACAAGCCGGATGTGGGCCTGGGCATCGCGCGCAAATGGTACGACGAGGGCGTCGACGTCATCGCCGATATCGGCAATTCGGCCGTCGGCTTGGGCGTGCAGGAACTCGCCCGCGAGAAGAAGAAGCTGGTGCTTTTCGCCGGCGCGTCCAGCTCGGCCTTCACCGGCAAGGCCTGCTCGCCCTATGGCACCCAATGGAGCCACGACACCTACATGTTCTCCAGCGTGCTGCCGAAACGGCTGACCAAGGCCGGCGACGACACCTGGTTCCTGGTGGTGGCCGACTTCGCCTTCGGCCATGCCATGCAGGCCGATGTCACCAAGGCGGTCGAGCAAGCGGGCGGCAAGGTGGTCGGCACCGTGCGCCATCCGCCCGGCACGACCGACTTCTCCTCCTTCCTGTTCCAGGCCCAGGGCTCGGGCGCCAAGGCGGTGGCGCTGATGAACGCCATCACCGACACCACCAACTCCATCAAGCAGTGGCAGGAGTTCCAGCTGGGCGGCCAGCAGAAACTGATCCCGCTCGTTCTGCTGGTGAACGACGTGAAGGCGCTGGGATTGGACGCGGCGCAGGGAGTGATCTTCCCGACCGTGTTCTACTGGGATCTGGACGACAAAACCCGGGCCTGGGCCGAACGCTTCTACAAGCGCAACGGCTTCATGCCGGCCGAGGCGCACGCGGGCACCTACAGCGCCGTGCTCCACTACCTCAAAGCGGTGAAAGCCGCGGGGACCAAGGATCCCGACAAGGTGAGCGCCATGATGAAGGCAATGCCGGTCAACGACTTCTATTCGGATAACGTCGAGATCCGCGAAGATGGCCGCGTGATGCGCAAATCCTACATCGCCGAAGCGAAATCGCCGGCCGAATCCAAAGGCCCGTGGGACCTGTACAAGATCCTCGAGACGGTGCCGGCGGAAGAGAGCTGGCGACCGCTGGCGGAGTCCGACTGTCCGCTGGTCAAGCATTGACGGCTGCGCGAAGCATGAGCGCTGGGAGGACGCGATGGTCTGGGGAAACATGCCCGACGGGCTCTTTGCGCGGACGACCGTGGAAATGCTGGAGAAACACGCCGAGCGCCAGCCGGATCGGCAGGCCCTGGTCGCCCGATCGTGCTCGCGCGGCGAGATCCGCCTCACCTATGCCGCACTGAAGCGGGAGGTTGACCGGTTGGCTGACGGTTTGCGGCGCCTCGGTGTTGCGCCCAAGGACCGGGTGGCCATTCTCATGGACAACCAGGCCGGCTGCGAGGCCATGGTCAGCATGCTCGCCATCCATCGGCTGTGCGGCGTGTTCGTGCCGTTGAACGCACGCTATGCCCCGGACGAGATCGCCTATGTGCTGGACAAGGCGGAATGCAGCACCGTGATCGCGGCAGGCGACCAGCTGGACAAGCTGGCCCGGGTGCGGCCGCGTCTCTCCGCACTCAAGCACGTGGTTGCGCTCTCGGGCGGCGCGCCGGGCACCACGGCCTATGGGGAGGTGTTCGCGGCGGGTGAGCCCGCGGCGGCCGGCTGGCCCGAGGTCACGGCGGATGACATGTGCGATATCCTGTTCACTTCCGGCACCACGGCCCATCCCAAGGGTGCGGTGATGACCCACGGGCGCGCAGCTGTTTCCGCCCAGATCTTCGTGGAAACGCTACGGCTGCGGCCAAACGACATCGTGCAGAGCTTCTTCCCCTGCTTCGTTACGGCCGGTCCGCGCTGCGTGGTGCTGCCGGCCTGGTGGGCGGGCGCATCCGCCGTGATGGATCCGGCGATGGAGCTCGAGGACGTGCTGGCACGCATCCGCCGCGAGCGCACCACGATGTATTACGCGGTGCCGTCCTTCTACATCTTCCTGCTGGAGACGTTCGATCGCGGCAGGCACGACATCGCCAGCATCCGCCAGTTCACTTATGGCGGTGCAGCGATGTCGCGGGAAATCATCGAGCGGCTGGCGCAAGTCTTTCCCGGGATCGACCTGATGCAGACTTATGGCGCGACCGAGATGGGACCGTCGGGCACGGTGCTGAACCCGGACCATGCGCTGACGAAGCTCGGCTCGATCGGGCAGCCGATGCCGCGTGTGGCGGTGCGGCTGCTGAACGACGAGGGGCAGGATGTCGCCGTCGGCGAAACCGGCGAGATCGCCATCAAGGCGCCCTGCGTCATGCGCGAATATTACAAGGAGCCGGAAAACACCGCCGCAGCCTTCCGCGGCGAATGGTTCCTCAGCGGCGACCTCGGGCGCATGGACGAAGACGGGTTCTACTATCACGTGGACCGCAAGAAGGACATGATCATCCGCGGCGGCCACAATATCGGCTCGATGGAGATCGAGAGCGTGCTGTTCCAGCATCCGGCCGTGGCCGAGGCGGCAGCGGTGGCGGTGCCGCATCCTAAGCTGGGGGAGGACATCCAGGTGTTCGTGGTGTGCCGCAGCGGCATGGGCCCCAGCGCGGAGGAGCTCATGGCCTTCTGCCGCGAGCGGCTGGCCGACTACAAGGTGCCGCGCCGCATCAGCTTCATTGCCGAAATGCCGCGCAATCCCATGGGCAAGATCCTCAAGACGCGGCTGCGCGAGATGGCGCGGGACATGATGTAGGCGCCGGCTTCCCGCTGAGAATTCGCGGTCAGAGATTTCGCGCGATCAGCAGCTTCATGATCTCGTTGGTGCCCGCATAGATGCGCTGAGCGCGGGCATCGGCATAGGCGCGGGCGACGGGATATTCGAGCATGTAGCCGTAACCGCCATGCAGTTGCAGGCAGGTGTCGACGACGCGGGCCTGCATGTCCGTCAGCCACAGCTTGGCCATGGCAGCGCTGTCGGCCGGAAGCTCGCCCTGCACAAGCAGCTCGAGGCAGCGGTCGACGAAGGCCTCGCCGACGGCGATCTCGGTCTTGCAGGTAGCGAGTTGGAACTGGGTATTCTGGAACTCGGCGACCGGCCGGCCAAACGCGTTGCGGCTGCGCACGTAATCGAGGGTGCCGGAATAGGCGCCCTTGGCCCCGCCCAAGGCGGCGATCGCCACGGCAAGACGTTCCTGGGCGAGCTGGTTCATGAGATAGGCAAAGCCCCGGTTCGGCTCGCCGATCATGTTGCCGGCGGGAACGCGGACATTCTCGAAGAACAGCTCGGCGGTGTCCTGCGCCTTCTGGCCCAGCTTCTCCAGCCGCCTCCCCTTGTGGAAGCCTGGCCGGCCCGTTTCCACCACGAACAGGCTGATGCCCTTTGCTCCGCTGGCCGGGTCGGTCTTGGCGGCGACCACGACCATGTCGGCGAGCCAGCCGTTGGAGATGAAGGTCTTGCCGCCATTGATGAGGTAATCCTCCCCGTCCTTCACGGCCGTGGTGCGCAGGGCCTTGAGATCGCTGCCCGCCTCGGGCTCGGTCATGGCAATGGCGGCGATCACCTCTCCGCTCGCCATGGGCGGCAGCCAGCGCTGCTTGAGCGGCTCGCCCGCATAATTGGCGATGTAGGGCGCCACAATGTCGGAATGGGTGTAGTAGCCGGGCGCCGGGCAGCCCGCGCGCCACTGCTCCTCGATGAGGATGGCGGAATAGAGAAAATCCGCACCCGCGCCGCCATAGGCTTCCGGCACCGTCATGCAGAGGAAGCCGGCGCGGCCGGCGGCCAGCCAGGCTTCCCGATCGACCCAGCCGCGCTCCTCCCAGGCGGAATAGTGCGGCTTGATCTCCCTTTCGAGGAAGGCCTGGACCGACTCGCGGAACATGCGGTGCTCGTCCGAGAAAAGCGCGCGGGGTAAAGACACGTGAAGCCCTCCGGCCAATGGATCGTTGTTCCTGGACCGCAGGGTAACCGGTCGCCTCCGTCAATCAAGATGAAACGTGACTCGCAATTCACCATTGTTGACGCGGCCTGTCGCCGGACCTAGGGTGAGGCCATGTGCAACAGCCGGGGGCCGCAATGACGCGGGACGACTACGAGACCATCGCTTGGAGCTATCGCGGGCGGATCCTGTATCTCACCCTGAACCGCCCGGACCGCCTGAATGCGGTGAATGCGCGGCTCCATGCCGAGCTGGCGCGGGTGTTCACCGATGCGGCGAACGAGGAGGCCTGCGACGTGATCGTGCTTACCGGCGCGGGCCGGGGCTTCTGCGCGGGCGGCGACATAGAGTGGCAGGAGGGTGCCCTCGATGATCCGCAGGCTTTCGCGCGAACGGTGGTGGAAGCCAAGCAGATCATTTTCTCCATGCTCGATTGCGAGAAGCCGATCATCGCCAAGGTGAATGGTCCGGCGGTGGGGCTCGGCTGCACCCTGGCCCTGTTTTGCGACGTAATCTTCGCGGCAGAGGATGCGGTGATCTCGGACCCCCATGTGAGCGTGGGCATGGTGGCGGGCGATGGCGGGGCGGTGATCTGGCCGCAGCTGGTAGGCTATGCGCGTGCCAAGGAATTCCTGATGACCGGTGACAGGCTCTCCGCGCGCGAGGCGGAGCGCATCGGGCTTATCAACCGCGCCGTGCCGCGGACGGAGCTCGATGCGACAGTGGATGCCTTTGCCGACCGGCTGGCGGCCGGCGCCACCATGGCGATCCGCTGGACCAAGGCCAGCATCAATATCGGGCTGAAGCAGCTGGCCCACAGCATCATGGATGCGTCGCTCGCCTACGAGGCCATGACCAACCTGTCATCCGACCATCGCGAGGCCGTGCAAGCGTTCAAGGAGCGCCGCCAGCCGGTTTTTCAGGGCCGCTGACATGGCCGGACACGATGCGTGCCGGGACGGCGCCCTCACGCTCACCGCACGCAGGGTGCTGGTGACCGGCGGCGCCTGGGGCCTCGGGCTGGCCATCGCCCGGCTGGCGCAAGCCTGTGGCGCCGAAGTGGCGATCATGGATCTCGATGGGCATGCGGCTGAGGCCGCGGCGTGCTCGATCGGCGGCGGTGTCATTTCGCTCGCGGGCGACGTCTCGCAGGAAGCAGACTGCGAAAACGCGATCTCCACCGTCATCGAGCGCCTCGGCGGACTCGACGTGCTGGTGAACAGCGCGGGCATCGCCGAGCCGGTGCGGCGGACCACCGACCAGAGCCTCGCCGACTGGCGGCGCGTCATCGACGTGAACCTGCAGGGCAGCTTTCTGATGGCCCGCACTGCGGCACGGGCCATGACAGTCGGGCGGCGCGGCGGAGCGATCGTCAATGTCGCCTCGGTAGCCGGGCTCCTGGCCATGCGGGCGTCCAACGCCTATGGGGTGTCCAAGGCGGCGGTGGTCATGCTGACCCAGACCTTGGCTGCCGACCTCGCTTCGCGCGGCATCAGGGTGAACGCGGTTGCGCCCGGCATCATCGAGACCCGCATGGCCGTGGCCATGTTCGCCGAGACGGGCCTGCCGGCCGCAGCGTTTCAGCGCCGCATTCCGATGGCGCGGCTCGGCCAGCCGGAAGAGGTTGCCCGGGCGGCGGTGTTCTTGGCATCCGACTGGGCAAGCTATATTACAGGGGTCGTGCTGCCTGTGGATGGCGGTTGGTGCGCTTTCGGCGGCGCGGGCGACGCATCCAGGGCTGTCGGGTCGCAAACAGGCGAGGCCTCGAGCGAATAGATGAGCAGTGCCGCGCGCGCCACGAAACGCAGGCTTCGACCCCCGGAAGCAGACGCAGGGGCGAGCGCCCGGACACGGAAGGGCGTGCGGAAGCGCACGCGCGCCGAGCAAGTGGCGGAGAACCGCAAGGCCCTGCTGCAGGCCGCGGCCGAGGTGATCGGCGAATACGGCTATGCGGAAGCCTCCATCACCAGGATCACCGAGCGGGCGGGCCTGGGTCAGGGCACGTTCTACCGGCATTTCGAAAGCCGGCAGGAACTGTTCGACATTCTGCTGCCGGCCAAGGGCATCGAGGTGCTCGACTATCTTCAGGAGAAGGTGCGCGGCGCCAAGAGCCTGATCGAAATGGAGCAGCGCGGCTTCATCGCCTTCTTCGAATATGCCAACGAAAACCCGTGGTTCTTCCGGCTGCTGCATGAAGCGCAGGTGAGCGCCCCGGCCGCCTATGAAGCGCATATCAACAACATCATGGTGCGCTTCCGCCGGGCGCTGCGGCGGAGCTGGGAGAAGGGCGAGCTTGCGGCCTATGACGAGAGCGAGCTCGACACGCTTGCCTATCTGCTCATATCAGCGCGCGACTACGTCTATTCCCAATACGTGGCCCGCAGCGGCGGCCCCATCACCGAGGTTCTGCCGAAGGTCGCCGAAACCTATCGCAAGTTCCTGCTGTACGGCCTCGGCAATCCGCTCCAGGAACGGGGTGCACCGGAACCATCTCGTGCATCGGTCGCCCCGAGCGCCGATTGAGCAAGGAATGTCCAGTCTGGTGATCCGCAGGGGCGTCAGCCCTGGCCGTGGTCGTCGGGCTGAGCACGTCGGCGAGCGGCCACCGCGGTGATCAGCGCCGCATAGCTCCAGGTCAGCCGTTTCGCCGATGTCTGCACGCCGGTTGTCTGATCGAATTGCTCCGACAATTCGAGCGAGGCTGGCGTATAGTCCCGCACGGTCGCCATGAACTGGTCGCCGCGCGCAAGCAGTGCCTCGGCCAAAGGCGCGCCTGACGCCGCGCCGCCGAGGCACCGCGCGATAAAGGTGCGGTTCTCCGGTGTGATCGCGAGGGCCCTCCCGGCGCGCACGGCGGCTGACAGGCGGTAATAGAATTCAGCCGCGGCGAGGGTGGAGAAATAATAGGCGCCGCCGCTGTAATAGACGTCGCCAAGGTAGCGGCCCATAGCCGGACCGCGGTCGTTGCGGCCATGATTGATCGGGTATTCCGCCGCGAACAGGTCTTCGAGGCAAACAAGCGTCGCCTGCACCTTTGGGTCGAGCACACTGTGCGGCCCCGTATGGCGTTCGGCGTGGAGAACCGCGAGAATGGTGGCGATGTCGCGCGCTTTGCGGCGGCTATGCTCGGTCCTCATTTCCAGCCTGCTGAGATAGAAGCCGTGCTGCGGCGACCAATGGTCGGTAAGGGCTTTCCTCAATTCGCTCGCCGCGGTGCGGCACCCCTGGGCAAGGGCGACGGCGCCGATCTCTTGCATGGCCGAGGTCCCATCCTCCAGTGCGGCGAGCTGGACGACGCGTGTAGCGTAATGGTCATTGGCCTCCTCCTCCCAGAAGTCCACCGAAGGTGAGCGCCAATGCCGGCAGGTGTAGTCGAGATCCGTCCGCAGCAGGTCCAGCAGCTTTTGATGTAGAGCTGTGTGCTCGGCCCCGAGGAGGGGCCGGTAGCGCAGCAGCGTGAGGGCACGCAGCGCGGGGCCGTCGTTCTGCGGCCGTTCCCAGCGGGTGATGTCCAGCGTGCCGTCGGGATTGAAGCGCACGTCCCCGAGCACCCGGTCGCCATGGAGTTGCGCCAGCTCTTCGGCTGGGCGCAGGAACTTGCGGTCATCGGGCGCGGTGCTTGCCTCGATGCGCTCGCGCGGTAGCGCGCGTCCATCCAGCTGGCCGAGGGCCAGGCTAAAATCAACGAAGGCAGCGAAGTGCTGCAGATGTTGCCGCGGCAGGACGCCATCGGCAATGAGCACCCGCAGCGCATCCATCACGATGGCCGAATCCCGCAGCCAATGGAAGAAATAGTCAGGATCCGGATCATATGAGGCGAGCACAGGAGAGGCCAGCACCGAGCCCGCCTTCGGTACGATGGTCTGGCCGAAGCCGGGCCGCTCCTTCGTGATACCGGTCGCCGAGATGCTGTTCAGCATCTCCCCCACCGCAAACCGGCAGGCGGTCTCCATCCACGAGACAAGCGCATCCCGATCGGCAGAGATCGGCTCCGGCAGGGTCATCATCTATGCCACCGGTGTGCCGTCATTACCCAGGTGAGGGCTGGTGAACCCGAGCCGCCGCAGCCCGGTCTGCACTTCCGGCGCGCTCATGAACAGCCGCCACAGCAGGCCGCTCCGGTGGTTCTCGATCATGGTGACCACCGGCCCCTGGTCGATCGCCAGGAAGGTTTGCGCATACCAGTCGTCGTTCAGGGAGAAGGCGTCCACGAAGCCGAAGCGGCCCCAGATGCGGTCGCCCAGCGTGTGATAGAAGTGGCGCAGCGCGCGCATGGCCTTGTCCGGCGCATAGGGAAAGCTCGACAGGGCGGCGGTCGGCGAGATCACGCCGTTGTCGTTGCTGGGCGCATGTGCCGCATAGCCGTTCGGGTCATCGCTCGCGGTGAGCCCCCAGCAGTCCGGCCCATAGCCTTTGTGGCCATAGGGGTTGCGCACGCAGTGAGCGTAGTTGATCAGGGTGTGGCTGAGGTTCTGCTGCCAGTAATCAGCATAGCGATCCTTGAGTCCGCGCGGATCGAGCCCGGAAAAGCTGTAGTGGCAGAAGAACAACGGCCCGCCCATGGGAGGTCCCAACGGCAGCTCGATATCATAATAGCTATGGCCATTGAGAAACTCGCGGTTGAGCGCCCAACCGTTGTGATACACGCCGGGATCGATCGCATATCGCGGCGCGCCGGCGGCCAGTACATAGGCCACCAGGCACTCGTTCCAGCCGCGCACCTCATGGTTCATGGCAAAGCCATTATTGGGGCTCCAGTGCCAATAAAGCACCTCGCGCCCGCCTTGGGTGTACCAGTTCCACTCCGTTTCCCGCCACAGCAGGTCGATCCGCTGGCGCAAGCGCGTTTCAGCCGGGATATCGGCGTCGAAATACTGCCGGGCGCAGAGCAGCCCTTCCATCAGGAACGCCGTCTCGACAATGTCTCCGCCGTCGTCCTTGCGCGAGAAGGGAATGGTGGCGCCGGTGCGGCCGTTCAGGAAGTGGGGGAAGGCGCCGTGGTAGCAGGTCGCCCGCTCCAGGCAGTCGAGCATGGTGGAGAGCCTGGCAACCGCCTGTTGCCGCGTGATCCAGCCCCGCTCGGCACCAACGACGAGGGCCATTGCGGCAAAGCCTGAGCCGCCGCTGCAGACGATGTCGTCATCCGGATCTCCCGTGGTCGTGGTCCGGTCGCGGGCGAGACCGCTCACCGGATGGGCACCTTCCCAAAAGAAACGGAAGCTCTGCCGCTGGACAAGATCGACCAGTGCCTCGTCCGAGAGGGCAGTCGGGCGCGTGGTGACAGGTGCCAAATGCGAGGGCTCTTGCATTCGATGAATTCCTTGGCGCTAGGGGGTGACGGCCGCCGTCTGAAGCGAGGCAGAAGGTGGGGTGGGACCGGTGGCTGCCGGCTGGGCCGTTACCGTTCCGGCCATGCCCGGGTCCTTGACCAGGTGGAGCACGCGCGAGAACAGTCCATCGGCAGCGCTGCCGCGCCCGATATAGATGATGGCCGCGCCGGGAATATCTTCAGCCAGACGGGCGAAGATTGCCTTACGCCTGTCGTCATCCAGGCTGTCCATCGCCTCGTCGATGACGATCCACCGCGGCTTGCGCAGATAGATGCGGGCGAAAGCGAGACACTGCTGCTCGTCGTCGGCCAGTTCCCGGTCCCAGCGGGCACTGCGGTCCAAGTCGCCTGCGAGATGGGCGAGATGTGTCGCCTTGAGAGCGGCGGCGAGCTCCTGGTCGGTATAGGCCACCTGCGGCGCAGGATAGGCAAGTGCGGCGCGCAGCGAGCCGGACGGAATGTAGGGCCGGCGCGGCACGAACATCACCCCTTGCGCCGGCAGCAGGATCCGGCCGGACCCCCACGGCCACAAGCCGCCTATTGCGCGGAACAGCACGGTTTTGCCGGAGCCCGAATCGCCCATGACCAACACCCGTTCGCCTGGACCGATGGCGACCGTACCTTCCTGGAGCCGGGCGCTGTCGCTTGGAAGAGCGAGGATAACGTCTTCCAGACGAAGCTCCTCCGCATCAGTCCTGACCACCGAGAGCGAGGCTGGACCATGCGAGAAGCTGTCCATCGCGATCACGGCGCGGCGGAAGCTCGCAATGCGCAGGAGCAGGGCGCGCCAGTTCGCGATGATGGAGAAATTGTCGACGAACCACCGCAAGGCGCTTTGCACCTGATTGAAGGCGCCAACCACCATCATCAGTCCGCCAAAGGACAGATCCCCGGTGAAATAGCCTGGCGCCGCCACCAGAATGGGGGCCACGATCGTGAACCAGCCATAGCCCGCCGTGACCCAGGTCAGCCCCGTCACCGCGAACACGATGCGGCGCATCTGGTGGAGCACGGCGTCGAGCACGCCCTGGAGCCGATTCCGTTCGTCCACCTCGCCGCCATTGAGCGCAATGCCGTCAGCATTCTCGTTGACCTGCACCAGGGAGAAGCGGAGCTCGGCCTCGCGCGCATAGAGGTCGGCGTTGAGCCCGATGAGCGGGCGTCCCACCAGCCAGCTGATCCAGGACGCCACGCCCGCATAGAGCAGCGCGCACCACACCATATAGCCGGGTATGCCGAACCTGTGGCCCGCCACGTTGAAGATCACCCCGTCCGAGAGCGCCCACAGCACGCCGATGAAGCTGCCGAGCAGGAGCGACGACTGCAGCAGCCCGATGCCGAGATTGGTGGAAAGCTGGGTGAGCATCTGCGCATCCTCGTGAATGCGCATGTCGGGATTGGCACCGATGGGTCCGGCATTGCTCAGGCGGAAAGCACGGCCTGGCTGCATCCATTCGCCGATCAGATCGCGGACCAGGCCCTCCCGTAGCTTCAGCTGCATCATCTGGTTGAGCCAGGTCTGGGCGACGTTGAGCACCAGGAGCCCGCCGGCAATGACGGCGAAAACCACGAGCTGGTGCAGGAACTCACCAAGGTTCTTGCGGGAGAGGGCGTTGTAGAAAGGCTCGTTCCAGGCATTCAGCTTCACCTGGCCATAGGCGGTTGCCCCCACCACGATCACGATGCCGACCGCGAGGAGCACGATGCGGGAGAACAGCGGCGAGGCGAGGAAGGTCCCCGCGAGCATCCAAAGCTGCGATGCGGCACCCTCTTCCGACGGCTGGTATTCCGCCGGAGCGTTCCGAACAGCGCTAGTTGGGGACACGACCATGGCTTGGCCCGATAGGGGGATTTAACTCCCATGCTGTAGAACGAGGGGCGGAGACCCGCAATATGGAGGATGCCCTGTGAGTCGTATCGAAAATCTTCTCACGGCGATGACGCTCGAAGAGAAGATCGGTCAGCTCAACATGATCACGGCCAATTATGCGGTGACCGGACCGATCGTTGCTGGCGATTCGACAGAGGGCATTCGGGCTGGCCACATCGGCAATATGTTGAATTTGTGGGGCGCGGAGCCTGCTCGTCGGGCGCAACGGCTTGCGGTCGAGGAATCGCGCCTGGGCATTCCCCTGCTGCTCGGCTTCGACACGGTGCACGGCCAAAGGACCATTTTCCCTATCGGTCCCGCCGAGGCAGGGATTTTCGACGAGCGCGTTTGGGAAAGCACCGCGCGCATGGCAGCGGTCGAGGCGGCCCGCGACGGCCTTTCCATGGCATTCGCTCCCATGATCGACGTGGCGCGCGATCCGCGCTGGGGCCGCATGGCGGAGGGGCCCGGCGAAGATCCCTACGTGGCTAGCCGCATGGCTGTCGCGAAAGTGCGCGGCTTTCAGGGTGCCGATCTGGCGGCGTCCAATGCCGTGGCAGCCACGGCCAAGCATTTCTGCGCCTATGGGGCGGCGCTGGCCGGGCGCGATTATGCCTCCGTCGACATCTCCGAACGCACCCTGCGCGAGGTCTATCTGCCGCCGTTCGAAGCGGCCGTGAAAGCCGGGGCAGCTGCCATCATGCCAGCCTTCAACGACATCGCCGGCGTGCCTATGACCGCGCATGTGGCGCTTCTTCGCGATTGGCTGCGCGGCGAGCTCGGCTTCGAAGGGGTGGTCGTCAGCGATTACAACGCCATTGCCGAACTGATGAACCACGGGATCGCCGGCGACATTGCGGAGGCCGCAGCCCTCGCGCTCAAGGCCGGTGTCGACATCGACATGATGGCCAATGCCTATACCAACGGGCTGCCGGTCGCATTGGAACGCGGCCTCGTGAGCATGGAAGACATCGACAGGTCGGTACGCCGCGTGCTGAGGCTCAAGGAGCGATTGGGCCTGTTCGACGACCCTTATGGCCGCGGCGTGCCCGTTCCGCCCGACGCGCGGACGGGTGTCGAGCAGCGGGCCCTTGCCCGCGACGTCGCCCACCGGGCAGTGGTGCTTCTCACCAATAACGGGGTCCTGCCCGTCAGTGGCAAGGTGCGGCGCGTCGCTCTTCTGGGGCCGCTGGCCGATGCGCGCGGCGATATGCGCGGCCCCTGGTATGGGGCAGGCTACGAGAAGGACCCTGTCACCATCCTCGAAGGCCTCATGGCCGGCCTGCCGGGTGTGGAGATCCTCCATGTGCCCGGGGTCGACATCGCGGGCGGCGATGCGAGCGGCATTCCTGATGCACTCGACGCAGGCCGTTCGGCTGATCTCGTCGTGCTGGCCGTGGGCGAAGCGGCCAATATGAGCGGCGAGGCTACCAGCCGCGCCCATCCCGGCCTGCCGGGCTGCCAAGCTGACCTGGTTGAGGCGGTGCTCGGCCTGGGCAAGCCTGTGGTCGTGCTGCTCTCCTCGGGCCGGCCGCTCATGGTCTCTTCGATCGTCGAACGGGCGGATGCGGTGCTCGCCACCTGGTGGCTGGGCACGGAAGCGGGCCATGCCATCGCCGACGTGCTGACGGGCAAGCACAATCCGAGCGGCCGCCTATCGGTGACCTGGCCGCGCGAAGTCGGCCAGGTGCCGATCTTCTATGGCGAGCGCCCATCCGGCCGACCGGCCAACCCGGCCGACCACTACACCAGCAAATATCTCGATGTGCCGGTCGAGCCGCTGTTTCCCTTTGGGCATGGCCTGTCCTATGGCCGCTTCACCCTGCAGAACCTGCGGGCGACGCCCCCGGCGCTGCCCCGCGATGGTGAGATTCTCGTAGAGGTCGACGTGGTAAACGAGGGCACCACCGATGGCGAGGAAACGGTGTTTCTGTTCATTCACGACCCGGTGGCAAGCGTGGCCCGGCCACTTATGGAGCTGAAGCGCTTCGCGAAGGCGCGGCCGAAGCCGGGCGCCACGAAAACCGTGCGGTTTTCCCTGCCCGTGGCAGAGCTGGCCTTCCCCGGGCTCGACCTGAAGCCGGTGGTCGAGCCCGGTGTGTTCGAGGTGCTGGTCGGCACCAGCGCCGATCGGCAGAAGCTGCTGCGTGCCACGGTGAAGGTGTTCGCCGACTGACTTTGCGTCAGCGCCACGCCCGGCGGTTTGGGACGTGAGGCTCAAAGCGCCACGTGCTGCCCCACCCTGTCGCGCAACGCTGCCGTATAGGCAATATGGGCCGCGACCATGTCCTCCATGGCGATGCCCATGGCCTTGTAGACGGTCACCTGCTGGTCGGATACACGGCCGGGCGCGGTGCCGGTGAGCATGTCGCCGAGCCTGATCCCGGCGGAGGGCGCCAGCCCCGCCAGTTCGGCACAGCCCACCGGCGGCGGCTCGAAGGCCGCTTCCGTCTCCACATACAGGGTGGCGCGCTCGAGCAGATCCGTCGGCAGCTCGCCGCGCGGCGGCGCATAGCCGACCGATGTGACATGGGTGCCCGGCCTTACCCAGTCCGACCGGATGACCGGCTCATAGGCATGGCTGGCGAGGCAGACCACATCCGCGCTGCGAACCGCAGCCTCGATGTCGGTGACGGCCCGCACGCCCGGAAAGCGCCGTGCCAGAGCCTCGGCATCTTCGGGGTAGAGCGATGCGAGGCGGATTTCCGCGAAGTCACGCACCAGCGGCAGCAGCCGCAGGTGTTCCCGCCCCTGCACGCCGGCTCCGACCACGGTCGCGACCCGCGCATCCGGCCGCGCGAGAGACGCAACCGACAGCACGGCGGACGCGGCCGTGCGCACGCCGGTGATATAGGTGCCATCGAGCACACAAAGCGGCGCGCCTGTCTGCGGGTCGAACAGGGCGATCAGGGCGAGATGATTGGGCAGCCCCACCGCGAGGTTATGCTCGAACACGTTGACGATCTTCACCGTGAGATTGCAGCCCTGCATCCAGGCCGGCATGGCCAGCGAGAAGCCCTTGCCCGGCACGCTGAGCTCAGGCCGTGGCGGCGCCTGCACCCGGCCTTGCGCCATGGCACGGAACCCCTCGGCCAGGCCGTCGAGCAAGGCCCGCAGATCGATCAGCCGCTCGACCTCCGCTTCGTTCAGCATGAGCACCGGCAAACTGCCCTTGCCAATTTCTGCTGCGCCAGGTCTTTGCGTCATGAGCGACTCTCCTCCGTTTCGAGCGAGCCGCAGAATGATTATGATGCATTGCTCATACAAATGAGTTTTTATTGCATTGCATGAGCTGAAGTCATGAGTGGGCGCCCCATGCCATCGCTGACCGCGCTACGCGCCTTCGAAGCGCTCGGCCGGACGTTGAGCTTCACCAAGGCGGCGCAGGAACTGGGCGTGACCCAGGCAGCGGTCAGCCGACAGATCAAGGCCTTGGAGCAAGCACTGTCGGTGACGCTCGTGGCCCGCGGCACCCGCAACCGGCTGACAGATGCCGGCGAGATCCTGTTCGCCGGCCTCTATCGCGCCTTCGAGACCATCGAGGATTCCGTGGGCCGCATCACCGGCAGCGGCTCTCGCGAGATCCTGAATGTCAGCGTGGCCCCCTTCTTTTCTGCCCATTGGCTCACGCCGCGGCTCATGTCGTTCTATGGTCAACACCCCGGCATCGAGCTGCGCTTGCACCATTCCTACCACCCGGCCGATCACAAGCGGGAGGGGATCGAAATCGGCATCAACTGGGGCGCCGGCAACTGGGCCGGGGTGGTGAAGGAAAAGGTGCTGGATGGAGCGCTCACCGTCGTCCTCAGCCCAGAACTGGCGCGAAGATTGGCGCCGCTCACCCATCCGGCGCAACTCATGTCACAGCTGCTGCTCTACGAATTCGATATTGCCCATTGGAAGGCCTGGTGCGAGGCGGCCGGGATCGCCTGGGCGCCCGACGTCCGTAGCCTGAGGCTCAACGATTCGCACGCATTGCGGCGCGCGGCGCTGGACGGGCACGGCGTTGCCCTGTTCTTCACCGCACTGGCGCAGGACGATATTGCGGCCGGGCGGCTGGTGCAGCCATTCCCGGTTTCGGTTCATGTGGGCTACGACTATTTCCTCAATTATGCGGAAGACGCGGAGTTGAGCCGCAAGGCGAAGATGTTCCGCCGGTGGATCCTCACCGAGCTCGAGCTGGCCGGCGCGGGGCGCACGGAACGCCAGTGACCGCCAGCGCGTTTGACCTCAGTCAGGCTGTGGCGCTGGCAGGAGAGGAAGCGGCGATGATCTTTCACGACAGGTCGGAGGCGGGCCGCCGGCTTTCCGTTGCTTTGCAGAACTACCGCGATGCCCGGCCGGTGGTTCTTGCCCTGCCGCGCGGCGGCGTGCCAGTTGCGGCCGAAATCGCGGCCGCGCTCGATGCGCCGCTGGACCTGATCCTGGTGCGCAAGATCGGCACGCCGGGACAGCCGGAACTCGCCATGGGCGCGGTGGTCGATGGGGCGGCGCTCACGGTCGTGCGCAACGAGGAGGTGATCGGGCTGACCGGCATCCAGCCGGATGCCTTCGAAGCCGCCTGCCAGCGCGAGATGGCCGAGATCGAACGGCGGCGCCAGCGCTATTTCGGCGGGGCAGCGCGCCCCGACATCGCCGGGCGCGTCGCCATCGTGGTGGACGACGGGATCGCCACCGGCGCCACCGTCAAGGCCGCCTTGCGCGCGACACGCAAGCGAAAGCCGCAGACCCTGGTGCTTGCCGTGCCGGTCGCCCCGGCCGAGGCC
The DNA here is from genome assembly GCF_005281615.1 of Rhodoligotrophos defluvii. Classification (NCBI taxonomy): domain Bacteria; kingdom Pseudomonadati; phylum Pseudomonadota; class Alphaproteobacteria; order Hyphomicrobiales; family Rhodoligotrophaceae; genus Rhodoligotrophos; species Rhodoligotrophos defluvii. The sequence goes on along the minus strand of NZ_SZZM01000001.1, from coordinate 1,717,119 downwards.
ATCGACGAGCTGCGCGGCGAGGCGGATGAGGTGCTGTGCCTGGAAATGCCGCACCTGTTCGACGCGGTTGGCCGGTTTTACCGGGATTTCCGCCAGGTTTCGGACGAAGAGGTCACGGCGGCACTCGCGCGGTTTCGCCTATAACCCGTGATTCGGGAGCCCAATGCCCACAGCGACGTTGTCGTGACAGGCGAAATGTGGAGCGCGAGGATGACGAAGATCCGCAATATCGAAGAGGGCGACACCCAGCTCACAATTCCGGTGGAGAAGGTTTGCTTTTTCATCGTGAAGGCCAGGCAGTTCGACGCCAAAGACGTGGTAACGGTGTCGGACCGCGCCTCGAACCCGTCCGACGACCGCTATGCCATGGTGCTCGAGGATCACGGGAATGATCCAGTTCTGGAGGAGATGGTCGGCCTGGTGCAGAGCCTTTCCGAGGACGAACGGATCGATCTGGTCGCGCTCATGTGGCTGGGCCGCGACGGTGCCTCGGCCGCTGACTGGCCGTCGATCCGGCAGCAGGCGGCCGATGAGCATGGCCCCACAACCGCCCGCTATCTCTGCGGCACGCCCCTGCTGGCGGATTACCTGGCCGACGGCCTGTCCATGCTCGGCTATTCCTGCGCCGACTACGAGGCCGACCACCTGTGAGGCTTGCGCGAGCTCACCCGTCGGGCACGTTGGCGGCGAGCTCCTCCAGCCACACCTTGGCCTGCCCGTCGGACGGCGCGCGCCAATCGCCCCGCGGCGAGAGGGAGCCGCCGGAGGTGATCTTCGGCCCGTTGGGCAAGGTGGAGCGCTTGAACTGGTTGGCGAAGAAGCGGCGGATGAATACGTCGAGCCAGTGCTTGATCTCGGCGAGCGAATAGGCGCGCCGATCCGCCTTCGGCAGATCCGCCGGCCAGACGCCCCGCTCCGCATCGCTCCAAGCATGGTGCGACAGGAACGCGATCTTCGAGGGGCGGTAGCCGTAGCGGGTGAGGTAAAACAGGTTGAAGTCCTGCAACGCGTAGGGCCCGACCACCTGCTGGGTCGACTGGATGGTCTGGCCGGGGGTGGCCGGCACCAGCTCCGGCGAGATCTCCGTGGCGAGAATGGCATGGAGCACCTGCGCCGTTTCCTTGCTCACGTCACCCGAGCCGGCGACGAAGCGGATCAGGTGCTGGATCAGGGTCTTGGCCACCGTGGCGTTCACGTTGTAATGGGCCATGTGATCGCCTACCCCGAAGGTGCACCAGCCCAGCGCCAGCTCTGAGAGATCACCGGTGCCCACCACCAGCCCGCCCACCTTGTTGGCGAGCCGGAACAGGTAGTCCGTGCGCAGGCCAGCCTGCACATTCTCGAAGGTCACGTCGTAGACCGGCTCGCCCCTGGCGAAGGGGTGGCCCAGATCGGCCAGCATCTGCCGCGCGGCAGGCCGGATGTCGATCTCCTCGCCGGTGACGCCCAGCGCGCGGATCAGCGCCCAGGCATTGGCCTTGGTCTCGTCGGAGGTGGCAAAGCCCGGCAGGGTATAGGCGAACACGTCCTTGGGGCTGCGGCCCAGCTGCTCCATGGCCCGCACGGCGACGATCAGCGCCTGGGTCGAATCGAGCCCGCCCGACACGCCGATGACGGGATGAGCCAAGCCGGTGGCGGCGAGGCGCTTGGCCAGGCCCTGCACCTGGATGTTGTAGGCCTCGTAGCAGTCCTCGCGCAGCCGGGCGGGGTTGGCCGGCACGAAGGGGAACCGCTCGACGACGCGCTGCAGCGGCACCGACTTGCTCGGAACATCCAGCGTGAAGGGCACGGTACGGAAGTCGGGCCCATGAGCTGCTTCGGCCTGCGCGCAGTCGCCGAAGCTGTTCATGCGCATCCGCTCCTGGCGCAGGCGGCCGAGGTCGATATCGGCGGTCGCACGCACGGAGCCGCGCGGGAACCGCTGCGTCTCGGCCAGCAGGTCGCCATATTCGAATATGGCCGCATGACCATCCCAGGCGAGGTCCGTGGTCGATTCACCCGGGCCGGCTGCCGAATAGGCGTAAGCGGCGATCGTGCGGGCGGAATGGCTGGCGCAGAGCAGGCGGCGCGTGTCAGCCTTGCCGATGGTGATGTTGCTGGCGGAAAGGTTCAGCAGCACCTCCGCGCCCGCCATGGCGGCGCGGGTCGAGGGCGGCAGCGGCACCCAGATGTCTTCGCAGATCTCCACGTGGAAGGTGAAGGGCAGACCGCCGGTGGACCGGAACAGGAGATCGACCCCGAAGGGAATCTCGCGGCCGCCAATCGCAATCTGCGTGCCCGTGACGCCCGCCCCGGAGGTGAAGTAGCGCCGCTCGTAGAACTCGCGGTAGTTCGGCAGGTAGGTCTTCGGCACCGCCCCCAGCATCTGCCCGCGGTGAATGACCACGGCTGCGTTGTAGAGGCGCCCCTGGCGGCGCAGCGGCGCGCCCAACACCAGCACGGGGTAGAGCGTGCGCGAGGCCTCGGCGATCCGCACAAGGCTCGCCTCGACCGCATCCAACAGCGCGTCCTGGAAGAACAGCTCGTCAATGGCATAGGACGAGATGCCGAGCTCCGGAAATAGCATGAGCGCGGTTCCGTCCGCGTCCCCATCTTTGGCGAGCGCCAGGGTCTCGTCGGCCGCAAATTGCGGGTCGGCCACCTCCGCGCGCGGCACGCAGGAGGCGATGCGCATGAACTCGTGGCTGTAGAGGGAAAAGAAATCTGCCATCGCGTGACCTGCCAAGCGTGCCGCAGCACAACGGCCTCAGACATGCGGCCGGCTGCGGGCCGGGTCAAGTGCCGGCAAGGGCGAGGCTTACCAAACCGGCAAAGTCAGGCCTGCCGCTTGATCTTGATGCCGGCCGCTTCCCTATCCCAAGTATCGGATGTCAGCCCGGCCTCGCGCAGGAGGTGCTTCTGCACTTTCTGGGTGGGGGTCTTCGGCAGCTCATCCAGGATGCGGATGTAGCGTGGCAGCATGAAATGGGGCATGCGCGGCTGCAGGAACCGGAGCAGCTCCAGCGGATCGAGCGTGCGGCCCGGCACCGGCGCCACGACGGCGAGCACCTCGTCTTCGGAGAAGGTGCTGGGCACCGGCACCACGGCGCATTCCCGGATATCGGGATGGGCGACGATCTCCGCCTCCACCTCGAAGGACGAGATGTTCTCGCCGCGGCGGCGGATCGCATCCTTCATGCGGTCGACGAAGAAATAGTTGCCATCCTCATCGTTGCGGAAGCCGTCGCCGGTGTGGAACCAGCCGTTGCGCCAGGCCTGGGCCGTGGCTTCCGGTTCGCGAAAATAGCCGGAATTGAGGGCCCAGGGGGCATCGGTCCTGAGGATCAGCTCGCCCACCTGGCCCACCGGCACCTCGGCATCGTTCTCGTCCACCAGGCGGATGTCGACGCCCCGACGGATCTTGCCGCAGCTGCCGAGCACGTTCGGGTTCGGCTCCGACACGATAGGCACGCTGATCTCGGTCATGTTGAACAGCGTCCAGACCGTGACGCCGAAGCGGTCGGCAAAGTCCTTCCAGTCATCCGCCAGAGGGATCATGATCACCTTCTTGAGCGGGTGCGACCGGTCGTCCGGCGAGGGCGGCAGGGTCATGACGAAGCGGGCCATCACGCCGAGCAGGATCACCACCGTCGTTTCGGTCGCATCCACCGCCGGCCAGAAATCGTTCGTGGAGAAAGCCTCCACCAGAGCCACGGAACCGCCGCGGTTCATCATGCCGGCAATGGGCACGGTACCGCCTACATGGAACAGCGGCAGGTTGCACATGAACCGGTCCTCCCCGGTAACCATGTAGAAGCCCTGGGTACCGCTCATATGATAGAGATGCGCATAGGTGCTCATCACGCCCTTCGAGGGGCCGGTGGTGCCCGAGGTGTAGATGATGGACTGCAGGTCCCACGGCTCGATCGGGCGCTGCAGCGGCGGGAGGGCGGCCGGGTCGCCATCCAGCACGCTGGCGGGCTTGACCGCGAGCGGCTTGTTCAGCGGGGCGGCCTCGCCGAAGCACACCACCGTCTCCAGCGCACTGGTGTCGATATCATTCAGCCGGCCGATATAGTCGCCGCGCGCGATCAGCACCTTGGCAGCGGCATTGCGGATGACGTGAGCGAGCAGGTTGCCGCGATAGGCAATATTGATGGGCACATAGACGGCGCCCAGGAGGTTGATGGCGAACCACACCCGCACGATGTCTACGCCATTGGGCATCCACACCACCACCGTGTCGCCCTGGGTCACGCCCAGCTGCGCCAGGCCCGAAGCCATGCGCCGGGCATCATCGAGCAGGGCGCCATAGGTGAATTCCCGCCCGTCCGGCATCTTGATGAATACCCGGTGCGGGTGCTCGGCGGCGCGGCGCTCCAGCACATAGCGCAAGACGCAGTCCTCGCGCCGCGGGATACGGGGGTCGCGGTGCTCCATCACAAGAGATCCTTGAGCTCGTGCTTCTTCACCTTGCCGGTGGGCGTCATCGGCAGCTGGCCGATGATCCGCACCTCCGGCACCTTGTAGGCGGAGAGCCGCTCGCGGCAGAAGGCGGCGATGTCGTCCGGCGTGACCTCATGCGCCTTGTCCGGGCTCACGACGATGAAGGCCACGGGCACCTCGCCGCGCTCGGGATCCTCGCGCCCGATGACGCCGCTGCCCAGCACCGCCGGGTGCTGGCCCAGCACGGCCTCGATCTCGGCGGGGAAGATGCTCATGCCCTTGAGCTTCAGCATCTCCTTGCGACGGCCGAGGAAGTAGATGAAGCCTTCCTCGCTGATCATGCCGATGTCGCCGGTGCGCAACCACCCATCGACGATGCTGTTCGCGGTCTCTTCCGGCTTGTTGAGATAGGCGAGCAGGCGCGAGGGCGTCTTCACGCACAGCTCGCCCTCTTCCCCGAGCCGCACCAGCCGGTCGCTGCCGAATTCCAGGATCTTGAACTCGGTGCCGGGCACCGGCAGGCCGATGAAGATCTGCCGCCCGTTGAGGTCGAAGTCGCCGTCCTGCAGCCCGCGGGTGGTGGCGTCGAAGGAATGGGTCTCGGTCATGCCCCAGGCGGCTTCGCGCAGCACCGTGCCGGCAATCTCCTCCCATTGCCGGCGGAAGGTTACGTTCAGCTTCTTCACGAACGAGACGACCAGCACCGTCTTGAGGGCGCGCAAGCTCCCCTGCCTGGCGCGCGGGTGCGCCATCAGCTCGACCGCATTGTCGACCAGCATGAACACGCAGGAGACCTTGTGACGCTCCAGCGCCACGAAGAACGCGTCCGGGTCCCAGCGGGCGAGCAGCACGCAGGTGGACCCGGTCATCACGGTGGCGAGGATGCCGACATCCTCGCCCGCCACCCAGAACAGCGGCCAGAAATTGATCAGCACATCATCGGCCGTGATATCGGCGCTGATCGAAGTGATGACCGCGGCGGTATAGAGCATGTTGCGCTGCGTATGCATGCAGCCCTTGGGAAAGCCGGTGGTGCCGCCGGTATAATTGAGCGCGGCCAGCACATCGAGGTCGGCCGGTGGCAACGGCGCGCCATCGCCTTCCGCCTCAATCACCCTCATCAGGTCCTGGGCTTCCGGGTAGGGCACGCGCGGCTGGGTGAGGCTCGCCGGCAGCGGCGCCACCGGTTCCTCGGGCAGAAAGTCCTGCGATGCGGTGACCAGGATGTGCTCGGGCCGCTCGTTCTCCGCCAGCTTGTTCACGGTGGCCAACAGTTGATCGTGGGTGACGAGGAAGGAGGCTTGCGAGTCCTTCAGCTCATAGGCCAGCTCCGGGGCCGTGAACATCGGGCTGACTGGCACATGCACACAGCCCGCCTTCAGGATGCCGAAGAACACGATGTAGAATTGCGGGCAATTGGGGAGGAACACGGCCACCCGGTCGCCCGGCTCGAGGCCACGGTTGCGCAGCATGGCGGCGAAGCGGTCGCTCAGCCGGTCGAGCTCCCCATAGCTCAGCTCGCGGCCGTAGAAGACGACCACGGGCTTGTCCGGCGTGCGGGCGGCCCATGCGCGCAGATATTCCGTGAGCGGAATCTCGCCCAGGGGATAGCGCGGCTCCCGCGGCACCTCGGCCGGCCAGCGCTGCTGCCACAGCGCCCGCAGGTGCCGCAAGTAGTCTTCTTCACCCGCAAAGGTCACAGGGCTGCCGGCGGTCTGTGCCATTGTCTCGTCCTCCCGAATGCGTGTCCTTCCCGCTTTTCTTCTTGGGCAGCTTTGTTCACCACGTATCCAGCAATTGGCCGTTGCCGAGCGGCTTGCCGCGGCGCGGCGGCAGGGCTTTCAGGCCGCGCACGAGCCAGCGGCGCGTCTCGGCCGGGTCGATCACATTGTCCACTTCCAGCATGGTCGCGGCGTTCAGCGCCTTGTTCTTCTCGTATTCCTCGGCAACCTTCCGTTCGAACCAGGCCCGCCGCTCGGCGGGGTCGGCAATGGCTTCGAGCTCGCGCCGATAGCCGAGCTTGACGCTGCCTTCGATGCCCATGGCGCCGAATTCCGCCGTGGGCCAGGCCAGGGTGAATACGGAGGCATGGGTCGAGCCCGCCGCCATGGCCAGGGCGCCCAGGCCATAGCCCTTGCGCAGCACCACGGTGAAATAGGGAACCTTGACCCGCGCGCCGGCCACGAACATGCGCGAGCAGTGGCGCACATGGGCGGTTTTCTCCACCTCCGGCCCCACCATCATCCCCGGCGTGTCGCAGAGGGCGAGAACGGGGATGTCGAAGGCATCGCACAGCTGGATGAAGCGGGCAGCCTTGTCGGCCGCGTCCGCATCGATGGCTCCGCCCAGATGCTGGGAATTGTTGGCGATGATGCCGATCGGCCGGCCTTCGATGCGGGTGAGCGCGGTGACCATGGCCCGGCCGAAGCCGCGGCGCAGCTCCAGCACGCTGTCCCGGTCGGCCAGGGTGGCGATCAGCGCGCGGATATCATAGGCGCGCAGTCGGTTCTCCGGTACGGCGTGGCGCAGCAGGCGCTGGTCCGCGCAATCCCATTCGGAAACCGGGCCCTGGAAATAGGAGAGGTAGGCCTTGGCGGCCTTCACCGCCTCCGCCTCGTCCTCGACGGGAATATCGACGACCCCGTTCGGCACCTGCACGCTCATGGGGCCGACAACTTCGGGCGGGAACACGCCGAGGCCGCCGCCTTCGATCATGGCGGGGCCGCCCATGCCCAGAGTGGTGTTCCTGGTGGCGATGATGACGTTGCAGGCGCCGAGCAGCGCGGCATTACCGGCAAAGCAGCGGCCGGACACGATGCCGATGGTCGGCACCTTGCCGCTCAGCGCGCCGAAATCGCGGAAGGTGGGGGTATGGAGCACCGCTGGCGATGGCCAATCATCGCCCGGCCGGCCGCCGCCCCCTTCCGCAAACAGCACGACCGGCATGGACCAGCGGTCGGCGAGCTCCAGGATGCGGTCGGTCTTGTGGTGGTTCATGATCCCCTGGGTGCCCGCAAACACGGTGTAGTCATAGCCCATGACAGCGCAGCGGGCCCGCTCGTCATCGAACAGCTTGCCGTTGACGGTGCCGAGCCCAGTCACCATCCCGTCGGCCGGGCTCATGGCCAGAAGCTGCTCGAAGCTGCGGCGCGAGCTCTGGGCGGCTATCGCGAGCCCGCCATATTCGATGAAGCTACCCTCGTCGCACAGATCGGCGATGTTCTCGCGCACGGTCCGCTGGCCGGTCTTGCGCCGCCGCGCCACCGCATCGGGGCGAGCCGCGTCCATGAGCATGGCTTGCCGCGCGAGCACCTGGGCCAGGTCGCCACGGATCTCATCCAGATCCACGGACTGCTCGTCCGGGCCGTCCGCCCCACCCGCTTCGCCCTCTTCGATGGACAGGAGCGGCTCGCCTTCGAACACCGTGTCGCCTTCCGTGACATGGAGCCAGCGCACCGTGCCCGCCACTTCGGCGGTGACGAGATGCTCCATCTTCATGGCTTCCATCACGGCCACCGTCTGGCCCTTGGCCACGGCACTGCCCGGTTCCACGGCCAGCTTGATGATGGTGCCCTGCAGGGGGGCGGCCTGGAGATAGCCGTGATCGTCGGCAACCGCGGAGACCAGGGCCGCGACCGCGGTGCCATTGCTGGTGGCGCTGAACAGGGCGAGGGGGTCCACCTCGTCGCGCAGGTTCCTGCGCTCCGCCGTTGCGCTGCGATGGCTCTTGGCGGGCGCCTCGGCCGCAGCCGGCATGGCCGCGACGAGCTCGCCGATGCGCTCTTCGAGGAAGGTGGTGTGCAGGTTGTTGCTGCGGAAATCGGGATGGTCGAGCAGAGCCTGCAGCAGCGGGATATTGGTGCCGACGCCGGTCACGCGGAATTCCTTCAGCGCCCGCTGCGCCCGGCGCACCGCATCGGCATAGGCGCTGCTGGGCGAATGGACGATGAGCTTGGCCAGCAGTGAATCGTAAAGGGTGGAGGTGCGGTAGCCGGCATAGCCGAAGCCGTCGATGCGGATGCCCGGACCGGTGGGCAGCTCATAGGCCTTGATCGTGCCGCTCGAAGGCGCGGTGCGACCCTGGCTGTCGAGCCGCTCCATGTTGATGCGCAGCTGGATGGCATGACCGCGCGGCGCGAGGCTCTCGCCGGGCGCGAAGCCCAGCTCCGCCAGGGAGCGCCCCTCGGCCAGCCTGATCTGGGTTGCGACCAGGTCGATGCCGAACACCTCCTCGGTCACCGTATGCTCGACCTGCAGGCGCGGATTGACCTCGGTGAAGGCGAAACGGGCGCCATCGTCCGAGACGAGGAATTCGACCGTGCCCAGCCCTTCGTACGAGACGGCCTTGCCGAGGGCGATGGCGGCCTGGCACAGCCGCTCCCGCATTTCGGGGCGCAAGGTAGGGCTCGGTGCGATCTCCACCACCTTCTGATGCCGCCGCTGCACGGTGCATTCGCGCTCGCCGAAATGAACGATTTCGCGGCCATCACCGGCGATCTGCACTTCGATATGGCGGGCGCGCGACAGATAGCGCTCGATATAGACGCCGTCCTGCCCGAAGGACATCAGCGCTTCCGACCGGCACTGCTCATAAGCTTCGTCCAGCGCCTCGGCCGAGCGCACGATGCGGATGCCACGGCCGCCGCCGCCGGCCACCGCCTTGATGATGGCCATCTCGCCCGGCTGAAGGCTGGCGAAGAAGCGGCGCGCGTCTTCCAGGCTGGTCGGTCCTTCGGTGCCATCCAGCATCGGGATGCCGCAGGAGCGGGCGAGCTGCCGCGCCGCCGCCTTATCGCCGAACAGCTCCAGCACCTGGGGCCGCGGCCCGACGAAGACGAGGCCGCTCTCCCGCACTTTGCGGGCGAAGGCGGGATTTTCACTCAGGAAGCCATAGCCAGGATGCACCGCATCGCAGCCGCTGGAGACGGCCGCCGCCACGAGCGCGTCGATATCGAGATAGGCGGAGGCCCCGCGGCCGGGAAGCTGCATCGCCAGCTCGGCATTGCGCACATGCAGGGAGGCCGCATCATCAGCAGGATGGGCGGCAACGTACGGGATGCCAAGATCGGCGGCCGCCCGCGCAATCCGCAATGCGATTTCACCACGATTTGCTATGAATAGCTTCGAGATCATTGCCGCTGGCCATGGGCCTTTTCAGAGAGAGGATCTGAGGCATGAGGTGACACGACATGCCATTCGAACCGGTAGACCCTACCACCGCCGGCAAAATTATGTAAATAGGTTGATTGAATATGGAGCCACGAGCAAGGCCTTGATGAACAAGAAAGCGAAGGTGGCGCCAAGCGCCGAACCGGTCGACCGTCATTCGGCCAACGAGCTGAACAACAGGCTGTTCTTCCGGCTGATCCAGGCCGGCAACATCTATCACCGTCAAGCCATGCGGGAGCTGCGCATTACCGGCGTGCAGGGCGCGGTGCTCGGCGCGCTCTCGCAGGATCTCGAACACGGCATGCCGTTTTCGAAGCTCGCGGACTATATGGGCGTGAGCCGGCAGAACCTCGATGCGGTGCTGAAGCGGCTCGAGCGCATGGACCTGGTGGAGCGGGTGGAGAAGCCGGAGGACCGCCGGGTCCGCCTGGTCCGACTGACGCCCGCCGGCCTGCACTATTGGAACGACCTGTTCAAGTACGCGCTCATCTTCTACGAGCAGGCAGCCAGCGGCCTTACCCACCAGGAGAAGATGCTGTTCCTCGACCTGATCAGCCGGATCGCGCGCGGCCTTCGCTCGGTCGACCTGTCGTCGTTCAACCCGGTGTATCCGCCCTCGCCACGGAAGCGCCGGAGCCCCAAGGCATCCGGCGCTTGAGGGCTCAAACGGGTCGGATTACTTCTTCAGCAGCTTGCAATCGCTCTCAGCCACGGGCACGAACACCTCTTCACCAGGCACGCTGCGCACCAGCTTGAGGAGATCGTCCTTGTCGGCCATCTCTTCCGGCGCCTTCACCTCGGCATAATAGAGCTGGCGCATCAGGCGGCCATCCTCGCGGATCATGGCGCCCTTCGTGAAGAAGTCCTCAACCGGCATGGACTTCATCTTGGCCAGCACCGCGGCCGTATCCTTCGTTCCCGCAGCCTTGACCGCCTTCAGATAATGGGTGACCGCGCTGTAGATGTTGGCCTGCGGGTCGCTGGGCATGCGCCCGGTCTTCTCGAGAAAGCGATCCTTCCAGGCCTTGGTCTCGTCGCTGGCGGTCCAGTGGAAGCTCAGCACCACCGGCATGCCCTTGGTGACGTCATTGCCAAGCACATAGACATCCTGAGGCGTGAGGGAAAAGGGCACGAACCGCTGGCCGGCCGCGGCGATCTGAAACTCATTGGCCTGCTTGATCGAGTTGATCATGTCGGCACCGCCGCCGATGAACCCGATATTCTTGGCGCCCGAGGCCTGCGCCTGCAGCAGGAAGGAGCTGAAATCCTTGGTGCCCAGCGGGAAGCGGGCGCTGCCCAGCACCTTGCCGCCGGCCGCTTCCACCGCCTTGCTGGCGTCGCGCTCGATGCTGTGGCCGGCCGTGTAATCCACAGTGATGAAGTACCAGGTGGAAGCCTCCGCGGTCGATGCGCCCTTCACCGTAAGGTTCGCAACCGCATAGCCGTCATTGGCCCATTGCATGCCATGGCTGGAGCAGTTCTTGCCGCTGATGTCCCGGCTGCTGGCCATGGAAACGACCAGGATCTTGTCCTTCTCCTCGGCCACCGATTGCACGGCGAGCGCCACGCCCGAGCTGTAGATGTCGAAGATCGCATCCACATGCTCATTGTCGAACCAGCGGCGGGCGATCGCGGAGCCGTTATCCGGCTTATGCTGATGGTCGGCAAAGACCAGCTCGATGGGCTTGCCCAAGACCTCGCCACCGAAATCCTCGATCGCCATCTGTGCGGCGGCGACCGACCCGGCCCCGGTAATGTCCGAGTACACGCTCGACTGGTCGTTGAGAATGCCGATCTTCACGCCCTCTTGGGCAAAGGCCGGCTGGCCGACACCAGCCACAAGGCCGAGCGCCAACGCACACGCGCCTGCAAACCGCGCAATACGGCTCATGCGATCCTCCCTCGATCGATAACGTCTGCTGTTCTTTGAGACCTGGCGACCACCGCAGCGGCCGCGTCATTCGGGCGGAGCATTCCATCAGCGCGATTTTTTGTCAATGGATTGACGTATTTTCCCACGATTGGCGGGCGCCATGCTCATCAAGAGCCTGCCCCGATGCCAACGGAGCGACACCCTGGGAACATAAGCACCCGCGTCGTACCCACGCTTTGGGACTGTCAGGGACTTGGGCTGGAGGCAGCCCCTAGAGCACGCCGAGTTGCTGAAAGCTGGTCACAAGACCGCGTGCGACAATCACGTGATCGAGGACGCTAATGCCCAGAGGCTTGAGGCACTTCACCACGTCCTGCGTGAGCTGAACGTCGCGTTGTGATGGCGCAGGATCGCCACAGGGGCGATTTTGGGCGAGAACGATCGCCGACGAGCCGAAATGAAGCGAGCGATGCGCGATCGTCTTATGGTAATCGCCAATGTCGTGTTCTTGCCGGGTTGGAAGCGCTTCATCAGCCATAAGCGTGAATCGCGTGTTGAAGCAGAGAAGATGAAATCGCTCCTGCTGTTCCGAAGCCAGCCTTGTTCTGCAATATTCGATAATCTCGCTATGGCGCTTTATCGCCCTGCCGTTTTCGAGCTTGGCGCGCGAGACGCGGCAGCACACCTCCAGCATGAACCGAATTTCACGACAGACCGCCTCCACCACCGGCGAAGAAATCGGGAGTTTCTCACAATCCCAAAGCGCTATGCCGAGGCGCTTGTGCTTCTCCAAAATCCATTCCGCCGCCGCAAAGGCATCGCCCTCCGGAACGGCGCGCGCCACAATATATTCCCACAATTCCTTGTCAGATATGCCTTCCGTGGCGATTTCAGACGGCAGCGAACAAGCCCTCTTCTTGAGGGCTCCCACTCTCTCAGCTTGCATGATTTGCGCTCCCCCGAGACACAAGATCAGTGTTTGTGCTTTATCCCGATTATTTGAGCGCATGTCATCATGCGGTGTCAATTATACACCTGAAGAGAATAGCCACTTAGCGAAAAAATCTTAGAATGTTTCCGCCAGTCAGCAGAATTATGCGCATACGGATAAAAATAATTCTAAATTCACGAGCACGATGAATTTGTATCCACACTGACAATATAGATCAGTCCGCCCGCGGGCCGACTCACATGTTGTGGAAAACTCAAACTTCTTGAATCAACCGCAATGAAAAGCATCGCGAGAGAACCCATTTCTCCTGGACGGCCGAAACCTTACTATGTTAACTGACAGTGTATAATTTTAAAGGGAAAAGGGGTAATGGGCCTCGAACGCACGAGCCAAGCTAGTCGGCATTTTCAGCATCACCAGGTGTCTTGCGTTGAAGGGGAGAACGGCGATCAGGTGGTTTTTTTCGCCTTCTCCGACCTGAACGGCGCTGAAAAAATTTTGTCTTGCGACACAGACGAAGCATTCCGCTTGTTCACGGATCTTGGCCGTGTGCTGGCCTATGCGGAACAACGCGCGCTCGAGACTTGAGCTGAAGGCTGTCAGGGACTCGGCATCGGTTGTTCCAAGCCGCGGTTTTGAAGATCGATCCAACTCCTCAAGAACTCGCTGTCGAACCGAAGGCCGCAGCGAGTTGTTTTTCCTTTAATCCGTTGTTTGAGCATAGTCTTTTCCGAAAGCCGGTCTCCACCTTTCGCTTCGTGGACTTCCGGTTCGGGAGCAAGCTTTAGCAGCATCATAGACATATCGGGATCTCACGGGTCGGTTCCACATTCCAGACGTCGAGGGACGCTTATGGAAAGGACACACAATGGCTCGGAAAGACAAACTCGAGATCGACCTTGCCGAAATCACGGGAACAGATATTCGAGATTCCGGCGAGACGTGCCTCGTCTCCGCGCGGGTCCAGAAAGGACCAGAACTCGTGCTCGCCATGCCGACCCCCTGTGCTCGAGGCGGCAATTCCCCGCCTGCTGGCGCTGGTCGATGATGCACATCTCGCAGGCGAGAAGTATGCCGAGCCTCCCTATTCAGAGGTCGTCCGTGTAGAGCCTGCAATCGAGGATGTTTCCCGACTGGCTCTGGAATTCCAGCTGCGCGGCAATGCCCGACTGAGAGTGCGCCTGCCACCGAACGGCCACCACCAGCTACTCGAGGCGGTCCGGTATTTTCGACACATGAAAGCGACCTTCAGGTCCCAGGCACATTGACGGGCTGGACATCGTCCATCTACTCGCCCGCCACCGCCCGCAGCCGCTGCGGCTCAACCAGCTTCTCGCGCAGCGATAGGCCGAGCACCGCTTCCGCCGCCTCGATGCCGATCGCGGCGAGCGCATCGCCCTGGAACAGCTCGCTCGCCAGACACCCTTCGAGCCACAGGCCATCGATGATGGCATTGAGCTTGATCGCGTAGCGGCGGCACAAGTCCGGGCTGCTTGCCCTGCCCGCCTCCCGCAGCACGTCGCCCAGCATCGCCTCGAATTCCCGGCAATAGCCGAGATAGCCCTCCCGGTGGATCTCGGCCATGGTCACATCCACGTGGATGCGGCTGATGAAGCTCGCCCACAAGGTCAGCCGCCTGATGTCCAGAACCGGCTCGGTGAGATTGGCTTCGATGAAGATCCGCAGCCGGTCGCGCGGGCTCTGGGCGGCGCTTGCTGCCGACCGCGCCATGACGATCATCTCCTGCATCGTCACGCGGTAGGCTTCGTAGATCATCTGATCCTTGCAGGCGAAGTAATGGCGGATCAGCCCGTTGGTCACGCCGGCCCGCACCGCCACTTCGCGCACGGTTGCCGCCTGGAGCCCCTTTTCCGCCACGCAATCCAATGTTGCGCGAATCAGATCCTGCTTGCGGACGTGCTGCTCCACCCGGCGAAACCGCCGCCGCGTGGTGTGGGAGCCTGCGGGATCTGGCTTAGGCATTGCGGTTCTCCACCGGCCGCCGGATGGTTCGCCTAATTATGCAGTTGAATAACCCATTCTCAAGTGCATTATAGATCGAGCCTGGCGGCGCCTGGGGTGCGAGCATTGACAAGAAACAAGGCCCGCCGGGGAAGACAAGGAGCGCCACAACCGCGTGGCGGATAGTTGTTGAGCCGACGAGCCGAGGGAATATTGCGCGCGGACCCGCTTGCAACCAAGAGCGTTCCTGCCGTCGAGATCATCGATGTCCACAAGTATTTCGGCCCCTTGGAAGTCCTCAAGGGCGTATCCTTGGCCGCGCATGACGGTGATGTGATCGCCATCATCGGTGCAAGCGGCTCCGGCAAGTCGACCCTGCTCCGCTGCATCAACATGCTGGAGGTGCCAACCTCCGGGATCGTGAAGATCCGCGGCGAAGAGATCGCGACCAAGCCCGATGGGCATGGGGGGCAAACGATCGCCGACCGCCGGCAGGTCCAGCGCATGCGCACGCGCCTCGGCATGGTGTTCCAGAACTTCAACTTGTGGCAGCACCGTACGCTGCGCGAGAATGTCATCGAGGTCCCCGTGCACGTGCTGGGCGTGCCCAAGGCAGAGGCCATCGAAACCGCCAACGCGCTGCTGGAGCGGGTTGGCCTCTATGACAAGCGCGACGTCTATCCGGCCTTCCTGTCGGGCGGCCAGCAGCAGCGCGCGGCCATTGCGCGCGCGCTGGCCATCAAGCCGGATGTCATGCTGTTCGACGAGCCGACTTCGGCGCTCGACCCGGAGCTGGTGGGCGAAGTGCTCACGGTAATCGGCGACCTGGTGCGTGAGGGGCGCACCATGATCCTGGTGACGCACGAGATGAAGTTCGCCCGCGAGGTCGCGAGCCGCATCGTGTTCCTGCACAACGGCATCGTGGAAGAAGACGGTGATCCCGAGACAGTGTTCACCGCGCCGAAGTCCGAGCGGCTGGTCAGATTCCTGAGTTCCGTCCGGTGAAGTGTCGAGAGTTGGGATGGAAATCCTGTCACGTTAAGCAGAACAAGAGGGCTCAAAAAATGAAGGGATTGCTTGCGAAACTTGCTGTTGCGGCCTTGGCCATCACCCTGGGCGCGGGCGCCGCTGCCGCGCAGACGCAGACGGTGAAAGTGGGCGTTGCGGCCGAGCCGTATCCGCCGTTCTCCGAGCCGGATGCGGCCGGTAACTGGAAGGGCTGGGAGATCGACTTCATGAACGCGATGTGCGAGGCGGCCGAGCTCAAATGCGAGCTGACACCGGTGGCATGGGACGGCATCATTCCCGCGTTGACCTCGAAGCGCATCGACATGATCATCTCGTCCATGTCGATCACGCCCGAGCGGATGAAGACGATCGACTTCTCCGACAAGTATTATAACACGCTGCCCATGGTCGCCGGCGCGAAGTCGGAGAAATTCGACGCCACACCGGAGGGGCTGAAGGGCAAGGTGCTGGGGGTCCAGGTCTCGACCATTCACGAGAACTATGCCAAGAAGCACTTCAAGGACGCGGAAATCAAGATTTACCAGACTCAGGATGAAGCCAATCAGGACCTGGTCGCCGGCCGCATCGATGCCATCCAGGCCGACAGCATCGCGGTGGAAGCGTTCTTGGAGACGCCTGAGGCCCAGGCCTGCTGCGAGTCGAAGGGGCAGGTCGCCCAGGATCTGGAGGTGCTCGGCCCGGGTGTTGGCGTGGGTCTGCGCAAGGGCGACGACGAGCTGAAGGCCAAGGTGAACGCGGCGATCGCCGAGATCCGCAAGAACGGCAAGTATGACGAGTTCTCGAAGAAGTATTTTGATTTCGACATCTATGGTGGCTGAGGCTCACGAGACGTATAGGGCTGGGGCGCCGCGTCAGCTATGATGCGGCCGCCCCCCGGCCTTCTGGCTGACAGGCGGGCAAGCCGGGCGCGCCGGACCGGAGAACGCTCATGATCCAATGGGAGCTGCTGGCGCTCTCACCGCCCGGATGGGGCGGCCTGCTGCTGCAGGGCCTGCTGACCTCGATGAAGATCGCCGGCGGCGGCTATCTTCTCGGCTTGCTGCTCGGCATAGGGGGCGCGTTCGGCAAGCTCTATGGCGGGCCGATCACACGCGACCTCATGGAGTGCTACACCACCATCGTCCGGGCGGTGCCGGAGCTGGTGTTGATCCTGATCATCTATTACGCGGGAACCGACCTGCTGAACCGGCTGCTGACAAGCATCGGCCTCGGCGCCATGGACATCAACGGCCTCGCCGCCGGCATCATGGTGATCGGGATCGTGCAGGGCGCCTATTCGACAGAAGTGCTGCGCGGGGCGATCAAGGCCATACCCCACGGCGAGATCGAGGCGGCGCGCGCCTTCGGCATGTCGCCCCTGCTGACGCTGCGACGGGTGACCTTGCCGGCCATGCTGCCCCACGCCATTCCCGGGCTCTCCAACCTTTGGCTCATCGCCACCAAGGATACCGCCCTGCTCGCCGTCATCGGCTTCACCGAGCTCACACTGGCGACCCGCCAGGCCGGCGGCACGACCAAGGCCTATTTCCTGTTCTTCTGTGCGGCGGGCGTGCTCTATCTGCTCATAACGCTCATCTCGAACGTGATCTTCGGACTGGCCGAGCGGCGCGCCCGCCGCGGCCTGCCGAGCTTTCGCTAGGGTGCCATGTCCTTCGAGACGCTCGACAACGCTGCCGCTGCAAAAGCACTCACCCGGCCGGGCCAGCCGGCAACCGGGTTGCGCGCGCTCCTGATGCCGCACCGCATCCTGCTGATCCTGCTGGCGGCGGCCTTGGTGGCTTATCTCGCGCTCACCATGCGGTGGGACTGGCTGCCGGAGTATTCCTCCGCTTTGCTCGTCGGCGTCTGGCACACCCTGTTGCTGCTGTTCTCGAGCGCGCTGCTCGGCTTCCTCCTGGCGGTGCCGCTCGGGCTCGTTCAGGTCACCGGCCCTGCGCCCTTGTCCTGGCTCGCCCGGGGCTTCTGCACGGTGATCCGCGGGACGCCACTGCTCCTGCAGATTTGGCTCATCTATTACGGCGTGGGCTCGCTGTTTCCCCAGATTCCGGAGATCCGCGAGTCGTTCCTCTGGCCCTACCTGCGTCAGGCCTGGCCCTATGGGCTCTTTGCCCTGACCCTCTCCTTCGCCGGCTATGAGGGCGAGGTGATGCGCGGGGCCTTTGCCGGCGTACCCCGGGGCGAATTGGAAGCGGCGCGGGCGTTCGGCATGGGCCGGTTCACGATGCTGCGGCGCATCTGGCTACCGCGGGCCGTGCAGCGCGCCTTGCCGACCCTGAACGGCGAAATGGTGCTGCAACTCAAATCGACCCCGCTGGTTGCCACCATCACAGTGATCGACGTCTACGCGGTGGTGGCCCGCATCCGCCAGGACACGTTCCTGGTCTACGAGCCGCTGCTGTTCCTCGCCCTCGTCTATATGTGCCTGACCGGGATCCTGGTGGTGGCGTTCCGCTATTTCGAGCGCCGCATTCCCACGCGGAGTGCCTGAGATCACCCGGTGCGAGGTCAGTGAAGGTCAGGAGCAGGCGGCCGGTCGCTGACGAGATCCATCCTGACCCGCGGCAGGGCGTTGGGGTATTGCTTCTGCAGGAAGCCGATCATCTTCTCCCGGACGTAGCACCGGAGCTCGAACGCCTTGCCGGCATTCTCCGCGCTCACCAGGATGCGAATCTCCATGGTGTTCTCCTTGAGATCGGTGACCTGCAGGTTGACCACCCGTCCATCCCAGAGCGGGGTCTCCCGCACGATCCGCTCCAGCTCCTGCCTGAGCTCCGGCACGGGCACGGTGAAATCGGTGTAGAGGAAGGCGCTACCGATGATCTCAGAGCCCTCGTGCGTCCAGTTCTGGAAAGGCTTTTCCATGAAATAGCTCAGGGGCACGATCAGCCGGCGCCAGTCCCATAGGCGGACGACCACATAGGTCGAGCGGATCTCCTCCACGTTGCCCCATTCGTTCTCCACCAGCAGCGCATCGTCGATGCGGATGGGCTGGGTGAGGGCCAGCTGCACGCCCGCCACCAGGTTCTTGAGGATCGGCTGCAAGGCGAGGCCGACCACGATACCGGCCGCCCCCGCGGAGGCGAGCAGGCTCACCCCATATTGCCGAACGCCCTCGAAGGTCATGAGGGCGGCTGAGATGGTGACGAGCACGATCAGCATCGCCGCCACCCGCTGCAGAATACGCGTCTGGGTGACATGTTTCCGCGCCAACAGGTTGTCGGTCGAATCGAGCTTGAAGCGGCGCAGGTGGAGGACCGTCCAGATGTGGAGCGCGGTCAGCGCGATCCAGCCGAGCAGCACGATGATGCCCACCAGCATGATCTGCTGAAGCACACCTGCGCCGTCCCTGGACAAGGGCGCGACGCTTGCCGCCAGGACGATGCCGATCATGAGAAAGGCGAGACGGGTGGGCCCTCGCGTCCGCGACACCACCGACCGCTTGAACAGGCTCGCGTTCCGCAGGTGGCGCATCACCAGCCGGAAGACCAGTTCGTGCACCCACCAGGCGACCAGCGCTCCGAGCACGAGCAGCACAACGCTGGCGAACCACGGCGGCAGCCAGGTCAGCTGCCGCTGAATGGTCTCGATGATCGGCGAAATGTCGTTCATGCACACCTCCGCTGTCCGTCAAAACGCGGGATGCGCGTCGGTTCCGCGAGGCGTGAGCCACACTCAGTCGCTGGCGACTTAGTCGCTGGCAGGAGCAACCCTGTCGGCCATGTAGGCGTTGCGCTGGCCCAATGGCTGCGCCGGCCCGCGGGTCGTGTCGCGGGCGGTCTGATGCTCCATCTCGGCGTTGAGCTCGGCACAGACCAGGATCACCACCATGGAGAGCCAGATCCAGGTCATGAAGGCGATGACGGCGCCCAACGAGCCATAGGTCTCGTTATAGGAGCCGAAATTGGCCACGTACCAGGAGAACAGGCCGGATGCCGCAAGCCAGAGCAAGCCAGCCAGCGCGGCGCCCCAGATCACCCAGCGCCATTTCGCCTGGTCGCGGCTCGGTCCGTAGCGGTAAATTGAGCCGATCGCGATCACGAAGAACCCATAGAGTATGGGCCAGCGAAGCCAAGCGAGGATGGCCTCGGCAGTCGAGCCCAGGCCGATATAGCGGAGGAGGATCGGCACGGCGACCACCCCGCCGATGGTGACCATGCCGAGAACGACCGCCCCGATGGTGAACAACAGCGCAAGCCCATAAACGATGATGAAGCTGCGCTTCTCCTGTTCCTCATAGACCACGTTCAGCGCATCCATCAGCGCCCGCACGCCGGCGCTCGCGCTCCACAGGGCCACGCCCAAGCCAATGAAGAACGTCACGCCCAGCGAGCCGCGGCCTTCGGCGGTTATCGCTTCCAGCTGGCCGCGGATGATGTCCACGGCCCCGGCGGGGAGCAGTGTTTCGAGCATGCGCAAGTGTTCGGTGATGGCTGCCGTGTCGGCCAGCAGGCCATAGAGCGAGATGAAGGCGGCGATGCCCGGGAACAGGGCCAGCATGGTGTAGAAGGTGACCCCAGCGGCGACCGCCATAATCCGGTCATTGGTCATTTCGTGGTAGACACGGGTGATGACATCCCACCATCCGCGCGGCGGTATGCCGGCAGGCGACAGAGCCGTGCGGCCGCGGTTCTCCCGCGTGGCGGGTCGGGACGGCCGAGTGGGCTCGGCGAGGCCGCGCGCCGTGCCGCCCCGCGAAGCCAGAAGGCGCCAGCCGACCATGAGCCCCACGGCAAATGCTGCGACATGGGCGAACGGAGCTTTGGCCCCGCCGTGCTGTCCTTGATCCATGAGCAGGCTCCTCGCGGCGGTCTAGAGCTGTTCCGCTTCTCTTCGAAGCGCGGAACCGCTCCAAGTTCCTGCTTGGTCGCATTTTTTCTTCACGCGAACCGGCATCCACTTCGCTCGAAAATGCTCCAGGCCCTTACCGGCCGTTCCTTTCCTTCTCGGCTGCACCAAGGCCATCCGCGTCGCTGCCGATGAGATCGCGAATGCGCGACAGGAATGCGTAGAGGCCATCCTCGGCGCTTTCGGCTTCCTCCGTGACCATGGAGATGCCCCACCGCGCGAGGATCGCCTCCTGAACCAGATTGGGGTTTGGCATGAACACGAATGACCGCGGCCGGTCCTTCTCGTATCCGGAGCGGTTCCATGTCTCCCACAGCCGGTGCAGCAACAGCCGGATATTCATGTCGGACATGCTGTAGCCGATGAACAGCACGGTCTTGCCGAGGGCATCGGAACGGAATTTCAGGTCCAGCGGCGACTCGAAAGACAAGCGGTTGAAATAGTCGGTCTCGGCCAGCACCAGAGACGCGTCTTCATCGAAATCGCCGTGATACTTGATGATCTGGGTGACGCCCTCGGTCGCCTTGGCGATGTCCTTGGCATTGGCGATCTTCACGAAGGGCTTGTCGTAGAGATTAAAGGCGACCTCCAGGTTGCGGTCGTAATTGGTCGTGTAGATGATCGGAAAGTCCAGCTCAACTATGAGCTTGTGCAGCCGCGACTGCTTGACGTGCTCGGGCGAGACCTTCCAATTGCGATCCATCCAGCTGCGGAGCGGGCCGATGCTGCCCTGCTTCAGCCGGTAGTATTCCGCCAGCATCTGGTAGGTGCACTCCTGCACCTCCTGGGAACTCATATCGAGCCCGAGATCCTCGACCATATGCTCGATGAGCGTGCCCCACGAGGGCAGCCCCACGTTCATCGATACGCCCGCCCCGGCGAACAGGATCACCTTGCGCTGCCTGATACGCTCGGCCAGCTCCTCGACAGCCGAGCCCACGTCCGGCGAGCGCATGCCGGGTGTCGCTGCGGGCTGGAGCGGGGGGTCATTCATGGCTGAGCACTCGCAAGCGCTCGCGAGCGCTTGCGCTCACTCGCCGTAATGGGGGAAGGCACAGGCCAGCTTGTTACCGTCGAGATCACGGACGTAGCAGACATAGAAATTCGGATCATAGGCTTCGCGGGTTCCGGGCGGGCCTTCGCTGCTGCCACCGTGGCGCAGCGCAGCCTCGTAGAAGGCGTCCACCTCTTTGTCGGACTGGGCCCTCAGCGCGATCATCGTGCCATTGCCGACGCTCGGCGGATTGCCGTCGAAGGGCGGGCAGATGCAGAAGCTCACGCCATGGTCGTAGTCCGGCCCCCACGCCACCCATTCATCGGAGGTGGAGCGGCGGCGGTGGCCGAGCACGCCAAGAACAGCATCGTAAAAGGGTATGGCGCGGCGCACGTCCCGCACGCCCAAAGTGGTGTACATAATCAACGACTTGCCCTGGTGGCCCTGGGCAACACCGTCTTCATCTGTCTCTGATCTGACGTCCATCGCTGCAACCTTGGTCAATGGCCGAAGGGGACGGCCCCGGCAGGGCCGGAGCCGTCTCCATGCATGGCTTGCGTCAGGCCGCCTTCGCCTTCTGATTGGCGATCTGATCGGCAAGCTTGGTCAGCTTCTCGTCGGTCGCATATTCCTCCGACAAGGTCTTGTCGAGCAGCTGCGCGGCATCCTTCAGGCCGAGCATCTCCGCCCAGCGCTTCAAGGTACCGTAACGGGCGATCTCGTAGTGCTCGACCGCCTGGGCCGCCGAAACCAGACCGGCGTCCAGGGCGGGCGTGCCCTTGAACTCGTCGAGGATTTCCTCGCCCTCTTCTATGATGCCTTCAATGGCCGGGCAGTTCTTGCCCTGGGCACGCTTGCCGAAGATCTCGA
>NZ_SZZM01000001.1:600000-790000 GCF_005281615.1 Rhodoligotrophos defluvii | reverse complement strand
CAGCTTCGGCTGTATCACATGCTGAATCCATAGGCATGTGAGGCGAACCCGGGGAACTGAAACATCTCAGTACCTGGAGGAAAGGAAATCACAGAGACTCCGCTAGTAGTGGCGAGCGAACGCGGACCAGGCCAGTGCCTGGTGCTTTACAACCGGAACCATCTGGAAAGTTGGGCCTTAGAGGGTGACAGCCCCTTACGGGTAATGAAAGCATCAGGACTTGAGTAAGGCGGGGCACGTGAAACCCTGTCTGAACATGGGGAGACCACTCTCCAAGCCTAAGTACTCCTTGCTGACCGATAGCGCACTAGTACCGTGAGGGAAAGGTGAAAAGCACCCCGACGAGGGGAGTGAAAGAGAACCTGAAACCGGATGCTTACAAACAGTAGGAGCCCAAGGTTCGTCCTGGGTGACTGCGTACCTTTTGTATAATGGGTCAGCGAGTTAGTCTGACGAGCAAGCTTAAGCCGATAGGTGTAGGCGCAGCGAAAGCGAGTCTGAACAGGGCGTTCAGTTCGTCGGATTAGACCCGAAACCGAGTGATCTAGCCATGAGCAGGCTGAAAGTGCGGTAACACGCACTGGAGGGCCGAACCCACGTCTGTTGAAAAAGCCGGGGATGACTTGTGGCTAGGGGTGAAAGGCCAATCAAACTCGGAGATAGCTGGTTCTCCGCGAAAGCTATTTAGGTAGCGCCTCGCGTGAATGCTCCTGGGGGTAGAGCACTGGATGGGCTAGGGGTCCTCACCGGATTACCAAACCTAACCAAACTCCGAATACCAGGAAGTAATGCGCGGGAGACACACGGCGGGTGCTAAGGTCCGTCGTGGAGAGGGAAACAGCCCTGACCGCCAGCTAAGGTCCCCAAGTCATGGCTAAGTGGGAAAGGATGTGAGGATCCCATAACAACCAGGAGGTTGGCTTAGAAGCAGCCATCCTTTAAAGAAAGCGTAACAGCTCACTGGTCTAAATAAGGGTCTTCGCGCCGACAATGTAACGGGGCTAAAGCCATGCACCGAAGCTGCGGGTGCACACTTTCGTGTGCGCGGTAGCGGAGCGTTCCGTAAGCCGGTGAAGGATGATCCGTGAGGACATCTGGAGGTATCGGAAGAGCGAATGCTGACATGAGTAACGACAAAGAGGGTGAAAGACCCTCTCGCCGAAAGTCCAAGGGTTCCTGCGTAAAGCTAATCTGCGCAGGGTTAGCCGGCTCCTAAGGCGAGGCCGAGAGGCGTAGCCGATGGGAATGGGGTTAATATTCCCCAGCCAGCGGGTAGTGACGAATTCCGTGTGTTGTACGGGCTTACTGGATTGTCCGTGCAGCGAAGGAGTTCCAGGAAATAGCTCCCGCATCAGACCGTACCCTAAACCGACACAGGTGGACTGGTAGAGCATACCAAGGCGCTTGAGAGAACGATGCTGAAGGAACTCGGCAAATTGCCTCCGTAACTTCGGAAGAAGGAGGCCCCGTATCTGGGCAACCAGGTGCGGGGGGCACAGGCTAGGGGGTGGCGACTGTTTACTAAAAACACAGGGCTCTGCGAAGTCGCAAGACGACGTATAGGGTCTGACGCCTGCCCGGTGCCGGAAGGTTAAGAGGAGAGGTGCAAGCTTTGAATCGAAGCCCCGGTAAACGGCGGCCGTAACTATAACGGTCCTAAGGTAGCGAAATTCCTTGTCGGGTAAGTTCCGACCTGCACGAATGGCGTAACGACTTCCCCACTGTCTCCAGCATCGACTCAGTGAAATTGAACTCCCCGTGAAGATGCGGGGTTCCTGCGGTCAGACGGAAAGACCCCGTGCACCTTTACTACAGCTTTACACTGGCATTCGTGTCGACATGTGTAGCATAGGTGGGAGGCTTTGAAGCCGCGGCGCCAGCCGTGGTGGAGCCACCATTGAAATACCACCCTTGTGGTCATGAATGTCTAACCGCGGCCCGTTATCCGGGTCCGAGACAGTGTATGGTGGGTAGTTTGACTGGGGCGGTCGCCTCCCAAAGAGTAACGGAGGCGCGCGATGGTAGGCTCAGACTGGTCGGAAATCAGTCGTTGAGTGCAATGGCATAAGCCTGCCTGACTGCGAGACTGACAAGTCAAGCAGAGACGAAAGTCGGTCATAGTGATCCGGTGGTCCCGCGTGGAAGGGCCATCGCTCAACGGATAAAAGGTACGCCGGGGATAACAGGCTGATGATTCCCAAGAGTCCATATCGACGGAATCGTTTGGCACCTCGATGTCGGCTCATCACATCCTGGGGCTGGAGCAGGTCCCAAGGGTATGGCTGTTCGCCATTTAAAGTGGTACGTGAGCTGGGTTTAGAACGTCGTGAGACAGTTCGGTCCCTATCTGCCGTGGGTGTAGGAAGCTTGAGAGGATCTGTCCTTAGTACGAGAGGACCGGGATGGACGCACCTCTGGTGGACCTGTTGTCGCGCCAGCGGCACAGCAGGGTAGCTATGTGCGGACGGGATAACCGCTGAAGGCATCTAAGCGGGAAACCCACCTCGAAACGAGGCTTCCCTTGAGAGCCGTGGTAGACCACCACGTTGATAGGCCGGGTGTGGAAGTGCAGCAATGCATGCAGCTTACCGGTACTAATAGCTCGATCGGCTTGATCGCTCTCATTCTCAACAGTCACTGCAAACCAATCGCGTGTAGCGCGTCCGTCAGTCCACAATTCATCTGTTCTTCGCCGGCCCGGTGGCCATAGCGAGGTGTCTACACCCGATCCCATCCCGAACTCGGCCGTTAAACGCCTCTGCGCCGATGGTACTTCGTCTTAAGACGCGGAAGAGTAGGTCACTGCCGGGCCTGCCAAGAACAGATGTTCTTCGAAACCTTCTTCACAGCTCTATCAAAACCCTCCCGTTTCGCGCGGGAGGGTTTTTGCGTGCGTGAAATTTCCTCCCACTTGCCTGCACAGCCGAAATAGGGTTCGCTTAGCGGCATAATCGCTGCGGGATTGTGTCGTCCGTATGCTGAAACGCGGGCGCGCAGCCAGCGGCATGAGTCGCCGCCATGGGCATATCCAGGTCGGGAGAAGGGGATGGGCGCTGAACCGGAAGTCGTCGCTTTCTTCGATCCGCGAACATCTTCGGTTCAATATGTCGTCATCTGTCCCGAGACCCGGCGCTGTGCCATCATCGATCCAGTTCTCGATTTCGACGAGAAATGCGGGAGCATGGCGACACGCAGTGCCGACCGGATATTGGCGCTGATTGGCGATCGAGGCTTGACGGTCGAGTGGATCCTCGACACGCACCCCCATGCGGATCACTTCTCGGCGGCTGCGTATCTCAAGGAGAAGACTGGCGCGCCCATAGCCATAGGCGCGCGGGTGACGGCCGTTCAGGAGCTGTGGCAGCGGATCTATAACTGGCCGGAGCTCAGGACCGACGGTTCGCAGTGGGATCATCTTTTTGCGGAAGGGGACAGGTTCGCCATAGGCAACCTGGAGGGGCGGGTGATGTTTTCGCCAGGGCACACGCTCGCTTCCGTGACCTACCTCGTGGGCGATGCCGCATTCATCCACGACACGTTGTTCATGCCGGATGGCGGAACGGCGCGCGCCGATTTTCCGGGTGGGGATGCGGGCGTGCTGTGGGATTCGATACAGCGCATATTGGCGCTTCCGGACGATACCCGGCTGTTCACGGGCCATGATTATCAGCCGGGCGGGCGTGAGCCGCTGTGGGAAAGCACCGTCGCCGGGCAGAAGGCGGCAAATATCCATTTGAGGAAGGCGCAGAATAGAGCTGATTTCATCAACCTGCGGCAGGAGCGGGATCGCTCTTTGGCCATGCCGCGGCTGATCTTGTTGGCGTTGCAGGTGAACATCAATGCGGGCCGACTGCCACCACCGGAGGCGGACGGCCACCGCTATCTTAAGTATCCGCTCAACCGATTCGGCAGTGCCGCCTGGGACTGAGAAGTGCCAACCAAGCTGGCTTTCGCTGTCGTCATAAAGCAGTGGGACATCTCGGAATACAGGGTTTCACCAGACGAAATTAACCGATATCTACAAAAGGTCAGGCGCTCCGTGTGATGTTTCGATAGCTTTTTCCAAAAAATTGCAGTTTAACTCCAGCTGGTCAAAGTTTTGCCACTCTCGGATCGCCTCTATAAGGCGAGCGAGCAGTAACGCGAAACGGAGCGGGCGAATGGTGGACAAGGGGAACGAAGCCGACGTAGAGTTAACCGCGCATATCGTATCGGCCTATGTCGCGAAAAACTCTGTTCAGCTGGCTGATTTGGCTGGCCTGATTTCATCGGTGCATCAGGCCCTCAGCACGCTTGGCTCCGCCGCGGCGGCGCGTGACGCCCAGCCACCAACGCCCGCGGTTCCGATCAAGAAGTCGGTCACCCGCGAATATATCATCTGCTTGGAAGACGGTAAGAAGTTCAAGTCGCTGAAGCGCCATTTGAGCACCCATTACAATATGACGCCGGAGCAATATCGGGCCAAGTGGCAGTTGCCACCGGATTACCCGATGGTGGCTCCCGCCTATGCAGAGGCGCGTTCGCATCTGGCGCGCTCGCTCGGTCTCGGCCGGAAGCCAGGCTCGTCGGCGGCAGCAGCGGCGCCAACGGCAACAGCCGAGAAAGCTGCGGATGGCGATGCCCGCGGCGCAGCCAAGCCGAAGGCGGCTGGCGGGACCGCGCGCCGGTCGACCCGTGCCAAGGCGCCGGCCGTCAAGGAGGTCTGACGCAGAAGGCGATCTCGTCTTTGGGTCGTATTCGTATTCGCGCGGGACGTGAGTCGAATCACCCCGCTCTCAGCATGAACAACGGCCTGGCTGATGCAGCGGCGCAGTTCGTCTTTAGAGTGGGTGACTCGGGACCGCGCGCGCAGGCGCGAAAGGCACCACGTTGCGGGGACGGCCGAGGGAGGGCTCAGTACTGCTGTGCCGCCCGGTGCCCAACGCATCGGCGAGGCGGCGCAATTCTCGTATGCACTGCAACTCGATCGGCAGAGGCATTGCTGCGGAAACGCCGGCGGGTGCCAGAATGAGGCGGTCGGCCCCGGCGGCGATTGCGAGCTGATCGATCCGGCCGGCCGCGGAACCGAGATCCGTGGGCCAGGGATTGGTCCGCCGAAGGGCGTAATCGGCCAAGCCGCGCTGGAATGCGGCAAGTTCTAGCTGCTCCTCCAACTTTTCCTGCCTGACAAGGGGTGCGGCCTCGTTCCGGCCGAGCAAGCCGAGAGATAGATGGAGCTCGGGCGGCGCATCAATGATGAGATCGGCGAATTGAAGCGGTGCGGCCAGGCAATCGAAATGCACGCCCGATACCGGCAGCGTGAGAATGAAGGCCCCATTGTGCTGCATGGCGGGTGGAGGGGCGGCCAGAAGCAGCTTCAGCGCTGGTCCGGCTTCCGCCAGATTCGCGTAAAAGCGCGCCAGGTCGTCCTTCGCGCGGGTGTCCAGCTGCGAGGCCAGGCATGGCTCGTTGATCTGCACCCAGCTTGCGCCTGCGGCAGCGAGTTGGCTCAGGGTTGCCCGCGCACGAGCCATGGCATCGCTCATGTCAGAACGTCCCGCGGCAATCTGTGTGCTGATGGGCGACAGGACCGTCGGCCTTATGGGCAAGCCGAGATCAGCAGCCTCCCGCAAAGCCGAGGCGGCCGCGCCGCAGCCCGGGCCGCCCAGGTCAACCACGTCCTCGCTTGCAATCTGGTCGACGCCTGCCTCTTTCAGCGCCTGCCAACGGACAATGCGGGATGCTAGGTCGGCACTGGAAGCGGGTTGCCTCTGCAGCGGGCCGAGGGTGCTGACCAGGGCCGTCATGGCGGTGTCCTCCACGAGCGCCTTGCCGCTTCCGAAATCATCGGACGCATGCCCGCCCATGTCAATCTCGCAACCGCGGCAGGTCTGCAATCTTTTTCTATTTGGCGCGCTTGGCAAAGAAGGCCGCAACCGCAGCTTTCATTTCGGGAGAGCGCCCTGCCTCGCCCTGCAGATCGCGTTCGAGATCGAGCAGCGGATCCAGATCCGGCTCCGCGGCACGGCTCATCAGGCGCTTGGTGGAGGCGACGGCGAAAGGGGATAGCTCGGCGAGGCGCGCGGCGATCTTGTCGACGCCCGCGGCAAGGGCATCGTCCTCGAACACCTTCCAGACGAGGCCCCAGCTCAGCGCGTCCTCGGCGGAGATGCGGTCGCCCAGCAACATCATGGGCGCAGCACGCACGCGGCCGATGACGCGCGGCAGAAACAGCGTGTTGCCGGCGTCCGGCACCAGCGCAATGCCTACAAACGGCTCGTAGAAGAACGCAGAGCGTGACGCAACGATGATATCGCCGGCCAGGGCGAGGCCGACGCTGGCGCCGGCGCACGGGCCGTTCACCTTGGAGATGATCGGCAGCCGCGAGCTGCGCATCTGGCGGATCACCGGGTTAAAATGCCGCTCTAGGACAACATCCAAGGCGGGGGTCTCATCCGGCCGGATGGTGGTGAGGTCATAGCCTGCTCCATAGGCGCGGCCGGCCCCCGTCATGACCAGCACGCGGACGGCTTCGTCCGCCTCGAGGGCCGCCAGGGCGTGCTGCAGCTCATCGCCGGTCTGATTGCGCAAGGCGTTCAACCGGTCCGGGCGATTCACCTCGAGGGTCGCAATGCCGTCCGTGACCGAAATCCTGAGGTCTTCGTAGTGGGTCATAGGGGCGCTTCCGTTTTTGTGGATCAACAGTTGACGAGAGCGTAAACTTTCGCCGGCGAAAGGGGAAGTGTGCTTGCATCGGTCCGGCAGCGCGGACGTGCCAGCGTGCTGCTTCCGCCGTCTGGAGCGCGACCACGCTCTAATCTGACGATGGGAGGCGATATGGAAACACAGATATTGCGTGTCGGGGAGGTGCTGGTGACGCCGCGGCGGACGGTGGCGGAGGCGGATATCAACCTGTTTGCCGGGCTGGTCGGGGACTTCACCCCGATCCATGTGGACGAGGTGTTTGCACGAGCGACGGCGTTTGGCGGCCGCATTGCTCATGGCACCTTGACGATGTCGACCGCGACCGGGCTGTTGACCCAGACCGGGCGATTGGGCGAGAACGTCATCGGCCTGCTCAGCCTCAACTGGGATTTCGCCAAGCCGGTGATGATCGGCGATACCATTCACGCCCGGGTGACGATCGCCGAGCGGCGCCCGACCAAGAAGCCAGGGCGCGACGTCGTGGTGTTCGCGTTCGAGGTGGTCAATCAGGATGACGTCGTCATCCAGCTCGGCCGCATGACCGTGCTGATGCGCGGCGAGCAGACCGCATCGGAAGCGGATGCAGGAAGGCAAACGCCAGCATGAATATAGCGATTCCAACGCGTCCGGCCGATGGGGACGTGGTTTCGGTGATGCCGGGCCTGTGGTGGCTGCGGGTGCCCATTCCCTTCAAGCTGGACCATGTGAATGTCTGGTTGCTCGAGGACGGCGATGGCTGGACGGCCATCGACACCGGCATCAGCTCACCGCGGTCCAAGGCGATCTGGCGCGACGTCATGAGCCGCCATTTCGGGGGAAAGCCGCTGAAGCGGCTCCTCGTCACTCATTGCCATCCCGATCACGTGGGGCTTGCCGGAAGCCTGTGCACCGATACGGGCGCCGAGCTGCTGATGAGCCGCACCGAATGGCTGTGGACATGCTGGGAACAGCAGATCAGCGAAGCCGAATCCCGGCGGTTGTTTGCCGATTACATCGCACGGGTGGGCTTGGACGAGGGGGTTACCTGGGACGAGGTCTACAAGGGCGGTACAATGGCGGAGCTCACCGATGTGGTGCCCCGGCGCTACCACCGGGTGCAGAACGGTGACCGTCTCGACATAGGCGGCCGTACCTGGCAGGTGATGACCGGCGGCGGGCATTCCCTCGAGCATGTCTGCCTCTATTGCGCGGATGCAAGCGTGCTGATTTCGGCGGACCATGTTCTGCCGCGCATAAGCCCGAATATCGGGGTCTCGCAAGTGGAGCCCGAGAGCAACCCGCTCGGCGACTTTTTCGACACCTTGGGCACGCTCGCCGCCTTGCCGGCCGATACCCTGGTGCTGCCCTCCCATAACGAGCCGTTCGAAGGACTGCGCCAACGGATCGCGGAGATGGTGGACCACCACACGCAGCGGCTTGCGCTCGTGAAGGACATCTGCCATGCGCCGAAGACCATTGCGGAGGCGTCGCGGGAGCTGTTCCCCCGACAAATGTTCGGCTATGACATCAGGCTTGCGGCCAACGAGACCTGGGCCCATCTGAACTATCTGGTGGGGGATGGTCAGATATTGCGCTGGACCGACGACGCCGGCACCTATCGCTTTCAAAGGGCATGAGCATGACTGCCGACAACGTGGCCTTCACCAAAATGCACGGCTGCGGCAACGACTTCATCATGATCGACGGCCGCAACGGGCTTGGCAGCACCGCTCTGGCCGACCCAAGCCGGCTGACGGCCGCCCTGTGCGACCGGCGCCGCGGCCTTGGCGGCGACGGGCTCATTCTGCTGCTGCCGCCCCGGGGCGATGCGGATTTTGCGATGCTCTACATCAACGCGACCGGCGCGCCCGGCGAGATGTGCGGCAACGGCGCGCGCTGTGTCGCCCGCTTTGCCCATGACATCGGTGCAGCGCCGTCCGAGATGCGGTTCGAGACGGAGGCCGGCCCGGTGAAGGCGGTGGTGGGCCCGGACCACGTGACGATCGACATGCCGCCGCCGCGAGACATCAGGCTCGGCATGCGGCTTACGATCGGGGGCGAGGAGCGCGAGGTGCATTTCGCCGAGGTCGGCGTGCCGCACGCGGTCCTGCTGGTGGACGACCTGCCGAATTGCCCAGTGGACCGCCTCGGGCCTCTGGTTCGGCACGATACTGCCTTCCCCCGCGGCGCGAACGCCAATTTCGTGTCGACCATCGACGGTGTGGCCATGCGCACCTTCGAACGTGGCGTCGAGGCCGAAACGCTGGCCTGCGGCACGGGGGCGGTGGCCACGGCCACCATTTGCCACTTGCTCGGCCTGAGCGGTCTGGATGCGGACATTCGCACACGGGGTGGCGACAATCTCTCGGTTCATCTGGAGCGCGAGGGAGAGGTATTCATCCGCGCAACCCTCACCGGCCCGACCGAGACAGTGGGGCAGGGTGTGGTCACGGCCGACTTCCTGCGCAGCCGCAACCTGCTCTGATCGGCTTCAAAATCTGGCCATGGTGAGCCGAAGGGCTGTCACAGCCCCTCGGCTCGCTTGGTCCCAGCTAGCTCCGGACGGCCGGGTTGGCCGGCGTGCCCTGGATGACGCCAGAGGGCTGCTCGGGGCTGAGCCAGCGGTAGAGCGCGCCGCCTGCTATGCCGCCGAGGAGAGGGGCCAGCCAGAACAGCCAGAGCTGCTGCATCGCCCATGCGCCGGCGAAGAGCGCAGGGCCGGTGCTGCGCGCTGGGTTGACCGAAGTGTTGGTGATCGGAATGCTGATCAAATGGATCAGCGTTAGCGCAAGCCCGATCGCGATCGGGGCAAACCCGGCCGGCGCCATGCCGTGAGTCGCGCCCATGATGATGAACAGGAATGCGGCCGTCAGCAGGAATTCCGCAATCAGGGCTGCCGTCAGGCTATATTTCCCCGGCGAATGCTCGCCATAGCCGTTCGCGGCAAAGCCGCCATCGGGGTTGAAGCTTGCGGTGCCGCTGGCGATCACGTAGAGGACGGCGGCTGCCAGAATCGCGCCGATCACCTGAGCCACGACATATGGAATGATCTGGCTGGACGGGAACCGCCCACCTGCCGCAAGTCCCACGGTGACGGCGGGATTGAAGTGCGCGCCGGATACATGGCCGACGGCATACGCCATGGTCAGCACGGTCAGGCCGAAGGCGAGCGCTACGCCAAGCAGGCCGATTCCGACATCAGGAAACGCTGCCGCAATGACCGCGCTTCCGCAGCCGCCGAATGTAAGCCAGAAGGTTCCTAAGGCTTCGGCTACCAGCTTCTTGATATCCATGGGTGTTGCCCCCGCAAGAGAAGTTACGGTGTGTTCGTCACGCCCGCACGCAAACACACAAACATGCGAATCTTACACGAAAACTTGTGATTCGCTGTAGTGCAGAATTGGGACGGCGCGGCCTCGAGCGGGGTGTCCGCCATCCCGGCACGAAACGCCGGTAGCTCGTGGCGGGAATCGGCTGCTGCTCGCTCTATATGGTACAGCCGGTCGGCTGCCTTGGCACCCGCGGAAACCTAGCCGCGCAATGTTGACATCCCCTGACGGCCTTACTATTTTCGCGCATGAATGAGACGGGTCCGGTTGCGGACGCTGTCACTTTTTGCGTTCGCACAGGTGCTAAAATGAAAATTCGCAACTCGCTTCGTTCGCTGGCCAAGCGCCACCGCAACAATCGCATGGTGCGTCGCAAGGGCCGCATCTACATCATCAACAAGACCAATCCGCGCTACAAGGCGCGTCAGGGCTGACGTCCAGCCGATTCGTTCGGGCGACATCAGCAGTTTGCGCTGTGCGGAGCTCCTGGATGCCCCTGGTCAAGGCCAGGGGCATTGCGTTTGGCGGGGCAAGTTGCCCGCCGGAGGGCTCCTTTCCGAGCTGTCACGGCGCCTTGATCGCGCGCCGTGCTCCATCCTCTTTTCGAGACCCCTGGCATCGCTTACCTTAGGCGCATGAGCATCTGGATGCGCGCCGGTCGCCTTAGCCTATGCGCTGCAGTGCTCCTCGGCTGGGGAGCTGCTGCGGCGCCTGCTTTGTCGCAGTCTCCCCTGCAGGAGCAGGGCGGACCGCCGGCGGACAGCAACGCCGCCGGGCCCACGACGCCGTTGCCACCCATGCCGGCGAGCCCTGCCGAGGCTGCGCGCCAGAGGGCCGATCTTCTCGACAGTCTGTTCGCGCGGCTGCACAATGCCCAGAACGAGACGAGCGCGGCCGTGCTGCAGGAGGCCGTCGCCGAGCTATGGAGCCGCTCGGGCAGCCCTACGGTGGACGTGCTGGTCAAGCAGGCAGACCAGGCCAGCCGAAAACGGCAGTTCCAGACGGCCCTGACCATTCTCGACACTGTGGTTGAGATCGCGCCGGAATTTCCGGAAGCCTGGAACAAGCGGGCCACCGTGCTCTTCCTGCAGGGCGACCGGGAACGGGCGCTGGCCGACTTGGAGCGGGTGCTAGAACTCGAGCCGCGTCATTTCGGGGCCCTTACTGCGCTGGGCGTCGTGCTCCGGGCGCAAGGCGACAAGAAAGAGGCGCTCGAGGCGTTCAAACGGGCGCTGGAGATCAACCCGCACCTGGACGAGGCCAAGAAGGCTGTCGAGCAGCTGGAGCGGGAAGCCGGCCAGCCCATCTGACGGCGTGATCTCGGCTCTCGATGGAGCCTGCTTGGATCCACCCCACTTCGCCAGAAAATACTCCTAGAGCACCTCCGCTGTCCCTCGGATCGCGGAACCACTCTAAGTTTTTGCCTGGTCGCATTTTCTTCACGCGAACCGGTATCCACTTCCCTCGAAAATGCTCCTAGCTCTCGCCTGCACCGTCCCTCGATACGAAGGCAATTCGCAGCATGTTGGTGGCGCCCGGTGTGCGCAGTGGGACTCCTGCGGTGATGATGATGCGCTGCCCGGGCTCGGCGAAGCCTTCTGCCCGGGCGATGTTGCAGGCGCGGCCAACCATATCGTCCAGGGATTTGGCGTCCTCGGTCAGGACGCAGTGCAGCCCCCAGACAAGCGCAAGCCTGCGGCCTGTCGCCGGTATGGGCGTGAGCGCCACGATGGGGGTTGCCGGGCGCTCGCGGGCGGCGCGCAGGCCTGTTGCGCCCGAGGAGGTGTAGCAGACGATGGCGGCGGCGTTCAGGGTCTCGCCGATGGTGCGGGCGGCGGCACTGATCGCATCGGCCGCGGTGGCCTGCGGCTGGGCGCGCTGCGCATGGATGATGCCGGCGTAGAACGGATCATTCTCAACGGTCTGCGCGATCTTGTCCATGGTGGCGACCGCCTGGCACGGGAAGCTGCCCACCGCGGATTCGGCCGAGAGCATGACGGCGTCCGCACCCTCGAACACCGCCGTGGCCACGTCCGAAACCTCGGCGCGGGTGGGCACCGGCTCACGGATCATCGACTCGAGCATCTGGGTGGCCACCACCACCGGACGGCCGAAGGCGCGGGCAGCCCGGATGATCTGCTTCTGCCGGCCGGGCACCTGTTCGAGCGGCAGTTCCACTCCGAGATCGCCCCGCGCCACCATGATCCCATCCGCCTGCTCGAGGATCTCATTGAGATGCGCCAGGGCCGACGGCTTCTCCAGCTTCGCCATGACCAAGGCGCGGCCGCGGGCCATCTTCTTGGCCTCCGCCACATCCTCGGGCCGCTGCACGAAGGACAGGGCAACCCAGTCCACACCGATGTTGATGGCGTGGTCGAGGTCGGCACGGTCCTTCTCCGTCATCGCGCTGACCGGCAGCGTGGTGTCGGGAAGGCTGATCCCCTTGCGGTCGGAGAGGCTGCCGCCGTGGACGACGCGGGTTACGATGCGTTCGGGCGTGGCGGACTCCACCTGAACCTTGAGCCGCCCATCGTTGAGCAGCAGCATGTCGCCCGGCTTGACCGCCCTGAAGATTTCCGGATGGGGAAGCTGCACGCGCTTGTTGTCGCCCTGCCGTCTCTTGAGGTCGAAGGAGAAGGCGTTGCCTTCGATGAGCTCGATGCTGCCGTTTTCAAAGGTTCCGATGCGCAGCTTCGGGCCCTGCAGGTCGGCCAGGACAGCGATCGGCCGTCCCATCTGCTGCTCGACCTGACGGATGATGCCGTGCAGCCGGCTCAGCTCCCCGTGCGGCGTGTGGCTCATGTTCACCCGAAAGACATCCGCGCCGCTTTCGAAAAGCTGGCGGATCGTTTCGGGGGTGGAGCTTGCGGGACCGAGGGTGGCGATGATCTTGACGCGACGCCTGCGTCTCATTGCACCGTGCCTGATTGCGGTGCACGGTTGGACGGTGTGGCGGCGCCCTGATTGGCCTGCGGCGTGGGGGAGTTGGTCTGCGCGTTGAGGGTCACGGTCCAGTCCGGCTCTTCGGTGGTGTCGACTTCAAAGAAACCCGTACGCTGATAGCCGCGCTCCTCACAGTTCTCAAGCCCGCGTATGGTGAAGAGCTTGTCGCGGGTGCACATGATCGCCTTGCCGCCCCACGAGCCGCCGCGATCATAGTCTACCGCATAGACGTAGTAATAGCGGGCGATCAGGTCGCCCTTCAGCAAGGTCTCGCAGCTGCGCGGGCCGATGTTCCACCAGCCTTCGCTGACCCATCCCTTCGTGTCCTTGTAGCCCAGCGCGACGCCCACGCGCGAATCAGTATCGTTGCACACCTTGAGATCGGCGTGGGCCGGCGCGGCACCGAATAGAAACAGGAAAAACAAGGCTGATCCGATCAGCCGAGGCGCAACTGCCATCGCGTCCAGTCCTTACATTCACTCAAGCTTCATATCACGACCGGCCGGTTCCGTCAGTCCCGACAGCTTCTCGCGCGCATGAACATTCTGCAAGCTTTCCGTTAACAGGCGCTGTGCAGCGATGAGAATGATTGGTGCCGCCGCAAAGGGGCGAAATCTGGGCGATTTCTCTTGGTGGGCGGAGCGGCCGAAACGTGGAGCGATGACCAAACGTGGCGCGCTCTCCGGAAGTATTGTGTATGCTGATGAACTGATGACAGAGCGACGCTTTAGCATCGCTCTGTTCAGTAGAAGGCTAAAGCTGCGTTTCGAGCAGGCCGGAGGCATGTATCTGGTACATTGGATTGTCGGGCAATGGATCATGATATGTACCATAGGCGCCGTTCGTGTACGAGCTGGTCCCGACAGGTTCATGATTCAGATGCGGAGAGGTATGCTGACCGGGCAATAAGCTGTCCGTATCAGTCGACGGCATGTGGTCCATGTGTTTCCATGGCGCGCTCGCCACACGGGTGAGGGGAAGCCTCGGATCCGCGTTTGGCAGCGTTTGGGGGTGGGTCCCCTTCAGTTTGGCGTCGTTGATCAGGCTTTCGGCATACTGGCGCTGTATCTCGCCATGTTCCAGCTTCAGATCGAAGCGTTGCGCGTGATCGCCGAGGGAAGCCAGGCGCCTTGCAGCTTCCTTTGAACTGCCGACGGAGCCAAGGTTCTGGATTCGCGTGCTAAGCTCTTCCGCCTGGTGATCTATCTCGCGAGCATATTTTCTGATGTCGTCCTTGGGGACGTTGAAGCCGGTGTGGCTGACATCCAGGATGTCCCGATTGGTTGCAGTCAACTTGCTGATCCCGGAAACCGTATGCGCCGCGGTATCGGGTGAAAATTTTTTCGGATCGCCGTCCCAAAACCGCGATCGCGCATCCGACGGCAGTCGGCTGGCAATTTGCTTCATGCTCTCCGACAACTTGGGCACGACATGTGCCGCTTCAGGCGGCAGCGTAGCCAAAGGACGCGACTTGCTGCCAATCGCATGCGAGGGTACGGCTGGTTCATGTGACTTGCTGCCGAACTGGTGTGAAGCAATACTCGAAGACTGTGACTTGCTGGGCGAAAAGAGCGGCTTGCGTGATGAGGCCTGCGTGCCGCTTCTCCTGTTGAAGAAAGGCATAGCTAATCCTATTAAGACAATCTATGGAGAGGATATATTCCAGAAGGTTTACATGACCGGATCTAATTCTCCTTCTCTACGGCAAATGTTTGGCGGCTTGGGCCAGTATTCTTGCGCCCGGATTAAATATCATTCATGTTCGGGTGACGAATCCTAAAGGCCGTGCTAATGGATGATGGCAGCGACAGTGGCGGCGGGGCGGAATCGTGAGATCTCTGAGGGGGTTGCCGATCAGTGCGGCCGGAAACGGACCAGGCCTTCAGCCCTTTGACGCGGTGGCATGCACTCGGCGGCGCAAGCTGGCCCGGCTGGCGCCTTGACCTGCGCGTTACCGGCACGGCCGATGGGATCGGAAGCCTTTATCGAACTGGTGGGAGGCGTGGAGCGCGGTCTGCTGCTTGTCTGCGACCACGCCCGGAACACGCTGCCGCCGGAATATGGTACGCTTGGACTGCCGGAGAGCGAGCTCGCACGCCACATCGCCTATGACATCGGGGCGGAAGCCCTGACGCGGGCACTCGCGGCGCGGCTCGGCGCTCCCGCCGTGCTGAGCTGCTTTTCCCGCCTGCTAATCGACCCTAATCGGGGAGAGGACGATCCCACGCTGATCATGCGGCTCTCCGATGGATCGATCGTGCCGGGGAATGCCCGAGTGGATGCGGCCGAGCGGCTGCGGCGGCTCGAGCGCTTCTACCGCCCCTATCATCAGGCGATCGACGGCTGGATGGAACGCATTGTTGCGGCGGGGCGGGATCCGGTCGTCTTGTCGATCCACAGCTTCACGCCCAGCTGGAAGGGTGTTCCCCGGCCTTGGCATGTGGGCCTGCTGTGGGACCGGGACGAGCGCCTGTCGCGGGCGCTGGTTGCGGCCTTGCGCGCGGAGCCTGGCCTGGTTGTCGGCGAGAACGAACCCTATCGCGGTGGGCTCGATGGTGACACAATGGACATTCATTGCACCCGCCGCGGCCTTTCGCACGCGCTGATCGAGGTCCGCCAGGACCTCATTGCCGATGAAGCGGGTGCCGAGGAATGGGCGGAACGCCTGGCGCGCCTGCTGCCCACTCTGCTGAAGGACAAAACCCTAACCGGACGGATTAGACCATGATCGACGAAGACACGAAGATGCGGCTGGAGGCGGCCGCTTTCCGGCGGCTGGTCCAGCATTTGCGCAAGCGGACCGACGTGCAGAACATCGATCTCATGAACCTTGCGGGATTTTGCCGGAATTGCCTGGCCAACTGGTATCAAGAGGCTGCGGAAAGTCAGGGGATTGTTGTCACGAAGGACGACTCTCGCCGCGAGATTTACGGTATGCCTTACGAGGAGTGGAAGGCGCGGTATCAGTCCGAAGCGACTCCCGAACAGGCGGCTGCCTTCCAGGCGACGCATAAGCATTGAGTTTGAGGCAGAGCGAGTATGGACCAGACCACATCTTTTGCGCAGGGCCAGCTGCGGAGCATCGTGGAGCGAATCGAGCGGTTGGAAGAGGAGAAGGCGGCGATGGCCGCCGACATCAAGGAGGTCTATGCGGAAGCCAAGGCCCATGGCTTCGACACGAAGATCCTGCGCAAAGTGATTGCGCTGCGGAAGAAGGATCGGGCCGAGCGGGAAGAGGAGGAGGCGATCCTCGATCTCTACCTGCAGGCGCTGGGCATGGTGCCGGGCTCGGAAGCGGCGGCCTGAAAATCTCTGGCGAGCT
Organism: Rhodoligotrophos defluvii; assembly: GCF_005281615.1. Classification (NCBI taxonomy): domain Bacteria; kingdom Pseudomonadati; phylum Pseudomonadota; class Alphaproteobacteria; order Hyphomicrobiales; family Rhodoligotrophaceae; genus Rhodoligotrophos; species Rhodoligotrophos defluvii. The sequence goes on along the minus strand of NZ_SZZM01000001.1, from coordinate 773,743 downwards.
TCACTTCGTGCGGGGGGAAGCGCCTATCGTGGTGCCCTGAATACAGGGCCCCGTCAGGCCGGGCGGGGGTCAAGCCCGGTGGTGACGGATATCGGCGAACTTTCAAGCGAGACGGGCTACGCGGCGGTCAGCTTGGCCATCACCTCGTCGCTGACTTCGAAGTTCGAGTAGACGTTCTGCACGTCGTCGTCATCTTCGAGGGCCGCGATCAGCTTCAAGACGCTCTGGGCGCGCTCCTCGTCCACCGGCGCCGTGGTCTGGGGCACCCATAGGGCGCGCACCGTGTCGGCCTCGCCGAGCCGCTCCTGAAGCTTGGCGGAAACCTCGTTGAGGTCCTCGAAGGTGCAGGTGACCAAGTGGCCGCTCTCGTCCGACTGCACGTCCTCCGCGCCGGCCTCGATCGCCGCTTCCAGCACGGTCTCGGCGTCACCGGCGTCCGGCTTGTATCTGATCTGGCCGATCCGGTTGAACATGAAGGACACGGACCCGGTCTCGCCGAGATTGCCGCCGAATTTGGTGAAGTAGGAGCGTACCGTGCCGGCGGTGCGGTTGCGGTTGTCGGTGAGCGCCTCCACGATCACCGCCACGCCGCCAGGTCCGTAGCCCTCATAACGGATTTCCTCATAGCTTTCGGCGTCGCCGCCGCTGGCCTTCTTGATAGCGCGCTCGATATTGTCCTTCGGCATGTTCTCGGCGCGCGCGTTCTGGATGGCGAGCCTGAGCCGGGCATTGCTGGCAGGATCAGGGCCGCCGGCCTTGGCGGCGACGGTTATTTCCCGGGAATGCTTCGAGAAGATCTTGGCGCGCTTCGCATCCTGCGCGCCTTTGCGGTACATGATGTTCTTGAATTGTGAATGGCCGGCCATCGTCTATCTCTGTCGGGGAAACCTGTTTAGCCGCTTTATAGGCGCGGATCCGGGGGAAATCCAGTTCAGGACAGCCAAAAAGCGGGCAAGATCTGCTCTAGGCGGCCGCCCACCCGTATGGGCGCGATGGCGCGGGCGAGGCCGGTCTCGTCATCCACATCCACGCCCACCCCGCATAGGGTGGCCTCGCCGCCTGCGGGCTCGAAACGGCCGGTGGCCAGCTTGCGAGTGAAGCGGGTGAGCGGCTCTTCAATGTCCATACCGATGATGGAGTTGTAATCGCCGGTCATGCCTGCATCCGTGATATAGGCGGTGCCACGCGGCAGGATCTGGTGATCGGCCGTGGGGACATGGGTATGAGTTCCCACCACCAGACTCGCCCGGCCATCGGCAAAATGGCCGACGCCCATCTTCTCGGACGTCGCCTCCGCGTGGATATCGATCACCGCCGCATCGCAGACCTGTTTCAGCGGACAGTTCTCCAACTCGCGGTCGATGGCGGCGAAGGGGTCATCGAGCGGGTCCATGAATAGCCGGCCCATGACATTCATCACGAGCACCGAACGCCCGGTGGTGGTCGGATACAGGCCGACACCACGGCCGGGCGTGGCCGCGGGATAGTTGATGGGCCGCAGCAGGGTCGGCTCGCGCTCGATGAACACCAGCGCCTCGCGCTGGTCGAAGGCATGGTTGCCGAGCGTGACCACATCGGCGCCGGCATCGCGGATGTCACGGAAGATCTCCTCGGTGATGCCGAAGCCGCCGGCCGCATTCTCGCCATTCACCACGACGAAATCGGCGGCGAGCTCTTCGCGCAGCTGGGGAAGGCGTTCGTACAGTACCTTGCGGCCGGATCTGCCTACCACGTCGCCTATGAAGATCAGCCGCATCAGACCCCGCTCACGTCCTGCTGATGGATAGGATAGACCGGGCCGGCTTCGGTCAGGATCCAGTCGAGCGGCTGGTCGAACGGTCCCCGCGGCACCGCTTCCACCTCCTGGCCGGCGAAAGCCACGCCAACCGCGATCACCGGCTTGAGGGCGCGCAGCCGTTGCAACGTACGGTCATAGAAGCCGCCGCCATAGCCAAGCCGGTAGCCCTGGCGGTCGAAGGCCAGCATCGGGACGAGCACCACGTCAGGCTCGACCAGTGCCGCGCGATCGTGAGGCACATGGATGCCGAAATGCCCGGGAATGGTCTCGTCGCCCGGCGCCCAGCGCCGGAACACCAGCGGTGCATCGGTGGCGATGATGACGGGCAGCGCCGTCGCCCAGCCGGCGGCGGCGAGGGCGGCAATCAGCGGCACGACGTCGATTTCGCTGCGATAGGCGTGGAAGCCCGCGACAATGCGGCCATGGCCCGCGCCCAGCACCTTGCCGCCGGCGCGCGCGAGCGCTTCGCGCGCGGTGGCTGCGGCCACGGCATGAATCTGAGCTCTCGTGGAGGCGGCCTGGCGGCGCGCCGCTTTTTTGAGGTCGGCCAGCGAGGCCGGTGTGTCCATCAGCATCACACGGTCTTTGCGGGCCGAGCACGCGGCGCCCGGGACGTTTTGCATGCGCGGCCATGCCAGAATGGCCGCTACCTGCGGGAATTGCCGAGCCGCCCTGGCCGTTGGAGGATACGATCCCGGGTCCCTACTAGCGTAGGTGGGCGCCATGTGAAAGAGGCCACGGCCTCAATCAGGGACAGCTCCCGTTGAGATCGTTTATAGGCCCCTGGGAACTTTGATCTCCTGACGCGCCGGGCAGCCCGTAGGTCTAATCTAGTCGCGCATGCCGGCAAAATCTAGCCGCATAGCGCAGGAAAATCACTCTGCCGGTCCGCCCAGTTCGCGCGACAGATCCTCGAGCCGGGCTGCGGCGCTGTTCAAGCGCTCGGCCACGCGATCATCCTGCTGCCGATTGCGCTCGATTGCCGCCATGCGCGCATCCCGTAACCCCCCGATCTCGTCCTCGAGAGCCTCGATATGGCGCAGGGCGTCCGCCAGCTTGTCGGCAATGGTGAGGCCCGCCATCAGCAGCAGGCGAATATCGCCAACCTGGCCGACCTGACGCTTGAGCCTGCTCACTTCGCTGTCGAGCAGCTGTGCCAGCTCGAGCAGATGCTGTTCCTGGCCGGGGCCGCATTCCATGGTATAGGGGCGATCGTTCACCCGAACGACAACCTGCGCCATTTGTCAGGGTCTCCGAGAAAAGGTGAAATCGGCTACTCAGTCCTCACCGAGTACGGAGCGAATACGACTCACGGCATGATCGACCTTGCTCAGCGCCTGGCCGTTAGCCTCCTCGAGCAGCTCGTTGCGCAGCCGGAGCTCTTCGTTCTCGGCCCTCAAGGCCGCCAGTTCCTCGCTCATCTGCGCCGAGCCGTCCTGCTGCTCGCCGAGTGCGTCCGCCTCCCTGACCTGACGTTGCGATCGCAAGATCCCCTCGAGCCGATCGACAGCATCTTCGAAGCGCGCCAATGCCATGTCCAGCTTGGTGGACTCCGCCATCGTGTTCCGTTGCTACCTCTCGATTATTCCGCCGGTGGCCTGCTACCGACGATTCGTAAAGATTAGGCTTGCAGGCGGCATAGCGTCAACCGCGCCGCGGCCGCCCGCAACAGTCACCCGCCCGGCCCGGAGGCGGGCATCACGGGAGGGAGTTCGCGGGCGAGCTGGCGGGCCTTGAAGCTGCGCACACGGAGCTCGGCCTCGGCCCGCTGGTCGCCCGAGAGCTTCGATATCATGTCATCCAGCTCTTGATCCACTCGGCCGCCCTCGCGAGCCAGCATGTTCCACTTCGCCGCCTCAACAGAATCCTGCTCGACGCCGCGGCCAGCCATATAGAGATGGGCCATGCGGTTCTGGGCGACCACGTTGCCAGCGCGCGCGGCGACCAGCAGCCATTGCGCGCCGATCTTCTCGTCCTTCTGCACGCCTTCGCCCCGGAACACCATGATGCCATAGTCCAGGGCCGCGTCGGCCAGGCCTTGGGATGCCGCCTTGGCCATCCACGAACCCGCCTGCACCATGTCCTTCGGCACGCCCCGGCCCTCGGCATAGAGCACGCCGAGATTGTATTGCGCGTCGGGCAGGCCCTGTTCTGCCGCCTTGCGGAACCATTCGGCCGACTTCTGCCAATCCTGCTCGAAACCTGCGGCGCCGGCATAGAGCAGCGCCAGATTGTGCTGGGCCGGCGCGTAGCCGGCATTGGCGGCATCGGTGAGCAACTGCTGCGCCTTCTGCAGGTCTTTCTTGCCGGCACGGCCGTCGACCAGCATGAGCGCGAGGGCCACCATGGCGCCGGCGTGGCCGCGGCCTGCCGCCTGCTCGTACCAGCGAATGGCCATGTCCTGGTCTCTGGTCACCCCCAAGCCATTCTCATAGAGGGTGGCCATGAAGGCCTGCGCCGCGGGGTCGCCGGCCTCGGCGAGGGGCGAGGCTTCGCGGAACGCCTTGGCGTAATCGCCCGCCTCGGCAGCGGTCACGGCAACGTTCATGTCGGCCCAGGCAGCGGTCGTGGAACCCAGGACCGGCGCCAGCATGAACGCCAAGCTCAGCCACGCCGCCGCGCAGAAAGACAAGCTGCTATGCTTCATGGCGCAAGACCTCATCGATTACCGCGTTGAAGCGGCCGATCGTGTCGCGGGCGGCGTTGGGCGACCGCCACATGTCGTCAGCAGGCCGGATGAACTCCACACCGAGGGAGACATGGCGGCGCAGATCTGCCTCGCTCGCGGGCGCGAATGCGACGCACGGCACCTCGAAGACCTGCGCCCACCAGCCGAGCAGCGAAAAGGGCTCGGTTCCGTTTTCGACCCAAGGTGCGGCCTCATCGAAGGCCACGTACTCGGCCCCAGCCTCGCCCAGCTCCATGGCCGCATGCCGGGAGCGTCCGCAAAATGCGCCGACGATGCGGTCATTCCCGAGAATGCCGCGCGCATGACGATAGCGGGCTAGGTCTGCTGCGATCTGCACCCCGTCTGCCCCGAGCTCTGCTGCGAGTTCAGGACAATCGTTCAAAAGAACGGCAAGATTATGAGCTTGCCCCAGTGGCAGCACCGCTTCCGCCCTGGGTCGCAGCTGGTGCCGGTCATCACCCGCAATCAGGAGCGCGGCCGCATCGCCCGCTTGCAGCGCGGCCGACAGAATTTCGTGCAGTCGCGTTGGCGCCATGTCTTCCGGGCTGACCAGGAACAGGCGCGGCCGCGACCGTTCGGCTGCCGATCCGGCCTTGCGACCGCTCTTCTTGGTCTCGACTGATCTGCGGGCCGGCTTGGCGCGAGCCATCCGCTGCGGTCCGGCGCTGCTCAAGCGGCCCTTTCGAGATCAGACGTCCACTGGCCTGCCGCGGCCAAGCTGTTCATCCGTGCCCGATGCGAGAAGGCCCGCTGACCTGCCGCGACGTTCTCTGTCTTGCCATTCCACGCCTTGAGCGCGGCCGCCTGCAGGGCACGCCCGTAGGAGAAGGACAGCTTCCAGGGCAGGTCATAGCTCGCGTTCATGGCCGAGAGATGGGCCGTCGCCAGCTCGTCGGACTGGCCGCCGGACAGGAAAACGATGCCTGGCACCGCCGCCGGCACGGTGCGCCGCAGGATTTGCACAGTGCGCGCCGCGACCTCTTCCACACTGGCCTGTTGTGGGCAGTCCATGCCGGAGATCACCATGTTCGGCTTGAGCAGCGACCGCTCGAGCACAACGCCGTGCAGGGCAAGCTCGGTGTAGAGGGTGCGCAGTACCGCCTCGGTCACCTCGGCGCAGCGGCCGATGGTGTGGTCGCCATCCATCAGCACCTCGGGCTCGACGATCGGGACGAGCTTGGCTTCCTGCGCAATGGCGGCATAGCGGGCAAGGGCATGCATGTTGGCCAGGATGCAGGTGCGGCTCGGCATGTCCTTGCCGATCGAGATCACCGCCCGCCACTTGGTGAAACGCGCACCAAGCCGGTGATATTCCTCGCAGCGGCCGCGTAGGCCATCGAGGCCCTCGGTGACGGTCTCTCCGGGATGAAACGCCAGCGGCTTGGCGCCCAGATCGACCTTGATGCCCGGAATGCAGCCGGCAGCATTGAGGATCTCGACGAACGGCGTACCATCCTTCGCGCTCTGGCGGATGGTTTCGTCATAGAGGATCACGCCGGAGATGTAGTTCTTCATCGCTTCGGTGGAGCGGAACAGCATCTCGCGATAATCGCGGCGTGTCTCCTCCGTCGAAGCCAGGCCGATCGTGTCGAAGCGCTTCTTGATCGTGCCGCTGCTCTCGTCGGCTGCGAGAATGCCCTTGTCATCCGCCACCAAGGCCTGCGCTACCTGTTCCAAGGTCATGGTCATGATGTGGTCCCTCGCGAATTTCTCATGGGCACTAGACTGATCCCACGATTATGCTGCAAGCCGATGGCAAACCGAAGGCGTAAGTCACGCCGAGGGGGATTTCTGCAGAACGGCGACGCCGGGCAACTCTTTGCCTTCCAGCCATTCGAGGAAAGCGCCGCCGGCGGTGGAGACGTAGGTGAAGTCGTCGGCAACCCCGGCATGGTTCAACGCGGAAACGGTGTCGCCGCCGCCGGCCACCGACAGGAGCTTGCCTTCCCGGCTGAGCTTGGCGGCATATTGCGCGGCGGCCACGGTGCCTCGGTCGAACGGCTCCAGCTCGAAAACGCCGAACGGGCCATTCCAAACCAGTGTCTTGGCCTTATCGAAGCAGGCCTTCACTAGCTCCAGCGTCTTGGGGCCGATGTCGAGAATGCGCTCCTTGGCGTTCACGTCGGAGATGTCGACCGTGCGGTGGTGGGCATGGGGCTTGAAGTCCTCCGCAACGACGGCGTCGACCGGCAGCAGGATCTCGCAGCCATGATGCCCTGCCTGTTTGATGATCTCGCGCACCTCGTTCACCACGTCGTGCTCGCAGAGCGACCGGCCAACCGGCTTGCCTTGCGCGTAGAGGAAGGTGTTCGCCATGCCCCCGCCAATGATCAGGGTGTCGACCCGCGAGGTGAGATGCCCCACCACTTCGAACTTGGTGGAAATCTTTGCACCCCCCACCACGGCAACCAGCGGCCGCTTGGGATTTTCCAGCGCCGCAGTAAGTGCGCCCACCTCCGCCTCCATGGCGCGGCCGGCCACAGCAGGCAGGAAATGAGCAATGCCTTCGGTTGAGGCATGGGCGCGATGGGCAGCCGAAAAGGCATCGTTGACGTAGATATCGCCGAGGTCGAGCAGCCGCTTGACGAAGCTCGGCTGGTTGGCCTCCTCGCCCTTGTGGAAGCGGGTGTTTTCCAGGAGGAGCACATCGCCGGGCTTTGCCGCGGCAACGGCACGGGTCGCCTTGCCGTTGTCCCAGTCGGTCTCCACGAAGGCCACCGGCATGCCCAGAGCCCTGGAGAGAGGCTCCGTCACGACGCGCAGCGACATGTCGGGCACGACTGTGCCCTTGGGCCGCCCGAGATGGGACAGCACGATGACTGTCGCGCCGCGGCTCACCAGCTCCTTGATGGTCGGCACCACCCGGGCGATGCGGGTGGCATCCTGCACCTCCTCGCCCTTGAGCGGCACATTCAAATCGACGCGCAGCAGCACCCGCTTGCCCTTTACGTCGACGTCATCCAATGTGCGGAATGTCATCGTCGCCCCCGCGCCCCGCAACCCTACAGGGCTCCCCAATAGGCTGCCGTATCGACCATACGGCAGGAGAAGCCCCACTCGTTGTCGTACCAGCCGGCCACCCGGATCAGCATCCTGTCAACGATCTGCGTCTGCGTGGCGTCGAATACGCAGGAGGCGGAACTGTGATTGAAGTCGATGGACACCAACGGCACATCGCAGATTTCGATCACGCCGCCGAGCTTGCCGGCGGCCGCTTTCCGCATCGCCTCGTTGATCTGATCGACCGAAACCTCCCGCTTGGGCACAAAAACCAGATCCACCATCGAGACATTGGGCACCGGCACGCGAATCGAGGTGCCGTCGAGCTTACCCTTGAGGTTGGGCAGCACCTCGCCCACGGATCTGGTGGCTCCGGTCGAGGTCGGGATCATGGCCAAAGTGGCCGCCCGGGCCCGGCGCAGGTCCTTGTGGCTATTGTCGAGCAGGCGCTGGTCGCTGGTATAGGCATGGATCGTGGTCATATAGCCGCGCTCGATGCCGCAGAACTCGTCCAGAACCATCGCCATGGGCGCGAGGCAATTCGTGGTGCAGGAGGCGTTGGAGACGATAGTGTGGCCAGCCCGCAACGCCTCGTGATTGACGCCATAGACCACGGTGAGGTCGGCGCCCTTGGCCGGTGCCGAGCACAGCACTTTCTTGGCGCCGCGCTCCAGGTGCACCCCGGCCTTCTCACGGCTGTTGAATTTGCCGGTGCACTCGAGCACCAGATCAACGCCGAGGTCGCCCCAATTCAACTTGGCGGGATCCTCGATCGCCGTGAACGGGATGCGGCCGTTGCCGATATCGATGTAGCCCTCGCCATGGCTGACCTGCCCGGGAAAACGTCCGTGTACACTGTCATACTCGAAAAGGTGGGCAGCGGTGCCGGCATCAGTTCGATTGTTGATGGCGACGACCTCCAGTTCCTGGCTCTTCGATTCGGCAATGGCGCGGAGGACAAGGCGGCCGATACGGCCGAACCCATTGATGGCGACGCGGACGGTCATCTCGTAAGGCTTCCCTGGAAAGGCCGGGCGCACGCTGTAGCTTGCGCCCGGCTATAGCGAGTCTACTGCTTCGTACCGGAAATTTGAGACAGAACGGCCGCAACGGCGGCCTCTGCCGTAACGCCGAAGTGGCGATAAAGTTCCTGATAAGGACCGCTGGCGCCGAACCCGTGCATGCCGATGAAGACGCCGTCGGGCCCTATGAAGCGCTCCCAGCCCATGGAAATGGCCGCTTCGATCCCGACGCGATACTTTTCCGTGCCTAGAACGACCGAGCGGTAGGCTTCCGACTGCCGTGCAAACAGCTCGAAACTCGGCACCGAGACCACGCGCGTGGGGTGGCCCTGCCGGTCAAGCTCGGCCTTGGCGGCGATGGCGATCTCCACTTCCGAGCCCGAGGCGAAGATCACAACCTCGCTGTCTTCCTCGGTGCTGGCGATTTCATAGGCGCCGCGCGCGCAGAGGTTCTCCTCGTCAGCCTCGATGCGCACCGGGGAAAGATTTTGGCGAGTGAGCGCCAGAACAGAGGGGCCGCTGTCGTTCTCCAGCGCGATCTGCCAGCATTCGGCGGTTTCCACCGCATCCGCCGGGCGCAGCACCAGAAGATTCGGGATGGCACGCAGGGCAGCAAGATGCTCGACCGGCTGGTGGGTCGGGCCATCTTCGCCGAGACCGATCGAATCGTGGGTGAGCACGAAGATCACCCGCTGATGCATGAGGGCCGAGAGCCGAATCGCCGGACGGCAGTAGTCGGAGAAGATTAGGAAGGTACCGCCATAGGGGATGAGCCCCTTGTGCAGGGCAATGCCGTTCATGGCCGCGGCCATGCCGTGCTCGCGGATACCGTAATGAATGAAGCGGCCGGTGAAGTCGTCGGGCGTGACTTCCTTAAGGTCCGACGAGCGCGTGTTGTTGGAGGGGGTGAGGTCGGCCGATCCGCCGACCGTCTCCGGCAGGATGGGATTGATCACCTCCAGAACCCGCTGGGAGGCGACGCGGGTGGCAATCTTGGGCCGTTCCGACACCAGCTTCTGCTTGAGCGCGGTGACGGCACCGGTGAAGGCGGTGGGCAGGTCGCCACGCAAGCGCCGCTCGAACTCGACCCGGGTCTCCATCTCGAGGGCCTGCACGTTCTGCTCCCACGTGCGCCGATGGCGGCAGGAGCGGATCCCGGCTATGCGCCAGAGATCACGAATCTCGGTGGGGATGACGAAAGGCTCATCCGGCCAGCCCAGGGCCTGGCGCGCGGCGGCAACCTCCTCGGGGCCGAGCGGGGAGCCGTGCACTCCGGCCGTGCCTTGTTTCTTTGGGGCGCCATAGCCGATGACGGTGCGGCAGGCGATGAGCGAGGGCCGGTGCTCCTCGCCGCGCGCGGCGGCAATGGCCGTGGCAATAGCGGCGGGGTCATGACCGTCGATGCCCATAGTGTGCCAGCCGGATGCCTCGAACCGCCGGAGCTGATCGGTCGAATCGGAAAGCGTGACCGGGCCGTCGATGGAGATGCCGTTGTCGTCGAACAGCACGATCAGCTTGCCGAGCTTCAGGTGGCCGGCCAGGGCGAGCGCCTCCTGGCTGATGCCCTCCATGAGGTCGCCGTCGCTTGCCAGCACATAGGTATGGTGATCGACCACGGACTTGCCGAAGCGCGCCTGCAGCAGGCGCTCGGCGATGGCCATGCCGACCGCGTTGGCAAGACCTTGGCCCAGGGGGCCGGTGGTGGTCTCGATGCCGGCGGCGAAGCCATATTCGGGGTGGCCTGCCGTTTTGGAGCCGAGCTGGCGGAAGCGCCTGATCTCCTCGATGGTCATGTCGTCATAACCGAGGAGATGGAGCAGGCCATAGAGCAGCATCGAGCCGTGGCCGGCGGACAGCACGAAACGGTCGCGGTCCGGCCAGTCGGGCACGGTGGCATCGAATTTCAGGAAGCGGGTGAACAGCACGGTGGCGATGTCCGCTGCGCCCATGGGCAGGCCGGGATGGCCGGAATTGGCGGCCTGAACGGCGTCCATAGCCAGGACCCTGAGAGCATTGGCCATGCGCTGGTGCTTGGTGATATCGATCACGCTATCGCCAGGGAGTTGCGGTTTCGCTGCGGCCGAAGCCGCCGGATTCACTGGACTCATTCGGGACGCCGATCGTTGAAAACAGGTGCCACACATAGCATTTGCCGGCCCCGAGTCAACACGCCCCTAACCCGGTGGTTGCAAGGGCGATGAGGTGGGCCACATGGTTTTTGGTGCAACGACGCGACAGAGTTGCTAGGTATCGCGCCGACAGTCCCAGGACCGCCGCGCGCGGTAGTCAGCCGCGCGGCAGAGACCAACGGTGAAGCGATGAAAATCAATGGCAACGAGATCCGCCCGGGCAATGTGATCCAGCACGATGGTAGCCTGTGGGTGGCGGTGAAGATTCAGCATGTGAAGCCGGGCAAGGGCGGGGCCTATGCCCAGGTCGAGCTCAAGAACCTCATCGACAACCGCAAGCTGAACGAGCGCTTCCGCTCGTCGGAAACCGTGGAGCGGGTGCGGCTGGAGCAGAAGGACTACCAGTTCCTCTATCCCAATGGCGACATGCTGGTGTTCATGGACCAGGAGACCTACGAGCAGATCGAGCTGCCTGTGGATTTCGTCGGCGAGCGCGCCGCCTTCCTGCAGGACGGCATGAAGGTGACCGTGGAGAGCCACGAAGGCAAGCCGATCGGCATCACCCTGCCGGACCAGGTGACGCTGCAGATCGTGGAGGCGGACGCGGTGGTGAAGGGCCAGACCGCCTCTTCGTCCTACAAGCCCGCGGTGCTGGAAAACGGGTTGCGCATCATGGTGCCGCCCTTCATCACCTCCGGCGAGCGCGTGGTTGTCGACACCAATGAGGTCGCCTATGTACGCCGGGCGGACTGAACGGCCGGGCGTGGTTCATCGCTGCTAACGCGTCCGCGCGAGGCGGGCGCCATATTGATGCGGGCGAGGGCTCTCCCGGGGCCGCGCCCCGCTTAACCGCTGCTGTGCCGCAACGGCAGTCTGTGGGGACAGGACAATCGATGCGTTCGGCATTGCTCAATGTAATGGTGCAGGCTGCGCGGAAAGCTGCGCGCAGGCTTCAGCGCGATTTCGGCGAGGTCGAGAACCTGCAGGTTTCGTTGAAGGGGCCGGCCGACTTCGTGTCCAATGCGGACCGCCAGGCGGAAGATACGCTGCGCGAGGAGCTTGCCAGGGCGCGCCCCGGTTACGGCTTCCTGCTGGAAGAGCGGGGGGAGATCAAGGGTACGGACCCCAATCACCGCTGGATCATCGACCCGCTGGACGGCACGACCAACTTCCTCCATGGCATTCCGCATTTCGCCATCTCGGTCGGCCTGCAGCGCGACGATACGATCGTGGCCGGCCTGATCTACAACCCGATTTCGGACGAGATGTTCACTGCCGAGCGCGGCCGCGGCGCGTTCCTGAACGACCGGCGCCTGCGGGTGGCGGCCCGGCGGGAGCTCGCGCAGGCTGTCGTCGCTTGCGGTATTCCACACAACGGGCGCGGGGACCACGGGCTGTTTCGCGAAGAACTGGCGCGGGTCCAGGCCAAGGCGGCCGGCATCCGGCGGCTGGGTGCGGCGGCTCTCGACCTCGCCTATGTGGCAGCAGGCCGCTATGACGGATACTGGGAGCGAGGTCTCAAAGCGTGGGACATTGCCGCAGGGCTGCTGATCGTGCGTGAAGCCGGCGGCACGGTTGGCGACATAGACGGTCGTGCAGATGTGCTCGCGACCGGCAATATCCTGGCCGCCAATGAACGGATTTATGCCGAGCTCGGCAAGGAGCTGAAGGCTGCCGGCCGGGGATAAGCGGCAGTGCGCACTGGGCTACTCGTTGCCGGTCGGGCCGCCATAAACCCACCACAACGTGAAGTTACTCAGCGCGCCATTGATGAAATCGGCCCGCAATCACGATATATGATTAAATAAGGTTGCGGACGCGGCCCGGTTGCTTGCGTCCGTAAGGCCATCAAGCGGCAATGACCGTACAGCGTGCTGCGGCGCCCCTGTCTATTGTCGATTTGAATATCGGATTTGTGCTTTGCGTCTACTTCACTGCACAGCGGCTTGGGGGAAGGGATCTTGAGCAAGAGTCTGGCCGAGGACTACGATCTGTTCGCCCTGACGCGCCCGCGGATCTATCTGATCCGCATGACCGTCTTCACCATCCTGATCGCCTTTGCCGCGGCGATCCTGTTCCCGCAGATCCGCACCGCGTTCATGGTCAATCCTGGCTTGAACGGCGTGATCATCGGCACTTTGCTGGTGGGCATCGTCTATGCGTTCCGCCTGGTGTGGCGGCTGTTTCCCGAGGTGTCCTGGGTGAACAGCTTCCGGGTCTCGGACCCGGGTCTCGAAATCCCGCACACGCCGGTGCTGCTTGCGCCTATGGCCACGCTCCTGCGCAACCGGCAGGGAGAAACCGTGCTCTCCCCGGGGGTCATGCGCGCGGTGCTCGATTCCATCGCCTCGCGGTTGGACGAGTCCAGAGAGATCTCGCGCTACCTGATCGGGCTGCTGGTTTTCCTGGGCCTGCTCGGCACCTTCTGGGGGCTGTCGCAGACGGTGGCGTCGGTCGGGGCCACGATCCGCTCGCTCGAGGTGACGAGCACCGAGGCCGCCACCATCTTCGAGCAGTTGAAGAATGGGCTGGAGGCCCCGCTTGCGGGCATGGGCACGGCCTTCGCCTCCTCGCTCTTCGGCCTCGCCGGGTCGCTGATCCTGGGCTTCCTCGACCTGCAGGCCGGCCAAGCCCAGAACCGGTTCTACAACGACCTCGAGGAGTGGCTGTCCACACTGACCGACATCCACGCGGGCGAAGGCACGAGCGGGCAGTATGTGGTGCCGCATTATCTGCACCTCGACCTGCGCGAAGTGCAGAACAGCCTCAATCGCATCAACAAGACGCTGGAGGACGCGCTGAGCGAGCCCGATGGCGGCGCGGTGCAGCCTGCTGCACACGATGACGAGGCCATAGCAAGGCTTGCGAGCGCCGTGCAGAGCCTGGTGAGCCAGATGCGCGAGGAGCAGAAGGTTGTGCGCAACTGGGCGCAGTCGCAGGCGGATACGCAGGCGGAGATCAAGGACATTCTCATGCGCATGCGCTACCAGCCCGAGCGCCTTGCGTCCGAGCGGCCGGCGCGGCGGGCGGGCAGCCCGGCGAAGGCCGAAGATTTGTAACCCAAGCGAGGATCTGACCCATGGCTCTGTTGCGCCGCGGTCGCGGTCTGCGCGATACCAATTTGCAGTGGCCCGGTTTCGTCGATGCCACGGCGACGCTGCTGATGGTGTTCGTGTTCCTGGTGAGCGTCTTCACCGTCGCCCAGTATCTGCTGGCGCGAGAAGTGAGCGGGCAGGACACCGTGCTGCAGCGTCTGCGCAATGAAATCGCTTCCTTGACGGAGATGCTGGCGCTGGAGAAGTCGTCATCAGCCGAGATGGAGACACGGCTGGCGACGCTGCTGAACGACCTGCAGAGCCTGTCGTCCGAGCGCGACCAGCTCAAGGCGCAGCTTAGCGACCAGCAGCAGGCGGGCTCGGCCGCGGGCTCGGCCATGGCGACCTTGCAGGGGGAGCTCGATTCGCAACGGCAGATCTCGTCGGAGGCGCTGGCGCGGGTTGAGCTGCTGAACCAGCAGATCGCCGCATTGAGGCGGCAGATCGCCGCACTGAACGAGGCTTTGGAGGCGGCGGAGGAGCGTGATCAGGCATCCAAGGCGCAGATCACCGATTTGGGCAAGCGGCTCAACATCGCGCTGGCTCAGCGGGTGCAGGAGCTTGCCCGCTATCGCTCGGAATTCTTCGGCCGCTTGCGGGAGATCTTGAGCCAGCGTGCCGACGTACAGGTGGTGGGCGACCGCTTCGTGTTCCAGGCGGAGGTGCTGTTCCCGAAGGGCCAGGCGGTGTTCCAGGAGACCGGCCGGGCCGAACTCGACAAGCTGGCCGGCGCGATCAAGGAACTGGAGCGCGAAATTCCCGATGACATCCCTTGGGTGCTGCGCGTTGACGGACACACGGACGTGGACCCGATCGCCACGCCGCTTTACCCTTCGAACTGGGAACTTTCTGCGGCCCGCGCCATCGCGGTGGTGAAGTATCTCATCGGGCAGGGGGTGAATCCCGAGCATTTGGTGGCAGCGGGGTTCGGCGAGTATCAGCCGATCGCGACAGGTACCAGCGAAGCGGAAAAGCGGCTGAACCGGCGTATCGAGCTCAAGCTGACCGAGCGCTGACCGTCTCGTGCGTGGCGGCCGGCACCGTCGCGGCTTCCGGCCCGTCCATGAATTGAAGGCTGGCCAGGCGCGCGTAAAGCCCGCCGGCCTGGACCAGATCGTCATGGCACCCTTCCGCGACGATCTGCCCCTGATCGAGCACGATGATGCGGTCAGCGTTGCGCACCGTGGCGAGCCGATGGGCTATGACCAGAGTGGTGCGGCCCGTCATAAGCCGGTCCAGCGCTTCCTGCACCAGCTGTTCGCTTTCCGCGTCGAGGGCGCTGGTGGCTTCGTCCAAGAGCAGCACCGGCGCATCCCGCAGAATGGCTCGTGCAATGGCGATGCGCTGCCGTTGGCCGCCCGAAAGGGTTATGCCGCGCTCGCCGACCTCGGTGTCAAGGCCTTGCGGCAGGGCAGCAATAAATGCGGCGGCCGAGGCTGCACGTGCCGCGGCGATCACTTCGGTATTACTCGCGTCGGGCCGTCCGTAGCGGATGTTCTCCGCGATAGTGGTTGAGAAGATCACAGGGTCCTGCGGTACCAGAGCCATGCGGGCGCGCACATCGCGCGGGTCGGCCTCGGCGATGTTCACCCCATCCAACCGCACGGAGCCCGTCTGGGGGTCGAAATAGCGCAGGAGCAGGTTGAAGATGGTGCTTTTCCCCGAACCCGAGGGGCCGACGATTGCCAGCTTTTCGCCCGGACGCACCCGCAGGGAGAATCCGTTCAGGGCCTTCTCCGGCCCGCGCCCGGCATAGGCGAAGCTCACGGCCTCGAAGGCGATCTCGCCGCGCGGCGGGGTAGGCAGGCGCTTGGGCGCCGGCGCCGCTATGGCCGGCTTGGTGTCGAGCAGCTCCGATAGGCGCTCGGCCGCCCCCGCTGCCTGCTGCACTTCGCCCCAGACCTGCGAGAGCTCGCCCAAGGCGCCGGCGGCAAAGGCGGCATAGAGCACGAACTGCCCCAATGTGCCGCCGGTCATCTCGCCGGCCAGCACCGATTGGGCGCCATACCATAGGATGGCCACGATCGAGCCGAAGGTGAGGGCAATGATGCAGCCGGTGAGCACCGCCCGCGCCTTGGTGCTGGCCTTGGCGGCGGCGAAGGCATCCTCGCTTGCCCGCGTGAAGATGAGGGCCGCCCTTGCTTCCTCGGTGAAGGCCTGGACGAGGCGGATGGCGCTGAGCCGCTCGCTGGCAAAGGCCGCGGATTGCGCAAGCGTATCCTGGGCCGAACGGGACAGGCGCCGGACCCAGCGGCCGAAGAGCACCAGCGGCACTACGATCACCGGGATGGCGGCGACCACGAGACCGCTGAGCTTGGGGCTCGTCACGACCATCATGGCGACTGCGCCGATCAACAGGAGCGCATTGCGCAAGGCGATCGAGGCGCTGGCCCCGAAGGCGGCCTTGATCTGGGTGGTATCGGCGGTGAGGCGCGACATGACCTCACCGGTGCGGGCGGTCTCGAAAAATCCCACATCGAGCCGCAGCAGATGGTCGAAGACGGCGACCCGCACGTCGGTGACCACGCGCTCGCCGAGCCAGATGACGAAATAGTAGCGCGCGGCGCTGGCCAGGGCGAGGAGGAGGGCGACCCCCAACAGTGTGGCGAAATACTGATGGATCAGCGTGGCGTTGGCCTGAGTGAAGCCGAAATCGATCATGCGCCGCACGGCCAGCGGAATGGCGAGGGTGGCTGCGGCTGCCATGATCAGCGCGAGCAAGGCCGCGGCGAGGCGCCAGCGATACCGCAGGGCGAAGGGCAAGAGCCGCAGCAGCGGCTTGAGACTATGCCGCGATGGCTTGCCGGTCGTCTTCTCGTCGCTCAACCGTCTTCTCGCTGACTTGAGGCTTTCTCTCGCTGTAACGGAATTGGCCGGGGAAGGCGAGGGCGCCATCCGCCACACCGATCAGGTGCGGAGCCTCGCCCGTTCCGCGGGAACTCGGCGGCAGCTCAAGGATTTGAGTGTTGCGCCCGCAGCACCGCTCCGCTATAGACCGGCCAACAGTACGGCTCGCTTCTGCGCGGGCATATTCTCCTCCACAACCCGGATCTGCGAGCGCGTCATGAAGCAAGGCATTCATCCCGAATATCACAAGATCACGGTGGTCATGACCGACGGTACCACCTTCGAGACCCGATCGACGTGGGGCAAGGAGGGGCAGACGATGCAGCTCGACATCGACCCCAAGACCCATCCGGCCTGGACCGGCGGCTCGACCCACATCGTCGACCGCGGCGGCCGCGTCAGCCGCTTCAAGCAGAAATACAGCTTCCTGGGCAAGTAAGCGCAAGCAACCAGGACGAATGCAGAAAGCCCGGCGTTTGCCGGGCTTTCTTGTTGGAGCGTGCAGACCGCGAGCGGCGGATTACTTCCCGGCGAAGGCGCGCTGCAGCATCATCATCTGCTCGTAGACCGGGCTCGCCTGCGGCCTCGGCTGCGTCCGGCGATCATAGATCATACGATCGAGCTTGAGCACGCGCCGGTGGAGATGCAGGCTCCGCTGGATCAGGCTCTGCAGGCCGGCGGGCAGCGCGGCGAGGCATTCCTCGTCGGTGGTCGAACCGATATCCTTGAGATTGATGCGTTGTTTTTCGCGGCGCGCGTCTTCCTGGGTGAGCTCGCCCTCCTTGACGGCGCGCTGGAGCAGCAGCCAGGACGCCAGCTGCATCAGCCGGGTGGTAAGCCTCATGCTCTCGCTTGCATAGGTGAGCGATGCGCCCCGATCGAGATCACGCAGCGCAGCGCGACCCTCGCCGTCCAGATAATCGGCTGCCTCCTCGACCAGGCTCATCCCCTCCGCGAAAATCTGCGTGAACAGAGCCGAGGTCGCGAAACGACTGCCAAAATCGATCATAGTGCCGCTTGTTGCGCTTTCAGCCGCTACCGATCTCATTACCATCCTGTTGAACTGACTCAGCCGCCCCGAGTGTTCGCCTTGCATTGGCCGTGCCATTCAAGGCGTTATGCAATCTTAACCACAAATAGCCGGGCCGGCATTCCACTCGCGCTCAAGCGCCCGCAAGCAATTTGCTCGTTGGACATCGCTTTGGCGGAAGTATGACGCCCCGAAATATTCTCGGCCCGCGCCAAAGCTGTGTCGACAGCCCAGGACGGACCAGGGACCCTTTATGCACAAAAAATGGAGCCGCGCGCAAGCGGCGGCTCCAAGGTCTAACAGGGAGGCGTCAAACAGAGTGGACAGGAGCCACTCAAATCCAGGTCACTGGATTACGTTAACCAAAATACACCAGGACTCGTTACTCAATGGTTAACGACGTTCAAAAAAGTGAAAACGTTTTTCCGAGCGAGTTCCCGCGCCATTGTGCGGAGGGATAACTGATTGACAAAACGCGTCTATTGCCCGGGTGAGCAAAAATGCAACTATTTTCGGAAAAGTTGCTCGGCGGCTGCGCGCGTGCCCTGCCGGGCCCGGAGCTCGTTCCTAATGCGCGAAATCTCGGTCTCGAGGATGGTGATTCGCGCCGTGAGATCCTCGACCGAAAGCGCGTCAAGGGCATCGCCGATGCGAATCTCGGCTGACTTGCGCCTGACCTCTTCGTCCTCAATCGCCATGACATGCTCCTTTCTTTCGTCGCCGGTGTCGGACGGCAGCCAAAATTCAATCGACTTTTTGGCGGCATTGTCTAGATGACCAGGAGAAAAGCCCCCTCATGCGAGATGGTTCTCTGCCCATGGCCGACCTGCCCAATGAGATGACCGCGATCGAGATTTCACGACCCGGCGGCCCAGAGGTGCTGAAGCCGCACCGCCTCACCGTACCATCCGCGGGTGAGCGCGAGCTGCTGATCAGGGTGATCGCGGCCGGCGTGAACCGGCCGGACGTCCTGCAGCGGCAAGGGCATTACCCGCCGCCGCCGGGCGCGCCGGCCACCCCAGGCCTGGAAGTGGCTGGTCGGGTGGTGCGATGCGGTCCCGGCACGACGCGCTTTCAGGAGGGCGACAGTGTCTGTGCGCTGGTCGCCGGCGGCGGCTATGCGGAATACTGCGTGGCGGCAGAGGCCAATTGCCTGCCGGTTCCCGCAGGTCTCACACCCCTGGAGGCGGCTGGCTTGCCTGAGACCTTCTTCACGGTCTGGACCAATGTGTTCCAGCGCGGCGGCTTGAAAGCGGGCGAGACGCTGCTCGTCCATGGCGGCTCGAGTGGCATCGGTACAACCGCCATCATGCTCGGCCGCGCCTTCGGAGCGCGGGTCTTCGCCACTGCAGGAACAGCGCAGAAGTGCCGCGCCTGCGAAGAGCTCGGCGCCGACCGCGCCATCAACTATCGGGAGGAGGACTTCGTCGAGATTGTCAAAAACGCCACCGACGGGCGCGGTGTCGACGTCATCCTCGACATGGTGGGCGGTGACTATATCGCGCGCAATATCGGCGCAGCCGCCGTAGACGGCCGCATCGTCATGATCGCCTTTCTCGGCGGACCTTCCGCAAAGGTCAACTTCATGCCGGTGATGCAGAAACGGCTCGTCGTCACCGGCTCGACCCTGCGGCCGCGCAGCGTGGAGGAGAAGGCAGCGATTGCCCGAGAGCTCGAGGCGCATGTCTGGCCCTTGTTCGCATCCGGGGTGATCAAGCCGGTGATCGATTCGACCTTCCCCCTGGAGGAGGCGGCGCATGCTCATCAACGGATGGAGCAGGGCGCTCATATCGGTAAAATCATTCTTACGACCTGAGGGCGGCCGAGGGCTTCCAGAAGCTCTTTGCAACCACCGGCGATCGGCCTATATAAGTCCGAAATATCCTTAAATTGACGTCCTAGCGGATCAGAACCCATGGTTCTGAAGGAGTGCGCCTATGTCGAAAACGCTGCTCATGCCGAAGGCGACCGCCGTGTGGCTGGTCGAGAACACTTCGCTTACCTTCGAGCAAATCGCGCAGTTCTGTAACCTGCACGTGCTGGAGGTGAAGGGGATCGCCGATGGCGATGTCGCAGCGGGCATCAAGGGCATGGACCCGATCGTTTCCGGCCAGCTTTCGCGCGAGGAGATCGAGCGCGCACAGCGCGACCCCAACCACCGGCTGCGCATGTCGGAATCGAAGGTCGACGTGCCGGAGGTGAAGCGCCGCAAAGGTCCGCGCTACACGCCGGTTTCACGCCGCCAGGACCGCCCGGATGCGATCGCGTGGCTGCTGCGCTACCATCCCGAGCTTTCCGACAGCCAGATCATCAAGCTCGTGGGCACGACCAAGCCCACCATCGAGTCGATCCGCAGCCGTACGCATTGGAACTCAGCCAACCTGACGCCGAAGGATCCGGTGACGCTGGGCCTGTGCGCGCAGAGCGAGCTGGATGCGGCCGTGCGCAAGGCAGCCGACCGGGCGCGGCGCGAGCATCCCGTGCCTGCGGAAGAGGAACGGGGCGCGACATTGCGGCCGGCAGAAGAGACCCAGGGCGGGGAGGTGGACGCCTCGGCGCTCTTCGCGGGCACGCGTTTCGGCGGGCAGGCGGAGCCGGAGGAGGAGCAGGAGATCGACGAGCAGAAGGTGTTCGCGCGGCTCGCGGGCCTCAAGAGCGCCAAGCAGGACGACGAGGACGAGTCTTAAGTCGCGGCTACTGGCCCGGGCCCAGCGAAGTCGCCTCAAGGGCTGCCTGAAGGGCGATGCTGGCGCCATCGGCGCAAATGGTCTGGCCGGTAATGCAGCTTGCATCGTCGGAGGCCAGAAAAGCTGCAATGGCCGCAATTTCGTGCGGCTCGCCAAGGCGCGCCAGCGGCACGCGGGCGAGAAGGCGCTCATAGGCCGACCGCCCTTTGACGCCGGCCCGCAATGGACCGGCCGAAAAGCTGCCGGATCCGATGGCGTTCACCCGAATCCCATGAGGCGCAAGCGCCAGGGCAGTGGTTTCGGTGAGCTGGGTCAGGCCCGCCTTCGACACGGAATAAGCGAGGTGCTGCGACAGGGACGACATGATCTCGGCGGCAGACATGTTGATGATGCTGCCCGGCGCCCGCCCGGCCTCAACCTGCGCAATCATCTCGCGCGCGACAACCTGGTTCACCAGGAAGGCACCCTTCAGATTGGTCCGCAGCACGCGCTCGAACTCGTCCTCCTTCAGCTGCAGGAAATCATCGACAGCGCTCGTCACCTCGGCGTTGTTGACGAGAATATCGACCGCCCCATAGGCTTCGACCGTGGCCCTGACGAGGTTCTGCACGTCCAGCCGATCGCCCACGTCGCATTCCACGAAGAGGGCATTGCGGCCCGCTTCCCTGACTTCGCGCAGAGCGGCTTCGGCTGCGTCCTCATCCACGTCAGCCAGCACGACCTCGGCACCCTCGGCGAGGAAGCGCTCGACGCAGGCAAAGCCGGTGCCCCGGGCACCGCCGGTTATGATCGCCACCTTGCCGCTCAGCGCCATCGGTCAGGTTCCCTGGTGTTCGTGTCTTCGTTCGGCCATGCTCAGGCCGCCAAGCCTCGGCCCTTCAGCGCCACGCCGATCTCCTCGAGGATTTTTGGGTCATCGATGGTGGCCGGCATTTTCCAGCTCTCGCCGTCGGCGATCTGGCGCATGGTGGCGCGCAGGATCTTACCCGACCGCGTCTTCGGCAGGCGATCAACGATGATGGCGGTGCGGAAGGACGCAACCGGCCCGATCTGTTCGCGGATCCGCTGCACGACCTCGCGTTCTATGTCGGCCACTGGCCGCTCGACACCCGCCTTGAGCACCAGGAAGCCGAGCGGCACCTGCCCCTTAAGCGGATCCGCCACCCCGATCACCGCGCATTCCGCCACGTCCGGATGCCCGGCTATGACTTCCTCCATAGCGCCGGTGGACAGGCGGTGGCCGGCGCAATTGATGATGTCGTCAGTGCGGGCCATGATGTAGACGTAGCCGTCCTCGTCGAGATAGCCGGCATCGGCCGTCTGGTAGTAGCCGGGGAATGCATCGAGATAGCTCTGCCGGAAACGCGCGTCGTTGTTCCAGAGGGTGGGCAGGCTGCCCGGCGGCAATGGCAGCTTGATGCAAACGGCACCCAGCTGGCCCGGGGGCAGGGCATGGCCAGCTTCATCGAGGATATCGATGTGGTAGCCTGGCATCGGCACAGAGGGAGAGCCATATTTCACCGGCAGCATGCCGAGTCCCACCGGATTGGCGGCAATCGACCAGCCGGTCTCCGTCTGCCACCAATGGTCGACCACGGGCACCCGAAGCTTGTCCTCAGCCCACTTCACCGTGTCGGGATCGGCGCGTTCGCCGGCCAGGAACAGGGTCCGGAAGCCGCTGAGGTCATGACGGCGGATGAAGACACCGTCGGGGTCTTCCTTCTTGATGGCGCGAAAGGCGGTCGGCGCCGTGAACATCGCCTTGACCCCATGCTGGGAGATGACGCGCCAATAGGCCCCGGCATCGGGCGTGCCGACCGGCTTGCCCTCATAGAGGATACTGGTGGCGCCATGCAGCAGCGGGGCATAGACGATATAGGAGTGCCCCACGACCCAGCCGACATCAGATGCCGCCCAGAACACCTCGCCCGGCTCTATGCCATAGATGTTCGGCATGCTCCATTTGAGGGCGACCATATGGCCGCCATTGTCGCGCACCACGCCCTTGGGCTGGCCGGTGGTGCCGGAGGTGTAAAGTATGTAGAGGGGATCGGTCGCCTTGACCGGCACGCAAGGCGGGTTGCGGCCCTCGCTCTTGGCGCGGGCGACCGCCTCGGCCCAATCGTGCTCGCCGTCCTCGAGCGGCACCTGGTGCATTGCCCGTTGAAGGATCAGACAAGCGCTCGGTTTGGTTGCCGCGAGCTCCATGGCCTTCCTCAGCAGCGGCATGTATTCGACAATGCGGCTGCCTTCGAGGCCGCAGGTGGCGGAGAGGATAAGCTTCGGCTTGGCATCGTCGATGCGCGTTGCGAGCTCATGGGAGGCGAAGCCGCCGAAAACCACAGAGTGGATGGCGCCGATGCGCGCGCAGGCAAGCATGGCGAAGACCGCTTCGGGCACCATGGGCATATAGATGATGACCCGGTCGCCCTTGACCACGCCGAAATCCTGTAATGCCGCCGCCAGTGATGCAATTTCATCGCGGAGCGCGCGATATGTGAAGCGCTTCACCTGGCTGGTGACCGGGCTGTCATAGATGAGGGCCTGCTGGTCGCCTCGCCCGCTGTCGGCATGGCGATCGACCGCGTTGTAGCAGGTGTTGCATTCAGCGCCGACAAACCATCGGTCGAGGCCGTCCACCTTTTCGAACACCTTGTCCCATGGCGTGAACCAGTCGATGTCGTTTGCAGCATCGGCCCAAAAACCCATGGGATCGCGTTGCCAGCTCGCATAAACGTCGTAATAGCGACTCATCGCCCTCGAGATCCTCCCAACCGTCGGCCGCGGCGTCTTGCTAGACTTGGTTTTGCTCCATCTAAGACAGCCTGCGATCTTATTCCCGATCGTCATCCGGGCAAAGCCCTCGCCCACAGAATTGCACCGCTCGTGAGATGCTACGGCGAGGCGAACTTTCTGAACGTACCATTCATTCACGGTTCATTGTGGCAGCGGCCTAGTTAGACCGTTTTGGCACATGTGCCGCAAATCACGCTCACATTTTCAAGCGGCGGAACGCACCCTTCCGCCCGGCATTTGCGATCAGACGGTTGGGATGAACGGATCTGGCATGAATAGCTTCGGTGCTTCCGCACCGCTTGGCAGCCTTCGAGATTATCGCATCGACTTCTGGCGCGGCGTCGCGCTGGTGATGATCTTCATAAACCACATTCCCGGCAATTTCTTCGAAGCGTTCACCTCCCGCAACTTCGGCGTGTCGGATGCGGCGGAACTGTTCGTGCTGCTTGCAGGCATCTCCGCCGCCGTCGCCTATCATCCGAACAAGCCGGTCCCGGTGTTCCCCCACATCGTCTTCAAGACGTTCGCGCGGGCCTGGAAGCTCTACGCGGCTCACATTCTGACCTGCGTTGTGTGCGTGGGCGTGCTGGTCGGCAGCGCCTATGTGTTCCAGGATCCAGGCTGGCTGGAGGTCCACGGGCTGAAATCGTTCTTCGACTCGCCCGAGCTGGGCATGTTCGGGCTCGCGGCTCTGGGATTCCAGCCCGCCTATCTCAACATCCTGCCGATGTACATCCTGTTCATGCTGGGGCTGCCCCTCGTGGTCTTGACCACGCGCTTCAACCTGATGGCGGCGCTCGGCCTTTCGGCACTGCTCTATGTGGCGGCGCAAGTGCATGGCTGGCGGTTTGGCACCTACCCCGACCGCGGCTTCTGGTTCTTCAATCCGATGGCCTGGCAGTTCCTGTTCGTGATCGGCTACTGCCTGGGCGCGCTGGCCTGGTCGGGCGTGAGGCTGCCGTTCCGGCCCTGCCTCTATTATGGCGCGCTGGCTTACCTAGTGCTGTGCCTGGCCATCGTGCGGTTCGGCCTGTGGCCAAAGCCTGACGCCTTGCCGCTGCCGAGCATGCTCTGGCAGTTCAACAAGAACGATCTGCACCTGCCGCGGCTGCTGCATGTGCTGGCGCTGGCCTATGTGTTCATTCATACCAGCTTGCATCAGCACATGCGCGTGCTCACCCGCGACAATATTCTCGTGATGTTCGGGCGGAACTCGCTTGCCGTGTTCTGCATCGGGTCGGTGCTCAGCATGGTCGGTCAAGTTCTGCGGAGCGAGAGTGGCGGGGGCTTCACAGCAGACGTGATGATCGTGGGCGGCGGCTTGATCATTCTTTACCTCGCCGTTCAGCTCATCGAGTGGAAGCGGGAGGTGCTGGCGGGCGCCGCCGCCCGTGCCGGCGTAAGCGAAGCGCGGGCGACCAACGGCTAGAAGTCCAATCTCGATTCGTTTTGGCGGATTGCTGAGGCGGTCCGGTTCTGGCTATTGTCCGGTCAAATCGTGCCGATTGCCAGGAACCGCCATCCATGGCCCGAAATGCCTACGAGACCGATCTCGACCGGACGCCCGCCAATTACCAGCCGCTGACGCCCATCGGCTTTCTTGCGCGTGCTGCGCTGGCATTCCCGGACCATACGGCCATCATCCATGGTCCGCTGCAGATCAGCTATGCCGCATTCTATGCCCGCGCGCGTCGCCTCGCTTCGGCCTTGGTCGCCAAAGGCATCGGCAAAGGCGATACGGTGTCGGTGATGCTGCCCAATGTGCCGGCCATGCTGGAGGCGCATTATGGTGTGCCGATGACCGGTGCCGTGCTGCATTCCATCAATACAAGGTTGGATGCGGCCAACATCGCCTTCATGCTCGACCACGCCGAGACAAAGGTGCTGATCACCGATCGGGAATATTCCGGCGTCGTCGGCCAGGCGCTGCGCCAAGCGAAGGTGAAGCCGCTCATCGTCGACTATGACGACCCGGCCTTTCCCCAGGCCGGGCCGCGGCTCGGCACTCTCGACTACGAAGCGCTGCTCGAGAGCGGCGATCCGGCGTTCAGCTGGTCGCCGCCGGCAGACGAATGGGAGGCCATCTCCCTCAACTACACCTCGGGCACCACGGGCAATCCGAAGGGCGTGGTCTATCACCATCGCGGCGCCTACCTGATGGGCTACAGCAACGTCATCGCCGCCTCCATGCCGAAACACGCCGTCTATCTGTGGACGCTGCCGATGTTCCACTGCAACGGCTGGTGCTTTCCGTGGTCGGTGTCGGTGGTAGCGGGCACCCATGTCTGCCTGAGGGCGGTGCGCGCGGCGGCCATGTATGAGGCGATCACCCAGCATGGGGTCACCCATCTCTGCGGCGCGCCCATCGTGATGTCGCTCCTGCTCAATGCCTCGCCCGAGGAGAAGCGGGCCATTCCGCACAAGGTGAGCTTCATCACCGCGGCGGCGCCCCCGCCGGAAGCGGTGCTGCGGGCCATGGCAGATGCCGGCTTCGAGGTGACCCATGTCTACGGCCTGACCGAGACCTACGGACCGGCCGTGGTGAATGAGTGGAAAGGCCAGTGGGATGCCCTGGATGCGAGGGTGCAGGCGCAGATGAAAGCGCGCCAGGGGGTGCGCTACCTCGCGCTGGATGATCTCACTGTGATGGATCCTGAGACCATGACCCCCGTGCCGGCCGATGGCCACACCATGGGCGAGGTGATGTTCCGCGGCAACATCGTGATGAAGGGCTATCTCAAGAACGCCCAAGCCACCCAGGACGCCTTCGCGGGTGGCTGGTTCCACTCCGGCGACCTCGGGGTGCTGCACCCGGACGGATATATCCAGCTCAAGGACCGCTCAAAGGACATCATCATCTCGGGCGGAGAGAACATCTCCTCGATCGAGGTGGAGGATGTTCTGTACAAGCATCCGGCAGTCCAGGCGGCAGCAGTGGTGGCCCGGCCGGACGAAAAATGGGGCGAGACCCCCTGTGCTTTCATCGAACTCAAGCCCGGGGCATCGGCCACCGAGGCGGAGCTTATCGCTTACTGCCGCAGCGCCCTTGCGCATTACAAGGCGCCGCGGCACGTCGTGTTCGGCGAGCTGCCCAAGACCTCGACGGGGAAGATACAAAAGTTCCAACTCAGGGAACGGGCAAAGTCGCTGTAGATGCAGACCTGCCTGGCGCGGGGCGCGCCAGCATCTTTTCGCCCGCTCTCAGAAAGCGAGGCTTATGCCCGTCTTGGCGTTGCCAGCACGTAAAAGTGACTCAATGGGGTTGTGCAAGCTGCGCCTGAATTCGGCTGATCTCGTCCTTCAATCGCAGCTTTTCTTTTTTGAGCTCAAGGACTTTCAAGCCATCCATGGATGGGCACGCTTCCGCAGCATGGATCTTGCTGTCAAGGGTACGATGCTTGTTCACCAGTTCCTCCAGATGGCTGCGAAGGGACATCGGTGCTGTCTCCTGTTCCTTGATCCTAGCGTTACCAGATTGACATATTGGAGCCCGCTTGTCGAATTCCAGTCGGGGCCGATCCATTATATAGTCCTTAATCCTGACCCCCGGTGCGGGGCCGGCGGCGGATAGGGAAGCCGACGAGACCGACTGCCATGGGAGGATCCTTATGGACGGCCTGCCAGATACTCTCGAACAGCGCCTTGCTGCCCTGCGTGAACAGCACAGAGACCTTGACGCCGCGATCGCCAGCCTCGAATCGGGTCTGTCGCAGGATCAGCTCCGGTTGCGCCGCTTGAAAAAGCAGAAGCTCATGCTCAAAGACGAGATCACCCGGCTGGAGGATCAGCTCATCCCGGACATCATTGCCTGAGCCGATCTCGCGCCAGCAGAATTCCGCCGTTGCACGCAGAGCAATCGTTCTTATAATCCGCGGCTTTTCCGGGCGTTGCGCCCGTATCCGCTGGAGACCCGCATGGGTGCCGTCGAGCCGCAAGTCGCGATCATCATGGGCAGCCAGTCAGATTGGGCGACCATGAAGCACGCCGCCGATCTGCTCGGTACACTCGGAGTGGGTCACGAAGCCCGCATCATCTCGGCCCACCGCACACCCGAGAGGCTTTACCAGTTCGCGAAAAGCGCGCGCGGCCGCGGCTTCAAGGTGATCATTGCGGGGGCGGGCGGGGCGGCTCACCTGCCCGGCATGACCGCATCCTTGACCAGCCTGCCGGTTTTCGGAGTGCCAATCGAATCAAAGGCATTGCAGGGGCAGGACAGTCTCCTGTCGATCGTGCAGATGCCTGCGGGCATTCCGGTCGGCACACTGGCGATCGGTCGCGCCGGTGCGATCAACGCCGCCTTGCTCGCCGCAAGCGTGCTGGCGCTCGGCGATCCGGCGCTGGCAGGCCGTCTGGACGCGTGGCGGCAGGCGCAAAGCGAGGCGGTTGGCGAGTTTCCGCAGGACGAGAGCTGAAGGCGTGACGATTTCTCCCCTCCCACCGGGCAGTACCATCGGGATTCTGGGCGGTGGGCAGCTTGGCCGCATGCTGGCCCTGGCTGCCGCCGAGCTGGGGCTGCGCTGCCACATTTATTGCCCGGATCCGGATAGCCCGGCGTTCGACGTGGCCTACCGCTCGACCTGTGCCGCTTATGACGACGAGGTGGCGCTCGACGAGTTCGTACGGAATGTGGATCGGGTGACCTACGAGTTCGAGAACGTGCCGCACGGCACGGTGGCCTTTCTCGCGGCGCGTGTGCCGGTGCTGCCAGGGGAAAAGGCGCTGCGCATCACCCAGGACCGGCTGCACGAGAAACGGTTCGTGAGCGAGCTGGGCTTCGAAACGGCGCATTTCCTGCCTGTCGATCGCGCGGCCGACCTCGCCAATGCTCTTGATGCGCTTGGCTATCCCGCCATCTTGAAGACGCGCCGCTTCGGCTATGACGGCAAGGGCCAAGTGACCATCCGTCCCGGCGATGACCTGGCGGGCGCGTGGACGGCAATCGGCGCGCAGGATGCGATTCTGGAGGCGGTGGTGCCATTCGCGATGGAATGCTCGGTGGTGGTGGCGCGCGGGGGCGATGGAACGATCGCTGCCTATGACATCACCGAGAACCGCCATGAGAACCATATTCTCAAGACATCGACGGTGCCGGCTGGGGTGAGCCTGGCCAGTGCTGCCGAAGCCCGGCGAATCGGCGCGCGCATCGCAGCCGCGCTCGACTATGTGGGCGTGCTGGCGGTGGAGCTGTTTGTGGTGCGGGACGCGGCAGGCGAGCATCTCCTGGTCAACGAGATCGCGCCGCGGGTGCACAATTCAGGGCACTGGACGCAGGACGGCTGCGTGGTCTCGCAGTTCGGTCAGCATATGCGGGCGGTGGCCGGCTGGCCGCTAGGCTCGACCAAGCGCCACAGCGACGTGGAGATGACGAATCTGATCGGGCAGGAGGTGGAGCAATGGGCCGGCCTTGCGGCGCGCGCTGAACTGGCCGTTCACCTCTATGGCAAGACAGCTGCCCGCCCCGGCCGCAAGATGGGCCATGTGAACCGGATCAGCCCGCGGCGCGATCAGCCGGCAGAGGAATAGATCTGCCGTTCGGGACTTCCATCGAGGGCATGGACAGACGCGGCTGGTTTTGCTAATCATAGCGATCTTGAGCGGCGCAGGCGGCTTGCAAGAGCATTTTGCTATTGCCAACCTTCGAGCCGCATCATAGCTAACAGCCAAATCACCGGATCAGCAAAGGCAGCACTCGTGCAAGTTCTCGTACGTGATAACAACGTCGAACAGGCTCTCAAAGCGCTCAAGAAGAAGATGCAGCGCGAAGGGGTCTTCCGTGAGATGAAGCTCCGGAATCACTACGAGAAGCCATCCGAGAAGCGTGCTCGCGAGAAGGCAGAGGCGGTGCGCCGCGCGCGCAAGCTGGCCCGCAAGCGTGCCCAGCGCGAAGGCCTGCTGCCAGCCAAAGGCAAGGCCCGCTGACGGGCTGACTTTTCCGGTCCGAACTCCACCAAAATCACCTAGCACGAGTGTGCCCGGATGCCTCATTAGGTACCGCGGGCGCGGCTTGTTTGGATCAGCACGTGATCACACCGGCGGATATTCACGAACCGAATGAAGCGAGCGGCTCGGCTCGAGCACGGTGATGCCGTGGCCGCCCAGGAACCGTTGCGCCGCCGGCTTGGCCGCCAAGACCACCGCCCGGTAGTCGGGATGGCTGGTCCAGAAGCGGAGAACGATGGTCACCTGCTCGCTATCGGTCGCATAGGCAAATACGGAGGGGTCGAGATGCGGGAGCGCCATTTCGGTCCGCCGGACGAAATCCAGCAGGCAGCCCATCGCTCGATCGAGATCCTCATTCGCACCCACCCAGAAGCGAAGCTCGATGCGGTAGAGCTTCGGAAGCGGAACATCGACCAGAAAGGCCAGGATCACTTCATTGGCCAATGGCTCGCCTGCCTGGAGGGCGCGACCCAGAAACCGGCTCACGCTGCCGGGCGCCGGCTCTTCCGCGTTCCACCTGATCCGGGATCGCCGCCAGCCAATCTTCAGGCGGTTC
This sequence comes from Rhodoligotrophos defluvii, assembly GCF_005281615.1. NCBI lineage: Bacteria > Pseudomonadati > Pseudomonadota > Alphaproteobacteria > Hyphomicrobiales > Rhodoligotrophaceae > Rhodoligotrophos > Rhodoligotrophos defluvii. The sequence goes on along the minus strand of NZ_SZZM01000001.1, from coordinate 744,154 downwards.
GACGGCGGAAAACGCTGAACCAGCAGGTCGCTTCGATAGCGGGCGAGGAGGTGCAGCAGCAGGATGCCAATCGGAGGCTCGGTCCAATTTCGCGCCAGCAGCCATCGAATAACATTCGGCAGTTTCCCTTGGGCGCGCGCCGGCTGTCCGAGCTCCGTGTCGAAAGGTTCTGACCGCAGTGCTTGCCCGGTCTCGGGCGGTTCTGCCGACTCTCCTGGCTCAAGTCGGATTTTCGGCTGCCAGACCACCGCGCGCGGCCGCATGACGTCCGGCCTCCTTCGCTCTGGTCTGATGATCGGCCGTGCAGCGGTCATGGCGGCTGGACCTTTTTTCCGATTGGTCGGGTTTTGCTCTTTTAGGTAGTATATTCTCCTATAACTCTACTGAAAATAGAAATCACCGGAGACCTCGCTCCACCTGCAGAGGTCCACAGCAAAACGGCCGGGCGAAGATGCCCGGCCGTCAGATACCCAAGGTTATGATCGCGGAGGCAGCCTGGCCCTACATCGCTTTGACGATCGCTTCCACCATCTTCTTGGCGTCGCCGAACAGCATCATGGTGTTGTCGCGATAGAACAGGTCGTTGTCGATGCCGGCATAGCCCGATGACAGCGACCGCTTGAGGAACATGACCGTGCCGGCCTTCCACACCTCCAGGACCGGCATGCCGTAGATGGGGGAGGACTTGTCCTCCTTGGCGGCGGGGTTGGTCACGTCATTGGCGCCGATGACGAAGGCCACGTCGGCATTGGCGAACTCGGAATTGATGTCCTCGAGCTCGAACACCTCGTCATAGGGCACATTGGCCTCGGCCAGCAGCACGTTCATGTGTCCGGGCATGCGACCGGCCACCGGGTGGATGGCATACTTGACCTCGACACCGGCCTTCTTGAGGCTGTCGGCCATCTCGCGCAGCGCGTGCTGCGCCTGGGCAACCGCCATGCCGTAGCCCGGCACGATGATGACCTTGGACGCGTTCTTGAGCAGGAAGGCCGCATCCTCCGCCGAGCCCTGCTTGACGGGGCGCTGCTCGCCGCCCCCGGCGGCGGCGCCAGCGGCTGTCTCACCGCCGAAGCCGCCGAGGATGACGTTAAAGAAGGAGCGATTCATGCCCTTGCACATGATATAGGACAGGATCGCACCGGAGGAGCCGACCAGGGCTCCGGTGATGATGAGCGCCGTGTTGCCCAGGGTGAAGCCGATGCCGGCCGCCGCCCAGCCCGAATAGGAGTTCAGCATCGAGATCACCACCGGCATGTCGGCCCCGCCGATGGGGATGATGATCAGGATGCCGAGCGCCAGGGCGAGGATGGTGAGCAACCAGAACGCCGCATGGCTGCCGGAGGCCACGAACCACACGATCAAGGCGACCAGCAGCAGGCCGAGCAGCAGGTTCAGCAAATGCTGGCCCGAGAAAACGACGGGTGCGCCGGAGACGAGGCCCTGCAGCTTGGTGAAGGCCACGATCGAGCCGGTGAAGGTGACGGCGCCGATGGCGACGCCCAGGGACATTTCCACCAGGCTCGCGGCATGGACGTGATCATGCGTGCCGATGCCGAAGGCGGCGGGCGCATAGAGGGCCGCGGCGGCAACCAGCACGGCGGCCAGGCCGACCAGCGAGTGAAAGCCGGCGACGAGTTGGGGCATGGCCGTCATCGGGATGCGCCGGGCGATCATCGCGCCGATCGCACCGCCGATGGCGATGCCCGCGATCACCATGGTCCAGGTGCCGGCGGTGGTCGGCGGGGTATAGAACAGGGTGGTGACAATGGCGATGGCCATGCCGACCATGCCGAACAGATTGCCTCGGCGCGAGGTTTCAGGGTGTGACAGACCGCGCAGCGCGAGGATGAACAGCACCCCGGACACGAGATACAGGGTGGCGACGACGTTCACCGACATTGGCCAGCCCCTCAGCTCTTGCGGCGGTACATGGCGAGCATGCGCTGGGTGACCAGGAAGCCGCCGAAGATATTCACGGATGCGAGGATGAGCGCGCCGAAGCCGAGCAGCTTCGAGGTGAGGCTCGCCTCTGCGATGGCATGCGCGGCCCCGCCCGCCACCGCGATGAGGGCGCCGACCACGATCACCGACGAGATCGCGTTGGTGACCGACATGAGCGGCGTGTGCAGGGCCGGCGTGACGCTCCACACGACGTAATAGCCGACGAAAATCGCGAGCACGAAGATGGACAGGCGGAACACGAAGGGATCAATGCCCGTGGCAGCGCCCAAGGCGTCGGCCCCGGTTTCCGCCGCAAGCCGGGCGGCATCAGCAAAACTCTGCGCCTGATCGGCTGCGTCCATTGCCCGCTGGGCGGCTTCCCTCGCCTGATCGGCTGCCTGCTGCGCAGTCAAACTCTCCATGGGCGTTTCCCCCGTATCAGCCCTTCAAAGCGGGATGGATGATCTCCCCATCCTTGGTGAGCGCCGTCCCTTGAATGATCTCGTCGTCCCAGTCGATCGCCAGCGCACCGTCCTTGACTATGACGTCGAGGAAATTCGTGAGGTTCTTGGCATAGAGCGGCGAAGCATTGCCGGCCAAGCGACCTGCGAGATTGAGATGGCCCAAGATGGTGACGCCGTTGTGCACCACAGTCTCGCCGGGCTTCGAGAGCTCGACATTGCCGCCGCGCTCGACCGCGAGGTCGACGATCACCGAGCCCGGCTTCATGCTCTCGACCATGGCGGCAGTAATCAAGCGGGGGGCGGGCCGGCCGGGAATGAGGGCGGTGGTGATGACAATATCCTGCGCCTTGATGTGCTCGGCCACCAGCGCCGCCTGGCGCCGCTGGTAGTCCTCGCTCATCTCCTTGGCGTAGCCGCCCTTGGTCTCGAGGTCTTCGCCCTCCGCATCGACCATGATGAACTTGGCGCCCAGGCTCTGCACCTGCTCGGCAGCGGCACGCCGGACGTCGGTCGCGGTCACCACCGCGCCAAGCCGCCGGGCCGTCGCGATGGCCTGCAGGCCAGCCACGCCCACCCCCATGATGAAGGCGCGGGCGGCGGGCACCGTGCCCGCGGCGGTCATCATCATCGGCAGGGCGCGGCCGAAGGTGGCGGCCGCGTCAATGACGGCCTTGTAGCCGGCAAGATTGGCCTGGGAAGACAGGACGTCCATGGATTGGGCGCGCGTTATGCGCGGCATCAGTTCCATGGCGAAGGCGACGGCCTTCTGCCCCGCGATCTGCTCGATCGGCTCACGCGGGCCATAAGGGTCGAGCTGGCCGATCACCACGGCACCGGGCTTCAAGGCGGCGATCACATCCGCTGGGGGGCGGCGGACGCTCAGCACGATATCGGCGTCGCGCGCAGCTTCAGCAGCGCTGTCGGCGAGGGTGGCGCCGGCTGCCTGGTAGGCGTCGTCAGACAGAAACGAGCCCTGGCCCGCGCCGCGGACCACGACGACGTCAAGTCCCTTCTTCACGAGCGCCTTGACGGTGTCCGGTACCGCCGCAACACGGGTTTCGCCAGCGCCCGCCGCTCCATCCGCGAGGACGAGCAGCTTCATCAGGCGACCCACATGAGGGTGATGAAGACGAAGATCGCAGTGACCACCAGCGAAAGGGTCCAGTTGCTGCCCATGCGCAGATCAAGCACCACGGCGGCGAGCCCGAAGATCAGCCCGAGGAAGCCCAGGACCGTGGCCGAGGCCCCCGACCCAAAGGCGAACATCACCAGGGCAACCAGGACGATGAGGGAGCCGAGAATGACGGCGACCGACCCCCTGAGGAAATTCACATAGGTTCGCTCATGTTCGTTGAAGTCGATCTGCGGGGCGGTGTCGTCTGCCATGTTGCTGTTTCCCCCAGTTTACGAGCAGATAACGGGGTTCGATAGCCGATCGTTTCGGCCAAGGCAACAGTGCTTGTGCACCGCACAGAAAATCATGCTGCAGGAACGTCGATGCCCGCGCGGGTGAAGGCGGCGGCCTGGCGCTTGGCAACGTCCTCAAGACGGAACCGCTCGATGGCGCCCTTGAACAGCTGATGGAAATTGAGTTCCGCGCGCAGGTGGATCAGCACCGAACCCAGCCCGATGGCGGCGCGGTCCATGAACACGAATTCCCGCGGCACTTTGACCGGGCCGCGTTCCTTCAATGTGCGGTGCACAGCGAAGGCTTCCCTGCGGCCATACTGGCCGGGGGCCACGCCTTCGGCGATCGGCCTCACCCGGTCCTCCATGAGCGGACCATAGATGAAGCGGGCCCAGATATTGAGCGCCTCGATCAGTTCGTTGGACAGGCCGACGAACCCCCAGGTCTCATAGGCGTGGACGATGCGGTCGCGATCATTGGCCATCAGTCCGTGATAGAGATCGACCACGCCGGCCACAAAACGCGGATGGAAGAGCCGGATGCAGCCATAATCCAGGAGGTTGAGGCCCTGGGGCTGATCCTTTGCGTCGACCACGGCCGTGTAGTTGCCGAGATGCGGGTCGCCGTGGATGGCGCCGTAGTGGCAGAACGGCTGCCACCACGCGTCGAACAGGTGCCGCCCCAGCAGATTGCGGGCCGCAAGGCTATGCTGCGTGAAATAGAGGATGGGCTTGCCCTCGAGCCAGGTCATGGTGAGCAGACGGCGGGTTGAGAGCGTGTCATGCACCTTCGGCACGCGGATGGTCGGATAGGGCGCGAGCATCTCGGCATAGAGCGCGATGTTCTTCGCCTCGCGCCGATAGTCCAGCTCCTCGCGCAGCCGCGCGGCAATCTCCTCGCCAATCTCCGTCGTATCGATGGCCGGATCCATGCGCCGATGCAGCGCCAGGATGAATTTGAGCTGCTGGAGGTCAGCCTCCACGGCAGACTGCATCTCGGGATATTGCAGCTTGCAGGCGACGAGCTCGCCCTCCTTGGTGGAGGCCCGGTGCACCTGACCGAGCGAGGCGGCAGCCGCCGCCTCCCGCTCGAAGGTTGCAAAGCGCGAAAGCCAATCGGGCCCTAGCTCGGCCGCCATGCGGCGGCGGACGAAGGGCCAGCCCATGGGCGGGGCATTCGACTGGAGCTGCGCCAGCTCGATCGCGTATTCCGCGGGCAGAGCGTCGGGAATGGTCGACAGCATCTGCGCCAGCTTCATGAGGGGACCGCGGAGGTTGCCAAGCGCTTCCCGGAACAGGCGCGCATTGCTCGCATCGTCACGGCTGCGGCCCAGCAGCTGGGCGCTCGCCAACCGCGCCGCCACCGCGCCGACATTGGTGCCGACCCGGGCGTAACGAGCGACGCGCCCGGTCAAACGATTGGCTTCCTCGTCCCGGCGCTCGCTCACCGCGTTCCCTCGTCCACGGCTTCGAGCTCGTCGATCAACCGCTCGATCATGGCCAGGCCCTTGTTCCAGAAGGCGGGATCCGCCGCATTCAGCCCGAACGGCGCCAGCAGCTCCGTGTGATGCTTCGATCCGCCCGCTTCGAGCATAGCAAGATATTTCTCAACGAAGCCCTCATGCGCCTCCTCGTAAAGGGCGTAGAGCGAATTGACCAGGCAATCGCCGAAGGCATAGGCGTAGACGTAGAAGGGCGAGTGGATAAAATGGGGAATATAGGTCCAGAACGTCTCGTAGCCCGGGCCGAAGGTAAAGGCATCGCCTAAGCTTTCCCGCTGGACCTCCAACCAGATCTCGCCCAGGCGATCGGCCGTCAGCTCGCCCTCGCGGCGCTCGGTGTGGACCTTACGCTCGAAGGTGTAGAAGGCGATCTGGCGGACGACCGTGTTCAACATGTCCTCGACCTTGGAGGCCAGCAGCGCCTTGCGCTTGTGCGGGTCTTTCGTCTGGGCGAGCAGCTTGCGAAAGGTGAGCATCTCGCCGAACACGCTCGCGGTTTCGGCGAGGGTCAGGGGCGTCTGCGAGAGCAGCAATCCCTGCCGGGCGGCAAGAACCTGGTGCACGCCGTGGCCGAGCTCATGGGCCAGGGTCATCACGTCGCGCTGCTTACCCTGGTAGTTCAGAAGCACATAGGGATGGGCGCTCGGCACGGTCGGGTGGGCAAAGGCCCCCGGCGCCTTGCCGGGGCGAACCGGCGCATCAATCCAAGGCTTGTCGAAGAACAGCCGGGCCGTGTCGGCCAAGGCCGGCGCGAAGTCCTGATAGGCTTCGAGCACGGTGCGCTGCGCCTCGTCCCAGCCGATCATCCGGGTTTCCTCGTAAGGCAACGGCGCATTGCGGTCCCAATACGCAAGCTTGTCCTTGCCGAGCCATTTGGCCTTCATCCGGTAGTAGCGATGCGACAGCCGGGCATAGGCCGCCTGCACGGAGGACACCAGTGCGTCGACGACGTCGCGTTCGACACTGTTAGACAAGTGCCTGCTATCGGCAATGTCCTCGAATTTGCGCCAGCGGTCCGAGATCTCCTTGTCCTTGGCCAGCGTGTTGGTGACCAGGGTGAAGATCCGCAGATTTTCCCGAAATGTCTTGGCCAGCGCCTCAGCGGCCGCCCGACGCCTGTCCTCGTCCGGACTCATGAGCAGATTGAGCGTGGGCTCGAGCCTCAGGGTCTCGCCATCCACGTCGAATGTCAGGCTGGCCATGGTCTCGTCGAACAGCCGGTTCCAGGCGCCGGCGCCGGTCTGCTCCAGCTCGTGGAACAGGGTCTCGGCCTGATCGTCGAGCTGGTGAGGACGACACTTGCGCAGCTCGCGCAGCCAGGGCCGATAACGGGCAAGGCCAGGATCGTCCAACGCCGTTTCCAGCGTGGGCTCGTCGATGCGATTGAGCTCGAGCGTGAAGAAGATCAGATCCGTGGTGATGCGGTTGAGCCGATCGGTGAGATCGCCATAGGTCTTGGCGCGCTTGGGATCGGTCGTGTCGCCGACATAGTAGAGGGTCGCGAAGGCGCCAATGCGCCCGAGGCGATCGTTCAGCTCTTCGTAGTCGCGGATGGCGCCATGGAGATAGGCTCCTCCGTCCGATTTGCCGGCATGCTCCACGATCTTACCGCGGTAGCGATCCGCAAAAGCCTTGACGTCAGCGGAGGCGGTTTCGAGGTCGCGCTTGAGCTCCACCGAATCCGGACCGGGATAGAGATCGTCGAGGTTCCATTCGGGCAGGTCGGTAAGTGCATTGCCCGCGGTCCCTTCCGCTGAAATCGAGCTTGTCATATCGATGCCTCTCAAATGGGAAAAGGAGCTCAGCAGGTGTTTCGTCCCGGAACAAGAGCCATATGTGGCGCCCGAGCTTAGGAGACAAGCCGGCCATGCGAGGTGGGTAGGGACGGCTGGGCTTGGGGATCCGTTAAGCCTGTAACCCTTTAAACCTTTTCGGGGTCATATCCGAGATCTAATAATATGGCCGTGTAGCAGTACAAATAAACAGTATACCTGCAGCGTGCCGCGCTGTGGGGACCACGAACATGTAATTAGCCACATGGCTGAACGGCACCCTCGGGGGGCGCCTCAGGAATGCAGAAAACATGGCGCAGGCGGTTCTTATTGTCGATGACGATCCGACGCAGCAACGTATTCTCCAGGAGCTGATCCGCCGGTTCGGGTATGAGCCTTATACAGTACAGGGGGGCCAGGAAGCACTCGACTTTCTCGCCGGTGCGAAAGGCAAGGAAGTCGGCCTGATGATCCTTGATCTGGTGATGCCGGACGTGGACGGCATGCAGGTTCTGGACTATCTCGGGGCTCACCGCAAAGACCTCCCCGTCATCGTCCAGACGTCGCACGGTTCGATCGAAACGGTCGTCAAGGCGATGCGGGCCGGCGCGGACGATTTCGTGGTGAAGCCGGTCAATCCGGAGCGGCTGAAGGTCTCCATTCAAAACCTGTTGAAGGTGAATGCGCTGACCGAGGAGGTGAAGCGCCTGAATGCACGCGCATCAGGTCAGCTCACGTTCGACTCGCTGATTGCCGAGAGCCCCGCCATGAGTGCGGTCGCGCGGCTCGGCCGACGCGCCGCCGCGTCGAACATCCCCATTCTCATCGAAGGGGAAAGCGGCGTGGGCAAGGAGATGATCGCTCGCGCCATCCAAGGGGAGAGCGACCGGCGCGGCAAGCCGTTCGTGACCGTCAATTGCGGGGCGATCCCCGAAAACCTGGTGGAGAGCATCCTGTTCGGCCACGAGAAGGGCGCGTTCACCGGAGCCGTGCAGAAGCACATCGGCAAGTTCCAGGAAGCGGACGGCGGCACCCTGTTCTTGGATGAAGTCGGCGAGCTGCCGGCCGACATCCAGGTGAAGCTGCTGCGCGCGATCCAGGAGGGCGAGATCGATCCGGTCGGCGCCCGCAAGCCCGTGAAGGTGAACATCCGGCTGATCTCCGCCACGAACCGCAACCTGATCGACATGGTCAAGCGGGGCACATTCCGCGAGGATCTTTATTACCGGTTGAACGTTTTCCCCATAAACGTGCCGCCGCTCCGTGAGCGGCTCGAGGACATCCCGCCGCTGGTCGAGCACTTCATCGTGCGCTTTGCCGCCGAGGAAGGACGCAAGATCCGCGGCATATCACCGACGGCGCTCAACATGCTGCAAAGCTACTCGTGGCCTGGAAATGTGCGGCAGCTCGAAAACGCGGTGTTCCGCGCGATCGTGCTCTGCGAGGGTGACACACTGGAGGTGAATGACTTCCCGCAGATCGCGCCCCAGGTGGGGGGCTATGCGGCCCGGATTCCACCTGCTCCCGCGCCGGCACGGGCACCGGCGCCCAGTCCCACCGCACCGCTGCAAGGGCCGGCTGCTGCCGGCGATCCTGCAGCCGGCTCTTCCGACCAGATCGCGGGAGCGGGCGTGCCGCTCGGCATTCCGGCCGTCACCTCGGGCGGCCACATCCGGAAGCTCGAGGAAGTGGAGGCCGACATGATCCGTCTCGCCATGCAGCGCTATCGCGGCCAGATGTCCGAGGTTGCGCGCAAGCTTGGAATCGGGCGTTCGACGCTCTATCGCAAGATCCGCGACCTCGGGCTCGAAGCTAAAATGTAACAGTTAGTTTGTTTTCGCATGGTAGAGCTTGAGCATATTGCGGGCGCCATGACCGGCGTCTAGCGTCGCTCGGGCCAGTCAGCGGAGGAATGTTGTGACTAAAGCCGCCCTCAGGCTCAGTATATTGGCGTGCACGATTCTCGCGGCATGGCAAAATACCGAAGCATCGGCAGAGGCTGTCCGCAGCCAGAACTTCGCAGGCCGCAACTGGTTCGAGCAGGCATTCCAGGCGGGCAGCCAGCGCCCCAGCGGATCGCTCGTCTCCCGCAGCTCGGGATGGGCCGGGCCCCAGCTTGCTGTTCAATCGCGGGCTCGGCCTGCGCAAAACGTCCGGTCGCAGAGAGCAACGTCGCGCGTGACCCGGCGGCAGCAGCCGCGGCGCGAGGAAAACATCGATCCGGATGGCGAGCCTTCCGCAGGCTCTTCCTCGGACATCACCGTCTACATGCCGGCCCCGCTGGTGCCACTCAAGGACGTCGATCTCGCCAAGGTGAAGCTGGGCGATCCTGTTTCGGACGCCATCCTCGCGCAGCTGAGCGACGATAGCCTGCCGGCCCTTCGCGTGACATCGGAAGAGCGGAGCGCGATCCTGGCCTACTACAAGGCGCGCGACTACATCCCGGCATGGGTGGGCGTCAGGGGATTGAACCAGCGTGCCCGCGACATGCTCTCCGTCATGGCTTCGGCAGACGAGGAGGGCCTCAACGCGCAGGACTATTTGCCGGCTTCCCTCAGCAGCTTCGGGGATGACGGCACCCGGCTCGTGACGAGCCCGAAGGCGCTTGCCAGGCTTGACCTCGAGGTCACGGCTGCTGCCCTGAAATATGCGCGCCATGCGAGGAGCGGCCGCATCGAGCCGAACAAGATCACGCGCTTCAACGATCTGAAGCCGCCGAAGCTCGCGCCGGAGGAAATGCTCGCCGAGCTGAACCAGGCCAAACAGCCCGGCAGCTACCTGGCATCGCTGCATCCGACGACTGCCGCCTACCAAGCCCTCAAGGCCGAGCTGCACCGGCTGCGCGCGAGCGAGGCTGCCGTTGCGTCGCTGCCGCAGCTCGAGCCAGGATCGGTGATTACACTCGGCATGCGGGACGAGCGGGTGCCCAATCTGAGAATCCGCCTGGCCTCGCTCGGACTGCTCGACAGCCACATCACGATCACCGAGGCATCGGCCCCTGCCGACGGACCATCGACCAATCTGACGCACGAGGACGACGTCGCCATAGACCGGCTGTCGACCATCAGGCCGGATCCCATCGAGGCTGGCGGCGCCGCCGGCAGCGGACGGGGGTCCCTCGCCGGCGTTGTGGTGGCCAGCGCCGATGCGAACGCGGCACCGGTTGGCCCGACCGGAACACCGCCTGTGGACCCGATGCTCTATGACCAGGAAGTCATGGACGGCATCAAGGCTTTCCAGAAGCGGGAAGGCCTCAAGCCCGACGGCATCGTCGGCAAGCGCACGGTGGCTGCCTTCAACAGCACGTCCCACGCTGCCAAGATCCAGAAGCTGCTGTTGAACATGGAACGGGCGCGTTGGCTGCCGCGCGAGCTCGGCGATCGGTATGTGCTGGTGAACCAGCCAGCGTTCGAGGTCAGCGTAGTCGAGGACGGCGCCGAGATCCATCGGGCTCGGGTGGTGATAGGCACCCAGACCAACCAGACGCCGGCGTTCAGCGACGTCATGGAGACGATCGAGTTCAACCCGTACTGGTACGTGCCGCGCTCGATCGTGGCCAACGAAATGCTGCCGAGGCTTCGGCGTGATCCCGGCTATCTCACGCGCAGCGGCTATGAGGTGCTCAATACGCGCAGCCGGGTCGTGAACTCCGCTTCGATCGACTGGCGCAAGTATTCGGAGCGGACGCCGGTGGCAAGCGTGCGGCAGCCTCCGGGGCGGGCGAACGCCTTGGGCGAAATGAAGTTCCTGTTCCCGAACAGTCATGCGGTCTATCTGCACGATACGCCCTCGAAGGGACTGTTCAGCAGGGCTGAGCGCGACTTCAGCCATGGCTGTGTGCGCGTTCAAGATCCGCGCCGGCTGGCGGAGGTACTGCTTTCGCGCGACGGCTGGACCGCCGAGCAGATCGCCAAGGCCATTGCGACCGGGAAGAACAACGGCGTGCGGCTGAAGCACAGGGTTGATGTGCATTTGGTCTACATGACGGCCTGGCCAGACAGCGATGGGTCCATCCGCTATTACAACGACATCTATGGACGCGATGCGAAGCTGGCGAAGGCCATGCAGGGCGGCCTCGTTTCACTGCAATAGGGCTAAATGCAACTTCTGCGACATTCGGCCTCTATATTTCTGCTAACTGGTTGAGTTTCCTGCGGGATTTCTCTATTCTTGGCAATTTTAGTTATTTTTTACTGATGCAGCTGTGTGCAATCTAGAACTGTTCAGATCTGGTGAAGCAGGGCTCACCAGATCCTTTGGGATTTCTGGGTTTGCATTAACCCATCCTTAATCATGGCCGCCGCAAACTGACACGCGATAGCAGCCGTCTCACGTAATGGGGCTCGGGGGAGCTTGGATCGCCTACCTCTTGTGCTCATCGGCGTCGGCGGGTAATGATTGCCCTTAAGAGGAGCGGGGAATACAGCCTCTAGCGGGGTTCCCGGTAAACGTTGTGGCGTTTTACGCGTCCTATCAAACGAGACGGAACAGCTCTTTGCGATCAAAAGCACGACGCTTGGCCGTAGCCTGTTTGTTTGCTGCTATTGGCACCGTTGGGGTGCTGTCAATGCCTGTCAACCAGCTGAATGCTGTGGACGACACGCGCACCCTTTCCCTTTACATGGTTCACACCAAGGAGAGCCTGACGGTCACCTACAAGAAGGATGGCCGCTACATCCCCTCAGCCCTTCGTCAGCTCAACCACTTCCTGCGCGATTGGCGGAGGAACGAGGTCATCAAGATCGATCCAGAAGTGATCGATCTCGTGTGGGAGCTGCACCAGGAGCTTGGCTCCAAGAAGCCGGTGCATGTGATCTGCGGCTATCGCAATGAGGCGACGAACGCGATGCTGAGGAAGATCGGCCGCAACGTCGCGAGGAAGAGCATGCATAGCCGCGGACAGGCTATGGACATTTACTTCCCGGACGTGCCGACGAAGAAGCTTCGCAATTCGGCTCTCGTGCGACAGATCGGCGGCGTCGGCTATTATCCGCGGTCCGGCCCGTTGGGGTTCGTGCATGTCGACACCGGACGTGTGCGCCACTGGCCGGCCATACCGAAGCAGGAATTCGCCGCGATCATGAAGAATGCGCCGCGCGGTCCGCAGAAGCGGTCCGAGCCGGTGATGACGGCCGAGGACGAGGATGGAACCCAGAGCACCGGCACGCTGGCGTCCTTGATCTCGAAGCTCACGGGGTCATCGCAGAGCACACAGCTGGCTACGCCAGTGACGGCGCCCATCCAGTCCGCCCCTGCCGATATCGCCGAGACCGCACCGGCTGCGGAAGAGGCAAAGCCGGAGAGTGCGCCGGCGAAGAGCGCTGTGGTTCCGGACGTGCCTCTGCCGCGGAGCAAGCCGAAGCTGGCAACCCCGGAACCGGCAGAACCGGCCCCGCAACCGGTTGAGACGACCGTGGCGCAAAGCGCTCCGGCCGAGCCGGCGCCGGCACCTGCTGCGTCTGGTGCACCGGCGGAGCCTGCCGTGCCCGTCGTGCCGACCGCAAAGCCCGACGCGGCCCCGAGCGGTCCGATCTCCACGCCCACCATTTCGGCGAGCGTGAAGCCGCAGTCGAGCCAGCCCGGAAGCGTGCAGGTGGAGCCCGCCTCTGCGCCGCCACCTGAGCGGCAGTCGTTTGCTCGACCCTTCTCTGGCGAAGGCAAGACCTCGCTCGGCTCCGGCGGCCATCCCATGACCGGTGCCATGTCGCGCCCGCTCGGTATTGGCGCCGTGCAGGCCAGCGTGACGCCGGAGGCGTTCTGGAAGGAACAGAACCTCAAGTTCTCTCTGAAGCCTCATTTCTTCAACTCGAACGCCTCGAAGGAGTTGGGCTTGAACGAGCCCGCCACCACCTCGACGGTGACCTTGGAGGCGCCCACGGCGGAGAAGGGCGAGTTCTCGTTCCTGCCACCAGTGCTGAGCGAGCTGACCCGGCTGTTCCTGCCGTTCGACCCGGAGACGGTGCCGGTTACGGATGATGGACAGGCGCAGTCCGGCGGCCCGGTCATCAACCGTGCGGACAAGGGCAACTTGCTCATGTCGCGGCATCAGCAGACCACGATCAACGGCGCGGCCAAGGGGCCGCGGATGGACAGCTATGCCGTAGATCTGAGCCAGCCCAATCCCATGGTGACCATGGCCCGGATGCGTTCGGACGAGCCGCAGCCCCTGTCGTTCCAGGAATAAGCCTGTCACTCTCCACAGTTCATCCCTTCCCGGCGTGCCGGGGAGGGATGGTTCGCGTTTGCGGCCAAGGGGTGATCGTAGGGTTCTATTTGGTGGCGATGGCGGTGGCGGCGCCGGCCATGAGCCCGGCGCTGCAACGGTTGGCGATGCGGACGGCGCGCGGGCTCTTCAGAAGCAGCCGCGCGCGGGCGGCAAGGACCACCCAGGCCAAGTCGATCAGGATCAGCACCAGCATCATGGTCGCGGTGAGCTCGAGCCAGCCGAGAACCGACAGGTTGTGCAGATCGATAATGGTCGGCAGCAGGGCCATGTAGAACATCATGATCTTCGGGTTGCCCAGGGTCACCGCCATGCCGGCCGCAAACATCCTGATCGGGGAGGCGCGCTCGGGTACCTCGCCATCTGCCAGCTTGGCGGGAGCGATCCACATCCTCCAGGCGAGATACATGAGGTAGGCGACGCCAGCCCACTTGATCACCACGAAGACGAGGTGGAAGGTCTGAGCGATGGCCGATAGCCCCCACACGGCCAGAGACAGCCAGATCGCCTCTCCCACCCACATGGCTGCCAGAAACGGCAGGACGTCGCGCGGACCCCGCGCCAGCACCCGCGCGACCAGGGCGGCGATGCTAGGCCCCGGCGATCCCGCGGAAATGACGAGGGCGCCGGCGAAAATCAGCAGCGCAGTCAGCTCCATGGATGGCGTCCTTCCCGCATGTGGAGGTTACGGAGGCACTTTCCGCCTCGGGCTGCGCCAGGTCAAGGGCGCCGAGGGCCTCGGAATTGGACGGCATCCGGAACGGCTTTGGCCAACCCTGCCTTTGCGCTATTGATCCTGCATGGCGCAGTTGGCGATTCGCATCATCGGCATCGATCCGGGCCTGAGACGGACCGGATGGGGCATCATAGAGCAATGCGGCAGCCGGCTCAGCCACATCGCCCACGGCACGCTGAAGGTGGACGACAAGGCATCGCTGGCCGAGCGGCTGCTTGACCTGCACGGCCAATTGACCGCCATCATCCGGGAATGGCAGCCGCACGAGGCAGCGGTGGAGGAGACGTTCGTCAACAAGGACGCACGAGCCACCCTTAAGCTGGGCCATGCGCGCGCGGTCGCCCTGCTGGTGCCGGCCTCGGCGGGCATTGCGGTTTCCGAATACGCGCCCAACGCGGTGAAGAAGGCGATCGTGGGGGCGGGCCATGCGGAGAAGACGCAGGTACACGAGATGGTGCAGCTGCTGCTCGCCCGCTGCAGGGTGACGGGCGCCGATGCGGCCGATGCCCTGGCGGTGGCGATTACTCATGCCCATCACCGCAGCGCCTATGGGGCGCGGCGCTTGGCGGGGGCCAGCGTGTGAAAAGCCTCTCGGTAGGATGATGCGTGCATGATCGGCAAGCTCAGGGGCGTGGTGGACAGCTTCGGCGAAGACTGGGTCATCATCGATGTCCAGGGGGTAGGCTATCAGGTGAGCTGCTCGGCCAAGACGCTCGCCGGCTTGCCGCGGCCGGGTGAGCCGGCGACGCTCGCGATCGAAACTTACGTGCGTGAGGACATGATCCGGTTGTTCGGCTTCACCACGGCCACGGAACGGGAGTGGTTCCGGCTGCTGCAATCGGTGCAGGGGGTCGGCACCCGGGTGGCGCTGGCTTTGCTCTCCACCCTGAGTCCGACGGAGCTTGCCAATGCGGTTGCCATGCAAGACAAGGCCTCCATCGCTCGCGCGCCGGGCATCGGCCCCAAGGTTGCCCAGCGCATTGTGAGCGAGCTCAAGGACAAGGGACCGGCTCTGGTGCTCGCCGACCCCGGCCTCGCCCGTCTGCAAGCCGCGGCGGAGGCTAATATTGCCGGCGGCGCTGCGGCAAGCGAAGCGGTTTCGGCGCTGGTCAATCTGGGCTATGCCCAAGTGCAGGCCGGCCAGGCGGTTGCTAGCGCCATGGCCAAGCTGGGCGATGAGGCGCGTACCGAGCAGCTCATCCGCGCAGCGCTTCGGGAGTTGGCCACATGAATGCACGTCTCGTCGACCGCGCCGAACGGGACGAAGACGCAGGCGAGGGCAGCCTGCGTCCGCTCAAGCTCGAGGACTTCGTCGGCCAGAGCCGGGCGAAGGCGAATTTGCGCGTGTTCATCGAGGCGGCGTGTTCCCGGGGGGAGGCGTTGGACCATGTGCTGTTCGCCGGTCCGCCGGGGCTCGGCAAGACCACGCTGGCGCAGATCGTGGCCCGTGAGCTCGGCGTCAATTTCCGCGCGACGTCCGGTCCGGTGATCGCCAAGGCGGGCGATCTTGCGGCGCTGCTCACCAATCTCGAAGAGCGCGACGTGCTGTTCATCGACGAGATCCATCGGCTAAGTCCGGCGGTCGAGGAAATCCTCTACCCCGCCATGGAGGACTTCCAGCTCGACCTGATCATCGGCGAGGGACCGGCCGCGCGGTCGGTGCGCATCGACCTGGCCCGGTTCACATTGATCGGCGCCACCACGCGCTCAGGGCTCTTGACCACGCCTCTGCGCGATCGGTTCGGCATTCCCATCCGGCTCGATTTCTATACTGAGGACGAGCTGCTCGGGATCGTCAGCCGCGGCGCACGGGTGCTGGGCGTGGCCATGACCGAGAGCGGTGCCCGCGAGATTGCCCGCCGCTCGCGGGGGACGCCGCGCATTGCCGGCCGGCTGCTGCGCCGTGTGCGGGATTTCGCCAATGTGGCGGGGATCGAGCGGATCGACACCAAAGCCGCCGACGATGCCTTGCAGATGCTGGAAGTGGACAAGCGCGGTCTCGACATGCTCGATCGGCGCTATCTCGAATGCATCGCGATGAATTTCGGCGGCGGGCCGGTGGGGATCGAGACGGTGGCCGCCTCGCTGAGCGAGCCGCGGGATGCGATCGAGGACATCATCGAGCCGTTCCTCATCCAGCAGGGTTTCGTGAACCGCACGCCGCGCGGGCGGGTGCTGACACCGCATGCGTTCGCTCACCTGGGGTTGGCGGTACCCGGCCGGCTCACGACGGCACAGACGGACCTGTTCGTGGAGGACGACGGGGATGCCTCCTAAGCCGAGCGATGAGCGCTGGCCGGATCTGGCCGGCCGTCTCGAGGGCGGACGGCACCGGCTCCCGATCCGGGTCTACTACGAGGACACGGACTTCTCCGGCTTCGTCTACCACGCCAATTACCTGAAATTCTGCGAGCGTGCCCGGTCGGATTGGCTGCGGCTCATCGGCCTGCATCACCATGAATTGATGGAGCGAGAAGAGGGCGCTGGAGGAGGGCTCGGGTTCGTGGTGCGCAGGCTCACGGCGGATTTCCTGAAGCCTGCGGTGATGGACGATGTGCTGGAGGTGGTGACGGATGCCGTGGCGTTAACCAGAGCCCGCCTCACGCTTTCACAGACGATCCTGCGGGGAGAGGAGCGCCTGTTCGTGCTCACCGTGACGGTGGCGGTGGTGGACCGCCGCGGGCGACCCCGCCGGCTTCCGCAGCAGCTGTTGGACAGCCTTTCATGATCATGCTCCAGCCCGGTGCAAACCGTTGCTGAGGCGCTGATTTCTCCTCCGTCCATCTTCTTTTGCATTTGCGGTAAATCGCTTCTTAACCATGTCCTGCTTCTGTGACACGGATGGTTATCTTGCCGCTGTCCAGCGGCGGAGGTCGGGCAGAATGTTCATGCGCCGCAGTTTGGACAAGTTTGAAGGGCTTGGTGCATTAACCATGCCTGCGGAGGCGCCAGCGCAAGCCTCGGGCATGCGTTCCGGTCTAAATCCGAGGAAGTGAATGGAAGTGGAGCTCGCTCAAAGCGCCGCGCAGCATGCTGATTACTCGCTGCTCGCCCTGTTTTGGCAGGCGCATATTGTCGTCAAGATCGTGATGTTGGGTTTGATCGCTGCTTCGATCTGGACCTGGGCCATCGTCTTCGAGAAATATGCACTGGTCGCCCGGACAAAGCGGGCCATCGACCGCTTCGAGCAGATGTTCTGGTCGGGGCAGTCGCTGGAGGACCTCTATCTCACCCTCGGTCCTCGCAACAATCACGGGGCCGCGGCCCTGTTCATGGCGGCGATGCGGGAGTGGAAGCGCAGCCAGGAAAGCGCGATCCGCGCCGGCTTCCACGGCGTGCAGAAGCGCATCGAGAAGGTGATGGACGTGCAGCTGCAGAAGGAGATGTCGCGGCTGGAAAGCCGGCTCCTGTTCTTGGCGACCGTGGGGTCCACGGCGCCGTTCATCGGCCTGTTCGGTACCGTATGGGGCATCATGAGCTCGTTCCAGGCGATTGCGGCCAGCAAGAACACCAACCTGGCGGTGGTGGCGCCGGGTATCGCGGAAGCGCTATTTGCCACAGCCATTGGTCTGATCGCGGCCATTCCCGCGGTGATATTCTACAACAAGCTCAGCAACGAGATGGGCAAGATTGCCGCGCGGCTCGAGAACTTCGCCGACGAGTTCTCGGCAATCATCTCCCGGCAGCTGGACGAGCGCAGCTGATGAGCGGACTTATTCGCTAACCCGAGGGGCAAGCGCGTATGGGTGCAGGCGTTCAGATGAACAATGGCGGCTTGCGACGGAATGGCCGGCGCCGTCGCTCGTCGCATGCGCCGATGAGCGAGATCAACGTCACCCCGCTGGTCGACGTAATGCTGGTGCTGCTGATCATCTTCATGGTCGCGGCGCCGATGCTGACGGTGGGCGTGCCGGTGGAACTGCCGGAAACCAGCGGCAATCCGCTCGAAGGCGACAAGGAGCCGCTCACCGTCTCCATCGATGCCAACGGCAAGATCTTCCTGCAGGATACCGAGATTACCCTCGACACACTGGTGCCGAAATTGGAAGCGATAACCAATCAGGGCTATGATGAGCGGATCTACGTCCGGGGTGACAAGAACGTCGACTACGGAACCGTTGCGCGGGTCATGGGCTCGCTGAGCGCGGCGGGGTTCAAGCGTATCGGCCTCGTCAACGAACCGGAGAGTGGGAGCTGACCGGGCGATGCGCTGGAGCGTCACCACATCCTTCATCCTGCATGTGGCGGTGTTGCTGGCCTGCGTCATCGCCTTGCCGACCGGGAAGACGCTGGACGAGGCGATGCCGCCGGCCGTCCCGGTGGAGCTGGTGACCCTGAGCGACATTTCGAAACGGCAGGCGGTCAGCAAGGACGCGCCGGACAAGCCGGCGGAGAAGGTTGCGCCACCCAAGCCCAAAGAAGAGGTTGAGAAGGCGAAGCCCAAGCCCGAACCCAAGCCCGAGCCCACCGAGGCGGCAAAGCCACCGGCGCCCGACCCGCAACCGGAGCCCGAGCCGGTGAAGCAGGCCGAGGCAGAAGCGCCGCCCAAGCCGGCCGAGCCGGAGCCGCAGCCGCCGGCCGTTTCACCGGACCCCGAGCCCGTGCCACAGAAGGCGCCGGACAAGAAGGCGGAGGCGCAACCGGCACCCAAGCCCAAGGCGAAGCCGAAGCCTCCCGCCCCCAAAGTGGCGGATAAAAAGAAGCCGGAGCGCGAGTTCAATCCGGACGACATTGCCGCTCTGCTGAACAAAATTCCCGACGAGGTGAGCGCGGCCCAGGAAGTACCGGCTGAATCGGGAACACCGCTGAAGGCTCAGCAGACCAGCATGATCGGCAGCGACAACGCCATCACCGCCGACGAGCGGGAGTGGCTGCGCAGCCAGATCCAGCGCTGCTGGAACCCGCCGACGGGGGTCATGGACGCGCCCAATCTCGTGGTGAAGCTGCGGATCGGGTTCAACATCGACGGGACCGTGGCCGGCGACCCGGTTGTGACGAACACCGGCAGCTCACCCTTGTTCCAAGTGGCAGCAGATGCCGCGGTGCGCGCGGTTCTGCGCTGCCAACCCTATCAGATGCCTCAGGAAAAATACGATAGCTGGCGGGACGTTATCCTGAATTTCGATCCAAGCCATATGTTCCCGAGCTGATCCAAGAAGAGCGAAGCGATGCCCCAACCAAAGAGCGACCTGCTCAGGAAGACGGCTGCCATGTTGCTGGCCATGGTGATTGCACCGTGGCTGCTGCTGGCGGCCAGCACGCCGGCGCACGCGGTGCTGGAGCTGGACATCACGCAGGGCCAGCCGCAGCCGTTGCCCATTGCCTTACCGGATTTCGTGGGAGCAACCCCAGAGGCGCAGAAATATGGCGCCGACATCGCGCAGGTGGTGACGGGCGATCTCGAGCGGTCGGCCCTGTTCAAGTCGATTCCGGCCTCTGCGTTCATTGAGCAGATCACGAATTTCGATCAGCCGCCTCGCTTCGGCGACTGGCGGATCATCCAGGCGCAGGCGCTGGTCACCGGCCGCACCACCGTGCTCCCGGACGGCCGCTTGCGCGCGGAGTTCCGCCTGTGGGACGTGTTCGCCCAACAGCAGATGCTCGGGCTGCAATTCGTGACCACCCCGCGCAACTGGCGCCGCATCGGCCACATGATCGCGGACGCGATCTACGAGCGGCTCACCGGCGAGAAGGGCTATTTCGACAGCCGGGTTGTGTTCGTGGAAGAAAGCGGCCGCAAGGATCGCCGCGTGAAGAAGCTGGCGCTGATGGACCAGGACGGGGCCAATCTGCGCTATCTCACCGATGGCAGCGACCTGGTGCTCACGCCGCGGTTCAGCCCGAATGCGCAGGAGATCACCTATGTGTCCTATGCGGGCGGCCAGCCGCGGGTCTACCTGCTGAACATCGAGACGAATCAGCGCGAGATCGTCGGGGTGTTTCCGAACATGGCTTTCGCGCCGCGCTTCTCGCCGGATGGCCAGCGCATCGTGCTGAGCCTGCAGGAAGGCGGCAACTCGCATATCTACGCCATGGACCTGCGCAGCAAGCAGGTGCAGCAGATCACGAATACCAACGCGATCGACACGGGCCCCAGCTATTCGCCCGACGGCAGCCAGATCGTGTTCGAATCAGACCGGGAAGGCTCGCAGCAAATCTATGTGATGGACGCGGACGGATCCGGCCAGCGGCGCATCAGCTTCGGGCAGGGCCGCTACTCGACGCCGGTGTGGTCGCCGCGCGGCGATCTCATCGCCTTCACCAAGCAGATGAGCGGCAAGTTCCTCATCGGTGTCATGCGTCCGGATGGCTCTGGTGAGAGAATATTAACCGAAGGCTACCACAATGAGGGTCCGACATGGGCGCCGAACGGGCGGGTCCTGATGTTCTTCCGCGAGAGCCAGGGCGAAGGCGGCGGGCCCAAGATCTGGACAGTGGACTTAACCGGCTACAACGAGCTGCAGTTGCAAACGCCGAATTTTGCATCTGATCCGGCGTGGTCACCCTTGCTCAAGTGATGTGGGGGCAGTATTAACCATATTCTTCATGCGGGGCGCCTGGGCGGGCAAAGGAAAAGCTGCCACCGAGCCAATCGGGTGGAGAGCGCGGGAAGCAGGACGGCCAAAGCGGAGTGCGGACGGGATCGCTCGGAGAAGGTCCGGGTTCAGCACGATGCTGGCGGTATTCTTTGGGTAGGAACTAAGTCATGATGCGTTGGATCGCAGCCTCGAAGGTTGCAGTGATAGGTGTCGCATTGCTGGCCTTGGCCGCATGCTCCAAGAGCAACAATCCGACGGACCCATCGGCGGCGGCTATGGCAGGGCGGGCCGTGCCGGGCTCCGAGCGGGACTTCACGGTGAATGTCGGCGACCGCGTGTTCTTCCCCAACGACGTGAGCACTCTCAGCCAGGAGAATATGGAAACCCTGCGTCGGCAGGCTCAGTGGCTGAAGCTCTATCCCAATGTCACGGTGCAGGTCGAAGGACACGCGGACGAGCGCGGCACCCGCGAATACAACTTGGCGCTTTCAGCACGCCGTGCGGCCAATGTACGCGACTTCCTCGTGGCCCAGGGCATCGCGCCGAATCGCATCTCGACCATTTCCTACGGCAAGGAGCGGCCGGTGGCGCTGTGCGACGCCGAAGCGTGCTGGTCGCAGAACCGCCGCGCGGTCACCGTCATCATGTCGGGCGCTGTGTCCGGCTAGGTGGCGATCGGGCGGGCTATCGGCCTGGTGGGTTGGCAGCCATTTGTGCGGGAGCGGGCAGCAATTGCCCGCTCGCCTCATTTTCTCCGCCTTTGCGAAGGACTGTCCAAGTATTGTAGCGGTACTATCGCTGCGTTAAGCTGGGGCTTCAGGCAAATCGGGAGAATATCGTGACGGCTTGGGCATTCGACAGGCGCATTCGGGCTGCTGCGGTTGCCGTAGCGATCGGCTGCACCGCGATGTCGGCAGGGCCGGCTGCGGCGCAGTCCTACGATGCCTCCGCAGTTGCCAATCTCAATCTGCAGATGGGACAGCTGCAGGAGCAGATGCGGATGCTGGCCGGGCAGGTTCAGGAGACCAGCCGCCAGATCCAGGTGCTGCAGGATCAGATCCGGCGCTTGCAGGACGATTCGGAATTCCGCTTCCAGCAGCTCGAGAAGGGTGGGCGGTCCGGCAGCATTCGAGAGCCGGGCAACCGGCGCATGGCTTCGGGCGGCTCCTCGGGCGATGCGATGACCACGGGCAGCATTGGCGGCAGCGCAGGCCAGGGCCAGCCGACACAGCTGGCGCCGTCCTATTTGGAAGGTGGTCTCGAGCAGCTGGCTTCGTCTGTCGTGCAGGACCCCAGTCTTGATCCGGGGCGCACGCGGGTCGCCGGCCCGGGGGCGGGGTATGGTGCCGGGAGCGCGCAGCAGGCGCCGGGGCCGCAGGTGCTCGGGACCATTCCGGCCGACCCGATAGAGGCGCGCGTGCCCGATCCGTCCGCGGGGGGCGGCACGGGTGGCGGCCCGGTCAATCTGACCAACGGATTGCAGAACAGCTATGGCACGGTTCAGGGTGCCTATGGCAGCGCCGCTCCTGTTTACGGTCAGCAGCCCCACGGCCAGGCTGGATATGACCAAGCGGGTAGCCTCGTGCCCGAGCCGGTCGAGCGCGGGCAACTCAACGATAACGGCCTGGCGCCGCCGATTGCCTCCGAGCAGGCCGGCACTAGCGCGCCGCCTGCTGCTTCCGCAGCGGATGCGGCGCCGCGTCAGGAGGCCGCACTGACCACGACCGGTGGCGGACCGGACAAGCTCTATGAAGAGGCCTATGACAGTTTCGCCAACAAGCGCTACGGCGAGGCGGAGCAGCGCTTCCGCGCCTTCCTGCAGCGCTATGCGGGGAACGAGCTGGCGGGTAATGCCCAATACTGGCTCGGCGAGACTTATGCGGCGCAGGGCGACTACAAGGCTGCGGCCGGCGAGTTCCTCAAGGGATATCAGAACTACAAGAAGGGCCGGAAGGCGCCCGACAGCCTGATCGGCCTCGCCGTCAGCCTTGGCAAGCTCGGCCAGAAGGATCAGGCCTGTGCTGCGTTCGAGCAGGTCAGCCGGGCCTTCCCCAGCGCCAAGGATGCCATCAAGCGTGCGACCCAGGAGAGCAAGAAGGCCGGTTGCGTCTGACGCCTCGGCGCACCTGTTCGCGCCGGCCAATCTCATCCCTCGTTTTGCGCCGCTACTCCCGTTTTCGCACGTTGCTCTTGCCGTGTCCGGCGGCGCGGACAGCACGGCGCTCATGCATATGGTTGCGGCCTGGCTGTCCAATGCCGAAGCGGGCGAGTCTCGGCCGGAAGTCATCGTCTTGACCATCGACCATGGGCTGCGTCCAGCCTCGGCCGGGGAAGCCCGCGTGGTGGCGAGCCAAGCTGAAGCCCTCGGGCTGCCGCATCGCATCCTGCCCTGGCGCGGCGAGAAGCCGGCCACCGGTATTCAGGCCGCAGCACGCGATGCGCGCTATCGGCTGCTGGTGGACTGGTGCCGGCGCCACGGTGCGGCCTGCCTCGTGACCGGCCATACTGGAGACGACCAGGCCGAGACCATGCTGATGCGTCTGGCCCATGGCAGTGGCGTCGACGGTTTGGCCGGAATGGCGGCCGCCAGCGAGCTGGACGGGGTGACGCTGCTACGGCCCCTGCTCGACTTATCGCGCCCTGCGCTGCGGCACGCGCTGACGGCGCGCGGTGTGCCGTTCATCGATGACCCCAGCAATGAGGATGAGCGGTTCGAGCGGGTGCGCATTCGGCGCAAGCTCGCCGATTTCGCCGAAGTTGGCGTGACGCCGCAGAGCCTCGCCCGGACAGCGGCGCGGTTGCGCGATGCGGCCTGTGCGCTGGATCATTTCACCGATGAGCTGATTGCGCGGTCTTGCACCTTGCATGGAGGCGGCTTTGCTCTCGTGGAGCGAGCGGCCTTGCAGGATGTTCCGCGCGAAATCGTGCGCCGGGTGCTGGAGCGGGCGGTGAAGGTGATCGGCGGGCGGACCTATCCCCTGCGCTATGAATCACTGGCCGATATGGCGGGGCGGCTGACCCGGGGATGCGATCTCGACCGCACCGCCGGCGGCTGCCGTCTCGTCACCCGCAACGACCGCTTGTACGTGGTGCGGGAATGGGGGCGCATGGACCAGGCGCGGCACCCGCTGGCCGACGGCATGATCTGGGACAACCGCTTGCGGGTCGTGCTCTCATCCGCGGTTGACGCCGAAGCTACCATCGGCGCGGTCGGAGCAGTGGACTGGCCACGGCTGCGCGCCGCAAGGACCGAGCTCGCAGCCATTCCGGCCTTCATCGGCCGCACCTTGCCCGCAATCCGCCGCGGTGGCGAGGTGCTCGTGCCTTATCTCGGTGCGCGCCTGGACAAGCCGGACCTGTCTCTCCACTTCGTGGGAAAGGAGCTCATGCCGGCCCGATTGGTCGAACGGTTTTCCGGGGAACCGCTATAGCCCAGGAATTCTTCCTTAAGCGCGGCAGTTTGTGGCGCTTGGCAAAGCGTGGCGGTGTTCCTATGTTAGCTCGGAACTGACTTCGAGCCTCGGAGACTGCGCGCTCTTGGCTGCTCACGTCAGACCGACCTTGGCGAGGTATCCGTGAACAATTTTCGAAATTTCGCTGTCTGGGTCATCATCGCCCTGTTGCTGTTCGCGCTGTTCCAGCTGTTCCAGGCACCGGGGCAGCGGACAGCATCCACCGATGTGGCCTATTCGCAGCTGCTGAACGACGTGGATGCCGGCAAGGTGCGCGAGGTGCAAATCGCGGGCGATACGATCATCAGCACATATACGGACGGGCGCACCTATACGACGCAAGCGCCGAACGATCCGAACCTGATTTCCGAGCTGCGCAAGCAGAATGTGGGCATCAGCGTCAAGGCTCCGGCTGACGACAGTTTCCTGCTCAATGTGTTCATCTCCTGGTTCCCGATCCTGCTGATGATTGCGGTCTGGGTGTTCTTCATGCGCCAGATGCAGTCGGGCGGCGGCAAGGCCATGGGCTTCGGCAAATCCAAGGCGAAGCTTCTGACGGAGCGGCACGGCCGCATCACCTTCGACGACGTCGCCGGCGTCGATGAGGCCAAGGAGGACCTGGAGGAGATCGTCGAGTTCCTGAAGGATCCGCACAAGTTCCAGCGCCTTGGCGGCCGTATTCCCAAGGGCGCGCTGCTAGTGGGCCCGCCCGGAACCGGCAAGACCTTGCTCGCCCGCGCGATCGCCGGCGAGGCAAATGTGCCGTTCTTCACGATTTCCGGCTCCGATTTCGTCGAGATGTTCGTGGGCGTGGGCGCATCCCGCGTGCGCGACATGTTCGAGCAGGCGAAGAAGAACGCGCCCTGCATCATCTTCATCGATGAAATCGACGCGGTGGGCCGCCACCGTGGCGCGGGGCTCGGCGGCGGCAACGACGAGCGCGAGCAGACCCTAAACCAGCTGCTGGTGGAAATGGACGGCTTCGAGGCCAACGAGGGCGTGATCCTGATCGCTGCCACCAACCGGCCGGACGTGCTAGACCCGGCACTGTTGCGTCCCGGCCGATTCGACCGGCAGATCGTGGTGCCGCGCCCGGATATCGTCGGCCGCGAGAAGATCCTGAAGGTGCATATGCGCAATGTGCCACTGGCGCCCGATGTGGACCCCAAGACCATCGCGCGCGGCACGCCGGGCTTCTCCGGCGCGGATCTTGCCAACCTGGTCAACGAGGCGGCGCTGATGGCGGCCCGCCGCGGCAAGCGGCTGGTCACACAGCTCGAATTCGAGGACGCCAAGGACAAGGTGCTGATGGGCGCCGAGCGCCGGTCGATGATGATGACCGAAGAGGAAAAGAAGCTCACCGCCTATCACGAAGGCGGACATGCCCTGGTGGCGATGAACCTCGATGCGTCCGACCCGGTGCACAAGGCCACCATCATCCCGCGCGGCCGCGCGCTGGGCATGGTGATGCGGCTACCGGAACGGGACCACCTGTCGGTGACCCGCAGCAAATTCAAGGCGGACCTCGCGGTGGCCATGGGCGGGCGCGTGGCCGAAGAGCTCATCTTTGGGCACGACAAGGTCACCTCGGGCGCATCGTCGGACATCAAGATGGCCACCCAGATGGCGCGGGCCATGGTCACCCAATATGGGATGAGCGAGAGGCTGGGCCCGCTGGCCTATGGCGACAACGAGGAGGAAGTGTTCCTCGGTCATTCGGTGGCGCGCACCCAGAACCTATCGGAGGAGACCCAGCGCATCGTCGATGCCGAGATCTACAAGCTGGTGGATGAAGGCTACAGGATGGCCAAGGACATCCTGGAGAAGAACATCGATCAGCTGCATGTGATCGCCAACGGCCTGCTCGAATACGAGACCCTCACCGGCGAGGAGATCAAGGACTTGCTGAACGGCAAGCCGCCGGTGCGCGACACCTCCATCAAGGAAGACCCCGTGCCGCCGAAATCGGCGGTACCGTCGGCCGGCAGCGGCCGGCGTGGGGATGCGGGCACTGCGCCCGGCGAGTTCGAGCCGCAGCCGCAGGCGTAGCCCTTTTGGCATGCATGCCCGATGATGCCTGACGCCCGGTTCACGGCTTCCGCATCTTAACACGATGGAAGTCATGAAACCGCCAGGGTTGAGGTCGAGCAACGGTCTCGTTACAATTCGTGGTCTTAGTGGTGGAGCCGGGAATTTTCGTTTCCGGCTCCTTCGCATTTCAAGGACCCGAGCATTCGTGGAGGCGATGTGGGGGCATCCGTTTACCTGAGGCCAGCCGGGCTCGTATACGGTGCAGAAGCAGCCGCGGCCGTGGCAGCAGGCGCCGCCATGCGGCTCGCCGGAGGGCCCGCGGCCTTCTCTCTGGTCGAGCTCATCGAGCGCGCGGGAGCCTCGCGCCGCAGCGCTGCCCGAATGTTTCCCGCCGATGAAATGGCTCGGTCGACCGAGAGCACCGTTCGCGCAATCTTGCAAGCCCTGACCACACCGCGCCCGGCGATCGCGGGCCTCGATTTCGCCTGGCCCCTGGTCATGGGGATCGTCAACGTGACGCCCGACAGCTTTTCCGATGGCAACCTGTTCTCCCAGTCGCAGGCTGCCATAGATCACGCCCGCCATTTGGCCGAGGCGGGCGCCGACATACTGGACATCGGTGGAGAGTCGACCCGGCCCGGCGCCGACGACGTGCCGGAGGAGGAGGAAGCCCGGCGCGTGCTGCCGGTGGTCGAGGGGGTGCGGCCGCTCGGTCTGCCGGTCTCGATCGATACGCGCAAGGCATCGGTCATGCGCCGCGCCGTTGCCGCGGGGGCTTCGATCATCAACGATGTCTCCGCCCTGCAGCATGATCCCGGTGCGACCGCGGCTGTGGTGGAGACCGGGGCGCCCGTCATTCTCATGCATGCCCAGGGTACGCCGAAGACCATGCAAATCGACCCGCGTTATGACGACGTGGCGCTCGACATATTCGATGTCCTGGCCCGGCGCATTGCGGAAGCCGAAGGGGCTGGTATCCCGCGGTCACGGGTCATTGCCGATCCCGGCATCGGCTTCGGCAAGACCCATCAGCACAACCTGCAGCTGATGGCGCAGCTCAGCCTGTTTCACGGGTTGGGTGTGCCGCTGCTGCTGGGCGCCTCTCGCAAGGGCTTTATCGGCAAGGTCACCGGCGAGACCGAGGCGCGCAGCAGGGTCATGGGGTCTGTCGCCGCCGCCATGGCCGGCGTGCAGCAAGGTGTGCAGATCGTGCGGGTGCACGATGTCCGCGAAACGGTGCAGTCCATTGCAGTATGGCGTAGAATAATCGAGGCCGATGCTGCCGCATGAGGGAGCCAACGCAGATGCGCAAACATTTCGGAACCGATGGTATCCGGGGGCAGGCCAATACATGGCCAATGGATGCGGAAACGGCGCTGAAGGTCGGCATGGCTGCCGGACGCCTGTTCATGCGCGACGACAACAATCATCGGGTGGTGATCGGCAAGGACACGCGGTTGTCTGGCTATATGATCGAGTCGGCGCTGGCGGCCGGGTTTCTGTCTGTCGGCATGAACGTGTTCCAGTTCGGGCCGCTGCCCACACCGGCGGTGGCCATGCTCACGCGCTCGCTGCGGGCCGATCTCGGGGTGATGATTTCCGCATCGCACAACCCGTTCTGCGACAACGGCATCAAGCTGTTCGGGCCAGACGGCTACAAGCTGAGCGATGATCAGGAGCACGAGATCGAACGGCTCATCCATGAGGGCATCGGCGAGCCGGCAGCGTCCGAAAAGATTGGCCGCGCCAAGCGGATCGAGGACGCCCAGGCTCGCTATATCGAGTTTGCCAAGCGCACCTTCCCGAAGGAGCTGCGGCTGGAGGGCCTGCGGGTCGTGGTCGATTGCGCCAACGGGGCAGCCTATCGGGTGGCCCCCACGGCGTTGTGGGAGCTTGGAGCCGAGGTCTTCCCGCTCGGTGTCGAGCCCAATGGCTTGAACATCAACGACAAGTGCGGATCGACCGCACCCGAGCGGTTGTGCGAGCGGGTGCGGGAGCTGCGCGCCGATGTGGGCATAGCACTTGATGGCGATGCGGATCGGGTGATTCTCGTCAATGAGAAGGGCCATATCATCGATGGCGACCAGGTGCTGGCATTGATCGCCGGAACGTGGTCGGCGGCCGGGCGTCTATCGGGCGGCGGCGTGGTGGCGACCGTCATGTCGAATCTCGGTCTCGAGCGCCGTCTGCAACACCTTGGCCTCACGCTGGAGCGCACCAAGGTCGGCGACCGCTACGTGGTGGAGCGGATGCGCACCGGCGGCTTCAATGTGGGCGGCGAGCAGTCCGGCCATATCGTGCTGAGCGACTTCACCACCACCGGCGATGGCCTGATCGCTGCCTTGCAGGTGCTCGGCGTGGTGGTGGCCAGCGGCCGGCCGGTCAGTGAGGTATGCTCCTGTTTCGAGCCTGTACCGCAGGTTCTGACCAGCGTGCGCTATACCGACGGCAATCCTCTCGAATCAGCGCTGGTGAAGAGCGCCATTGCCGAGGGCGAGCAACGGCTTGCCGGCAATGGCCGCCTGGTGATTCGCGCCTCCGGTACGGAGCCCGTGATTCGGGTCATGGGTGAGGGCGACGACGAAAAGCTGGTGCGCGCGGTTGTGCGCGATATTGCCGGAGCCGTAAAGGACAGCGCTGCGCGCGCAGCAGCTGCCTAGCAACCAAAGCAAAATCCCAGACAATCTGTAGACTTAGCAGTCGGCGCGCTTTCCAGCGGGCCGACTTTGCTTATGCCGGGACAGACCTGGGTCTAAATTCCACCACAACTCGCCCATCAACGGTCCGTTAGGCTTAATTTCTTGTTAATCCTTATGGTTAATAACTGAGACACGTTATTCGAGCGAGCAACAGCTTGCCGGAGGCAGTGGATGGATCTGCCGGCCCTGGTGTCGTGCTGGAGGGGATCTGTCGTTGGCGTGTCGCGTGTCCCGTGTCCTGCGGGGCCGCTGTGATCATGGGGAATATTTCAATGAAAGTGGCGGCGAAGGTTTTGGTGAGTGGGGGTTTCCTCCTGATGTCGGCATCAACGGCGGCTTTGGCCGCGGATCTCCTGCCGCCGCCGCTGCCCGAGCCGGTGGCGGAGACGAGCTGCATCTACTTCCGTGTCGATGGTGGCGCGAGCTTCCATGAGCGGCCGAATGTCTACAAGAACCACGGGGGCAAGAAGAGCAAAGCTTACGGCGAGAAGCTGAAGGATTCCGGCTTCATCGAAGGTGGCGTGGGCTGCCAGTTCACGCCGATGTTCCGCGCCGACATCGTGGGGGGATACCGCTTCGACTCCAAGCTCGAAGACAAGTGGAACAGCCTCGATGCCAAGCTGTCTACCGGCACCATCTTTGCCAACGGCTATGTGGATTTCGACTATTTCGGCTTCGTGAAGCCCTATGTCGGCGGCGGCGTGGGCGTTGCCTTTCACAGCATCAGCAATGTGGACAAGCCGCCCTTCTCGAGTTCCGGCAGCAGCACGGACTTCGCCTGGAACGTCCAGGCCGGCCTTGCTTTCGACGTGACGGAAAACATCGCCGTCGATGTCGGCTACCGCTATGTCGACCTGGGCGACGCCAAGTCCGGCGGACCCGACCACTTCCACGTGGACAGCATCACCGCTCACGAAGCCCGGGTCGGCTTGCGCTTCCGCCTCAACTGAGCGGGACTACAGAATACACCAGCGGCACCTCTCTCTCCCAGCCGCCTCCGCCCGCCGCGGTTCGCCGTGGCGGGCGTTTCGTCTTCGGCCGAACTGGCTCGATCCGACTGGTAAGAACTTGTTTACTGCGCGCGAGAAGTTGAACGGTCCTCACGGATGGTTAACGGGCCCTCTCGGATTTTAGCCGCATTTTAGCAGCATAACGCCAGCCGTCGTCATGTGCCGTCTCGACTGTGCGAGTTCACGGAGGCGGCGTTGAGGTAAGTGGTGAGTGCGCGCTACGCGGCGCGGAGGAGTTACTGTTTTGAGTAAGCTGAAATCGGCTCTGCTCGGCTTGACGGCCCTGAGCCTGACGGCCGGCTATGCGATGGCGGCGGATCTGGCGCCGGCGCCATATATTCCCCCGCAGGAGGCTGTTCCTGCTCCTATCTATGATCAAGCCGGGTGGTACCTGAGGGGCGATCTCGGATGGTCGTTCCTGAGCTCGGATATCGGCCGCAAGAACGACAATGCCTTTACCGGTGGCCTCGGCGTGGGCTACCGCTTCAACAACACCTTCCGCGGTGACATCACGGCCGATTATTCTGGCAAGTACGATGTCGGCAACAACAAAATCGATGCCTGGACGGTGCTTGCGAACGGCTATGTGGACATTCCGTTGTCCGACACCATAGTGCCCTATCTCGGTGCGGGTGCCGGCTACGGCTGGGTGGACGGCAAGCATAGCTATAGCGAGGACGGCTTCACGGCCGCAGCCATGGCCGGCGTCGGCTTCAAGGTCAGCGACAGCGTGACCCTGGATGTCGGCTATCGCTTCCGCGATGCTTTCATCGACGGCCCGAACTTCCTCGACCATTCGGTTCGTGCAGGTTTGCGCTTCGCCTTTTAAAGGGATCCGAGCATTGGCGTGCGAAGGTGGCATCTCCGATGCCGCCTTTTTCTTTGCTGTCCGTGGGTTAACGTCCCTTGTCGCTTCCGTGTCACATCGGAGTATATTCAACTTTTGAGGGAATTTTTACTATTTAAGCAACCTCAGCATGTGTTAGCTTTTGCCACGTCACTTACGCGAACGGGCTTCCGCTGATCGGAAGGAGAGGCAAGAATGAAGCATCTGGGAGTGTTCGGGGCTGCTGCGCTGCTCTGTGCCGCAAGCAACATCGCGTCGGCGGCTGATCTTGTTCCGATCGAGCCACCGCCGCCCGTGATCGAGCCGAGCGGCCTTTATCTCCGTGGTCAACTGGGTTGGTCTTTCCTGCATGAGCGTCTCTTCAAGTCTGACGACGCCTTTGCGGTCGGCGTTGGGCTTGGCTATCAGTTCAGTGAATATGTCCGCTTTGATATTACCGGGGATTACTCGGGCGCCTACAAGGGACATCTTCGCCACGAAATCATACCACGTGAACGAAGGGCGCTAACGGAAGACCTGAATGTCTGGACAGTGCTGGGGAATGCGTATTTCGAGGTGCCCGTCTTCGATTTTGCTGCACCTTATGTGGGGATTGGTGTCGGATATGGTTGGCTTGACTATCGCTCGAACAGAGCAGGCTTTGCGGTGGCGGCCTATGCCGGTTTCAATTTCGCCATGACCGAAATGATGTCATTGGATCTGGGCTATCGGTATCGCGATATCATGGTCAGCGGGCCGGACTTTGCCGATCACTCGATCCTGGCGGGTTTTCGTGTTGGTTTCTGACGCGGCGAATCACCTCGAGGTGGGGCAAAGGGGGAAAGCCGGCGACGAGGGGGATGTCGCCGGCTGCCGAACCACTGAGTGCCGCGCCCACAGGCGCAGCTTGCGCCTTGCTCTGATCTTCTGACGACCCGAGCGGGCAGGGGTTCGTCTGGCACTATCAGCTGGCTCACCTCTCCGTGGGAAACGGTCCACGCATGTGGGCCGCTGGCCATGTTCCCGCCGCGGCGCTGGCCCGATGGCGCGCCGACCACCCCGGCGCTCATCAAAAGGGCGAGCCGACTCGGCGTCAGGCGGTTCACCACTCCGTCATCATCCAGCGCATGACATAGGTCTGACGGATGGCAGCTATCGACCAGCCGTTTCATTCGCCCGCCGACATGTCGCGCTTGTTCTTCAGCGCCTTCTCAATAGCGTCCTTGTCCAGCTTCGGGTCCTGCGGCACCCAGAGGGGATGGCGCGTGGCCTGTTCACGGGCAAGAAGCTCGGTGACTACTTCAACGCCACCACAGACGATCCGGTAGAGATCTCAACGCCTCAATCGGCCGATGTAAGCGTGGAGCTTGTGGAACCAGACGGGCCCGCCGCTGATCAAGGATACGACCATTTGGGCCGGCATTGCCTCGGCCGTCAGCATCCTGACCGGCATTCTAGGTGCCCTGGATAATCGCTGGGCTCTCGCCGCCTTCGCCTTGGTGTTCGGATTCAATGACAGGCTGCTGGCATTGTTCCCGTCAGCGGCAAGCCTCATCTAGTGTCTCCAGCCAGCAGCGGATGGGGCGATTCGTATTGAGAAGCCCAAGTGCGGCTAAACGACGACCCCCAATTGCATCCCCCAGGTCCCGAATATAGCAAGCAGAGATGGCTGGACCCGCCGAGCTTCAGCTAGCACGCGCTCATAGAGCCGCATATGCCTGCGAACATAGGTTTCAAGCGAGTAGCTTTCTACAACGCGGCGTCTTGCACGCAGGCCGCGGGCGGCGCGCTCGTCGGGAGAAGCCTGACAAAGGCGGCCGAGCACAGCGGCAAGTGCCTCTGCATTGCTTGGTGGTGCAGTCAGATCGGCATCGCCGACGAGTTCCGCACAATCACCGACATCTGTGGTGATCGCTGGCACGCCGGACGCCATCGCTTCGAGGATCGCAAGCGAGAATGCTTCGCCCCAAGCGGATGAGGATGCATAGATGTCCAGGCCAGCGACAATCTCGCTGACGTCCGCCTGTGGCCCCAAGATGCTGACCCGGTCACTGATCCCCAGCGTCGCGGATTCCTCCATCACAATCCCATTCTCATGGTCAGCGCCTACGAACAGCAAGTGGATGTCCAGCCCCTGACGCACCAGGATGTGGCCTGCCCTCACTAAAGTCCGGTGATCCTTCATCGGGTGGGCACGCGCTACATTGCCGATGACGAGGCAATTCTCCCCGAGACCAAGGGTCGCTTTCAGTTTGTCGCGAGCGCCGGCCCGCGGCCGAAAGATGCTGCAATCAACGCCATTGGGGATGATGACCCGCTTCTCCGGATCATAGCCCAGCTTCTCGTGCTGTTCCGCCGAGACTCTTGAGCAGTAGACGATGGCAGCGGTCGATTTGGACATGATTGCTGACATGCGGATGAGCGCCTGAGTCATACCGTTTTCATTATGGATGTCCGCAAGCGAGTGGTGGACGCTCCAGATCACCGGCGGCTTCGACGACAGCAATGCCCCAACGGAACCCGCCATGTTGCCGTGATACATCCATCCATGCACCAGGCTTGGTTGCATTCGACCGAAGACTTGCCTTAAACCGCTGATGGCTCGCCATGAGGGAAGCGTGCGCGCCATTGCGAGGCTAGCGACCGGCACATGCAGCGCGAGCAGGTCCCGGTGCAGAGCCCCTGGCGTCATCAAAGACAGCACCGACAACTCGAAGGGACCACCGACCAGGTTGCGGATATATCGAACCAGCATATGCTCGGCGCCACCGATATTGAGGCCGGTGATGCAGTTGAGAACGGCTAGCTTTTCCCAATCACCATTCTCGCCGGAATGCATAAAACTCATGGTATGACCTACTTGAACTTCCCTCCGTGAATAAAGCGCCTTCGGAAGGGCAAGCTGAGTCAGGAAATACCGAACTTCCCGGCACACGACGCACAGCTTATTTGGCCGGTAGCAAGCTTAAAGGCGTCTCTCCTTCATGCTGCCCATGCCGCCGCTGCAACCAGGCCGAGATGCACCCCTCCATAGCCTCAGGGCCGTTCGATCCATGGTCGGTGCGGGCATAGTCACTTTCGCGTGCATCTACGGTTCGCTACTGGCACTCGGCTCAGGAAATCTCGAGCGGCAAGATGCTTTCCCCGGCGCCCAGGGGTTCGGAAGGAGTGCCCAGGGCGGGCGCTCAGGCAGCATCATCTACGTCGACAACCTGAACGATGCCGGACCGGGCAGCCTGCGCGCTTGCATCGAAGCTTCTGGTGCCAGGACCTGCGTTTTCCGGGTCAGCGGTATAATCGAGCTTCATTCCTCGCTGGTGGTCGAACGCGAGGGAGGGTTCCTCTCGGTGCTCGGTCAAACGGCGCCCGGCGACGGCATTCTCATAACGGTCCGGGAGCGTCCGGGCACCGTTCACCTCACGCCCTTGGTCATCAAAAACACGCATGACGTCATCGTTCGCCATCTCCGTTTGCGCCCCCAAATCGGAAACGGAAGACCGAATGTCGACGGGGTCACGATTGAGAACAGCCTGCGTGTGTATCTCGACCATATCTCCACATCATGGGCAACCGATGAAAATATCAACGCGCATGGCGACACGACCGACCTGACGATTGCCTATTCCATCTTCGGCCAGGGACTGCGAAACCATAGCAAATGCGCGCTGCTTGGTTCTGACCCGACCGCGCCGCAACGCATTTCCTTCTGGCGAAATGCCTGCATATCGAACGGAGATCGCAACCCCGATAGCAACCACTACGCCGGGTCCTGTATCGAAATCACGAATAACGTGTTCTTCAACGCCCGTTCCGAATGGAGCGAAATCTTCACTCAATTTCCGGGCGGCACGCCGGTGATTTTAAGAGACAACGTGTTCAAGGCAGGGCCGAGCACGAACGAGATTACATTTGCAATCAAATGGCATAGAGATGCGAGTGTGGCCTCACCTGTGATCTTTGAACGCGGGAATAGAATCATCGCCCATCACGACACCAGGCCCGTACTGGTGGCTCCGGACACACGACAATGGATCACCAACACTCCCTCCTGCGAGGCCGCAGCGCCGAGCATCGGTTCGGCATTCGCGGCTTACACAGAGGTTCGCCAAGGAGCGGGCGCATTTCCGCGAGACGAAGTCGACCGGGAATTCATGGGACAAATGGGAGGCTTAAGTAGCCCCGGACACGGTGCGATCACCTCCGAACCCGGCCGCTTGCCAAGAATGAGATCGGCCCGGCCCTATTCTGACAGCGATAGGGATGGTATGGCCGATGGCCTTGAGCCCTCGCTAGGCGCGGTCGTCGGCCGGTTCGATCCGTGGCTGGATGGCAATTCCGATGGCTGGACCAATCTCGATGAGTTTACGCAATGGCTCTCGCATGAGCGAATCGAAGGCCGCTATCCGCGCTAGCCGCGCTCTGGCGCAGGGTCGAATACGACGCTAGCGAGTAGGTAAAGCTGCCTCCAACTCCACACGCGCCGCTCGAAATCCTCAGCGCTGGGCCCATACCAGCGGATCATGCCGCGCCTCCACCCTTGAGCGGTACAACATTTCAGGCTCTGAAGAATAGTCTGGGTGCTTCGTCGCGATATGGCGCTCCATATTGGTGAAGTGCCGGTTGCAGCACGGGCATGGACCGGCCTCGGCGCGATTTTCGAGTCGCGGCGAAGCTTATCCTCGGTAGACTCGCTATTGACGCGCCCGTGCCCGTTGGACAGTACCAGGTTTTTCGATCCCTGACGCAGGCACTCATCCTAAAACGCTTGCGGCACATAATAGACGATGCCGCACTCAGGACAGATCTTCTCGGCGCAGCAATGCGGTTGATCGTGAGGGTCCTGCCGCACCTCCGGGCGGGAGGGCTGGAGAACGGTCTGTGAACAGGCTCACCATGCACTGTGTCAAATGGTGTGCTAATCGACGGCTCATATTCCGGCGCTGTTCTGCTTTTGCAGCAAGAACCGGCAAGGACCGCAATCGAGAAACGAGCAAAATGCGCGGACCGCTTGCCTTTCCTGCTGCCCTCCGCTATACGCGGCGGCGGGACACCCCTCCCCAACGAGGGGCTGCTATCTGGAAGGGTGGCTGCACATGGCAGACATGATGAAACCGGCGCAGCGGCCGGTGAACCCGCTGTTTTCTTCCGGCCCCTGCGCCAAGATCCCCGGCTGGACTCCCGAACTCCTCAACTCCGCTTTTCTCGGCCGTTCCCATCGCGCCAAGGACGGTAAGGCACGGCTGAAACGCGCCATCGACCTTACCCGCGAAGTGTTGGAGGTGCCAGACACGCACCGCATCGGCATCGTGCCGGCCTCCGATACCGGTGCTGTCGAGATGGCGCTGTGGACCATGCTCGGCGCGCGCGGTGTCGACCTCTTGGCCTGGGAAAGCTTTGGCGAGGGCTGGGTCACGGACGTTGTGAAGCAGCTCAAGCTGGCCGATGCCCGCGTGCTCAAGGCGGAATACGGCGCTCTGCCCGACCTCACTGCCGTTGATTTCACGAGGGATGTGGTGTTCACCTGGAACGGCACCACTTCCGGCGTGCGCGTGCCTGATGCGGATTGGATTCCGGCCGATCGCCGAGGCCTCACCATTTGCGATGCCACCTCGGCCGCCTTTGCCCAGCGGCTCGATTTTGCCAAGCTCGATGTGGTGACCTTCTCCTGGCAGAAGGCATTGGGCGGGGAAGCGGCTCACGGGATGCTGATTCTGGGCCCCCGTGCCATCGAGCGGCTGGAGAGCTATAGCCCGGCCTGGCCGCTGCCGAAGATCTTCCGGCTGACCAAGGGCGGCAAGCTCATCGCCGGCATTTTCGAGGGCGAGACCATCAACACGCCCTCCATGCTGTGCGTCGAGGATTACATAAGGGCGCTGCAATGGGCCCAGGCGATTGGCGGCCTCGATGCCCTGATCGCACGGGCAGATGCCAATGCCAAGGTCATTGCCGACTGGGTGGCGCGCACGCCGTGGATCGACCATCTCGCTCGGGATCCTGCCACGCGCTCGAACACGTCCGTCTGCTTGAAGCTGTCCGATCAGGCGATTGCCGGCCTCTCGGCGGAGGAGCAGGCGGCTATCCCAAAGGCCATAGCCGCCACTCTCGACAGGGAAGGGGCAGCGTTCGACATTGGCGCCTATCGCGACGCGCCGCCGGGCCTGCGCATCTGGTGCGGTGCCACGGTGGAAACGAGCGACCTCGAGACGCTGCTCCCGTGGCTCGATTGGGCCTACCAGCAGGTAAAGGCGGCGCGGCGCGCGGCCTGAGCTTCATCTTTCCTCATTTTTTCTCTTCAGGAGGCTCGCATGGCCCCTCGTGTACTCATTGCGGACAAGCTGTCCGATCGCGCCGTCGAAATCTTCCGTGAGCGCGGCATCGAAACCGACGTGCAGGTCGGGCTCGACCGCGACCAGCTGATCGCGATCATCGGAGACTATGACGGGCTGGCAGTGCGGTCCGCCACCAAAGTCACCGTCAAAGTGCTGGAAGCAGCCCACAATCTGAAGGTGATCGGGCGCGCCGGCATCGGCGTCGACAATATCGACGTGCCGGCGGCTACGGCCAAGGGCGTGATCGTGATGAATACGCCGCATGGCAACGCCATCACCACCGCCGAGCATGCCATTGCGCTGATGATGGCGCTGGCCCGCCAAATCCCTGAGGCCAATGCCTCGACCCAGGCGGGCAAATGGGAGAAGTCGCGGTTCATGGGCGTAGAGCTGACCAGCAAGGTGCTGGGCATCATCGGCTGCGGCAATATCGGCTCGATCGTGGCCGACCGGGCCATTGGCCTGCATATGAAGGTGATCGCCTATGATCCGTTCCTGTCGGAGGAACGGGCGGTGGATCTCGGCGTGGAAAAGGTGGAGCTGGACGAGTTGCTCCGCCGGGCCGATATCATCACCCTGCATACCCCGCTGACCGACAAAACCCGCGGGATCATCGATGCTGCCGCCCTGGCCAAAACGCGCAAGGGCGTGCGCATCATCAATTGCGCGCGCGGCGGGCTGGTGGTCGAGGCGGATCTCAAGGCAGCGCTGGAGAGCGGCCATGTTGCGGGGGCGGCGCTGGACGTGTTCGAGGAAGAACCTGCCAAGGCCAACCCGCTGTTCGGCATGCCCAACGTGGTGTGCACGCCCCATCTCGGCGCGTCCACCGCCGAAGCGCAGGAGAATGTGGCGCTGCAGGTGGCGGAGCAGATGTCGGACTATCTGCTCTATGGCGCCGTGTCGAACGCGGTGAACATGCCCTCGATCACCGCCGAGGAGGCGCCGCGGCTGAAGCCCTTCGTGCGTTTGGCCGAGCAGCTCGGCTCGTTCGCGGGGCAGCTGACCGAGACGAGCCTCAAGTCCATCCGCATCGAATATGCGGGCGATGTGGCGGAGATGAATGTCCGAGCGCTGACCAGCGCGCTGCTTGCGGGGCTGTTCCGCCCCATGCTGTCGGACGTGAACATGGTGAACGCGCCGCTCATCGCGCGCGAGCGGGGCATCGCGGTGGACGAGGTGCTGCAGACCCAGCGCGGGACGTTCGAGAACTATATCCGCCTGACCGTGGTCACCGAGCGGCAGGAACGTTCAGTGGCCGGCACGGTCTTCTCCGACGGCAAGCCACGCATCATCCAGATCAAGGGCATCAACATGGAGGCGGAACTCGGCCGCCACATGCTCTATGTGACCAACGAGGACAAGCCCGGCTTCATCGGGGCGCTGGGCACGCTGCTCGGCTCGTCCGGCATCAATATCGCCACGTTCCATCTCGGCCGCGAGGGGCCGGGCCGGCAGGCAATCGCGCTGGTGGAGATCGACGAGGCTTTGCCGACCGACGTGCTGGCCAAGGTGGCAGCGCTGCCCCATGTGCGCCAAGCCAAGCCACTAGCGTTTTGAGCAAATCCTCCCCGCAATGCGGGGAGGGATGCTTTCAACTGAATCTAATCGTTGGTGGCTCTGGATGCCGGCTCAAGGCCGGCATGACGGGTTGTTATTTTCAACCGTTTACGTCGTCAACGCGGGGAGGGAGAGACCTACTTCACATAGCGCAGCTCCAGCGCGCCGACGCCCAGGGCGACGTTTGCGCCCGTCTGGATCGAGGCGCTGAACGGCTGCAGGGTGAAGGAGCGGCTGCCGCCGCCCACCAGCGCATTGGCGCCCACGCCGCCGCCCACTGTGGCTTCGCCGGTGATGCCGGCATAGGTGCCGGCGAGCGCTCCGCGCTTGAAGCGGGGGGTGGGTGCGAACACCACCCATTTTACATAGGCTTTCTTGGTGGTGCCGATATCAATGCCGAATTTGCGGAATGTGCCGCGATAATATTCCTTGCGGCCGTTGCCGACGAAATCGCAGGCGACGGCCTTGTCCGAACCCAGAATGAAGCCGGTGCCGCCCGCCACCGTGCAGGTCAGCACGCCCACCTTCACGCCGCCGGCCTGAGCGGGGCTGGTGAAGGCGGCCAATGCCAGGCTCGTCGCGACGACCGCGCTGCTCACGAAACGCATAATCCAAACCTCCAGCATTCAATTGGGAACGAGGGTTATACCGCGCCATTTCGGCGGAGCAATCGGCCGCAAGCGCGTCGAAAGGATGGCGATCACGGCGCAGGCCGATCCTGCTTTGTCTTGGGTGGTTCCTCGCGATAGGGAATACGTGCCCGCCGGTCGGTATCGTAGAGTTCGCCGCCGTAGTTGCGATTATACTGCTTGGCGGCGTCAATGCGAGGCTGATAGTCCCAGGGAGTGATCTGGCCGGTCAGCAAAGCCTGCTGCACGAGCAGGCGCGCGCGTTGCGAAGCAACCACCCGTTCGCGCAGGGCGGCGCTATCCCAACGGCGGGCGGCTTCCCCGGCGAACTCCGCTGCGAGCGCCTGATGGGCCGGATCGGACGCCAGGTTGGCGAGCTCGTGCGGATCAGATTCGGTGTCGAAGAGCTGGGGCGGGTCGTTTTCGGCCGTGACGTATTTGAACCGGCCGCGCTTGATCATGAAGACCGGCTCGGTGGTGCCTTCCGCGAAATACTCGCCGATCACGGTGTCGCTCCAGCCTTGCGCACTGCCCTGCGCAAGAGGCATGAGGCTGCTGCCGTCTATCGGCCCGGCGAGGGCAGGGGCTTGTGGGCCCGCCAGATCAAGCAAGGTGGGGAGCAGGTCGACAAGCGACGCGTTCTGGGAGACTCTCCGTGGGCGGAGCGCGCCGGGCCAGTGCATGATCAGAGGCACGCGGATAGAACGCTCATAGAACACCATCTTGAACCACAAGCCCCGCTCGCCGAGCATGTCGCCATGGTCGGCGGTGACCATGACCACGGTGTTCTCGGCAAGGCCGAGCTGGCGCAGCGGCGCGAGGATACGGCCGACGAGGTCATCCGCATAGGAGGTCATGGCATAGTAGCCATGACGCGCGGCGCGGATGTGCTCGTCGGTCACCTCATATTCGCCGCGGTCGTAAAGCTGCCACATGCGCCGGCTGAACGGATCGCGCTGCTCCACGGGGATATAGGAAACCGCCGGCATGTCGATATCGTCGCCGCGGTACAGGTCCCAAAACTTGCGTGGCGCGAGATAGGGATCATGCGGGTGCATGTAGGAGACGGTGAGCATGAACGGCCGCCGGTCTCGCGCGCGTGCCGCGTCATAGAGCCAGCGCTCCGCCTGCCAGGCCACCTCCTCGTCATAGTCGATTTCCAGCGTGCGGTCGTAGGGTCCTGCCTCGATCACGCTCAGCATGTTGTGGAACCACCAATGGATGCGGGCCGGATCATCCCAGGTGGGGGTCCATCCGTAGTCGCCGGGATAAACATCCGTGGTCACCCTTTCCTCGAAGCCGTGCAGCTGGTCCGGTCCCACAAAATGCATCTTGCCGGAGAGGCAGGTGCGGTAGCCGGCCAAGCGCAGGTAATGGGCAAAGGTGGGTATGGCCGCGGGGAAGTCCGAGGCGTTGTCGAAGGCCTGAATACGGCTGTTGTGCTGCCCGGCCATCATCGAGAAGCGGGAGGGACCGCAAAGGGCGGAGTTGCAATAGAAATTCTCGAACACCACGCCGTCGTCGGCGAGGGCCGACATATTGGGCGTGCGGACAAGCTTATGTCCGTAGACCGGCAGCGATTGCGGGCTCATCTGATCGAGCATAATCAGCACGATGTTCGGCTGCACGGGTTACCCTCCCTCACATCCCAGGTGGTATGGGCTTGTATATACATTATGGTCTTGGCGTCGACGTCTGCCTCACGCGACCGACGCGGGCGAGGACAATATCGGCATGATGGTCGAGATCCGGGCTTGGGGTGCTCGGACAATCGCGCTATAGACCCCCCGTTTGCTGGCTGAAACGAGGACGCACCGGTATGGCCAATGTGGTCGTGGTCGGCGCCCAATGGGGCGACGAGGGCAAAGGCAAGATCGTGGACTGGCTCTCCGAACGCGCCAATGTGGTGGTGCGCTTCCAGGGCGGCCATAATGCCGGCCATACCCTGGTTATCGACGGCAAGACCTACAAGCTGTCATTGCTGCCGTCGGGCATCGTGCGCCCTGGCAAGCTCTCGGTGGTCGGTAACGGCGTGGTGGTGGATCCGTGGGCCCTGTGCGACGAGATCGAGCGCCTGCGTGGCCAAGGGGTCGAGGTCTCGCGCGACAACCTGCGGATTGCGGAGAACGCGGTGCTGATCCTGCCGCTGCACCGGGAGCTCGACGCCATCCGCGAAGAGGCGGCGGGCGCGGGACAGATCGGCACGACGCGGCGCGGCATCGGGCCGGCCTATGAGGACAAGGTGGGGCGGCGCGCCATCCGGGTGATGGATCTGCAGGACGTGGATGCGCTCGGGGCCAAGATCGAGCGGTTGCTTGCCCATCACAATGCGCTCCGTCGCGGGCTTGGCGCGCCGGAAATCGATTCGGCCGCACTGCATGCGGAACTGTGCGCGGTGGCGCCGAAGGTGCTGCCGTTCATGGATGCGGTGTGGTTGCTGCTGGATGCGGAGCGCCGTTCCGGCCACCGCATCCTGTTCGAGGGCGCCCAGGGCGCGCTTCTGGACATCGACCACGGCACCTATCCGTTCGTCACCTCGTCCAATGTCGTGGCGGGGCAGGCCGCCACCGGCTCTGGGCTTGGGCCAGGCGCGATCGGCTATGTGCTCGGCATTGCCAAAGCTTATACGACGCGTGTTGGTGCCGGGCCGTTCCCGACCGAGCAGACCAATGCGATCGGCGAGCGGCTGGGCGAGCGCGGACGGGAGTTCGGCACGGTGACGGGGCGCAAGCGGCGCTGTGGCTGGTTCGATGCCGCGCTCGTGCGCCAGACGGTGAAGACCAGCGGCATCAATGGCATCGCGCTCACCAAGCTCGACGTGCTCGACGGGTTCGACACATTGCAGATCTGTATCGGCTATATGCTCGATGGCGAGCGGGTCGACCATCTGCCGGCGAGCCAAGCGGCGCAGATGCGCGTGCAGCCGGTCTACGAGACGGTGGAGGGGTGGTCGGAATCGACCCATGGCGCACGCAGCTGGGCCGATCTGCCGGCCCAGGCGGTGAAATATGTCCGCCACATCGAGGAGCTGATCGAGTGTCCGGTGGCGCTGCTCTCCACCAGCCCCGAACGCGACGATACCATTCTCATGCACGACCCGTTCGAGGATTGACCCCCCCAATTTGCAGATGGACGACGCGCGGCCCTTGCGCGCGGCGCCGATATCCCGCACAGTGAAGACGCGTTCCGAGGGGTGCGCCGCAAGGCGCTGAGATGCTCGGAGGGCCCCACAAGCCTTCCACAAAGCGAACCCTTCGAACCTGATCCGGGTCATGCCGGCGAAGGGACTGGAACCTGTTCTTGCTTTCCTCCAGCTCCGCCTCCGTTTCCCGGATCTCCTTCAAGCCTGAGGAGATCTGCCATGAACAAGCCTGCAAAGATTAAAGATTTCAG
Source organism: Rhodoligotrophos defluvii (assembly GCF_005281615.1). NCBI lineage: Bacteria > Pseudomonadati > Pseudomonadota > Alphaproteobacteria > Hyphomicrobiales > Rhodoligotrophaceae > Rhodoligotrophos > Rhodoligotrophos defluvii. The sequence goes on along the minus strand of NZ_SZZM01000001.1, from coordinate 701,641 downwards.
CATTCCGAAAGTGACCACCGGGCCGCTGCCGGCGAGCAGCAAAACTCACGTCTCGCCCGCGGCCGCGCCGGACCTGCGGGTCCCCTTCCGGGAGATCAGCCTGCATCCGAGCGCCGGCGAGCCGCCGCTGCGGGTCTATGATACCTCCGGCCCTTACACTGATGCGAGCGTGACCATCGACGTGCAGAAGGGGCTGGCGCGCACCCGCACGGCCTGGGTGCGCGAGCGCGGCGGCATCGAGGCCTATGACGGCCGGATGGTCAAGCCCGAAGACAACGGCAATGTGGGGGGCAAACACCTGGCCCAGGCCTTCCCGATCAGCCATCGGCCCCTGCGTGGTGATGGCTCGCGGCCGCTGACCCAGCTGCAATGTGCCCGCGCGGGAATCATCACCAAGGAGATGATCTATGTGGCCGCCCGCGAGAATCTCGGGCGCGAGCAGGCGTTGGCCGGTGCTGCGCAAAGTATCGCCGATGGCGAATCGTTCGGGGCGGCGATCCCCCAGTTCGTCACGCCGGAATTCGTGCGCGACGAGATCGCGCGCGGGCGCGCCATCATTCCGTCCAACATCAACCACCCCGAGCTCGAGCCGATGATCATCGGCCGCAATTTCCTGGTGAAGATCAACGCCAATATCGGCAATTCGGCGGTGACCTCCTCCGTGGAGGAGGAGGTGGAGAAGATGGTCTGGGCGATCCGCTGGGGGGCGGACACGGTGATGGACCTGTCCACCGGCCGCAATATCCACAACACGCGCGAGTGGATCATCCGCAACAGCCCGGTGCCGATCGGCACCGTGCCGATCTATCAGGCGCTGCAAAAGGTGGGCGGTGATCCGGTGAAGCTCGACTGGCCGGTCTATCGCGACACGCTGATCGAGCAATGCGAGCAGGGGGTGGACTATTTCACCATCCATGCGGGTGTGCGGCTGGGCTATATCCACCTAACCGCCAACCGGGTGACGGGCATTGTCAGCCGCGGCGGCTCGATCATGGCCAAGTGGTGCCTGGCGCATCACAAGGAGAGCTTCCTCTACGAGCATTTCGACGAGATCTGCGATCTCATGGCGAAATATGACGTGTCGTTCTCCCTGGGCGACGGGCTGCGTCCGGGCTCGATCGCGGACGCCAACGATGCGGCGCAGTTCGCCGAATTGGAGACGCTTGGGGAGCTTACGAAGATCGCTTGGGACAAGGGCTGTCAGGTGATGATCGAGGGCCCGGGCCATGTGCCCATGCACAAGATCAAGGTGAATATGGAGAAGCAGCTGCGCGAGTGCGGCGAGGCACCATTCTACACCCTGGGGCCGCTGACGACCGATATCGCGCCGGGCTATGACCACATCACCTCGGCCATCGGGGCGGCGATGATCGGCTGGTTCGGCACGGCCATGCTGTGCTACGTCACGCCGAAGGAACATCTCGGCCTGCCCAACCGGGACGACGTGAAGGAAGGGGTGATCACCTACAAGATCGCGGCCCATGCGGCCGACTTGGCGAAGGGCCACCCGGCAGCGCAGGCGTGGGACGATGCCATGTCGCGGGCGCGGTTCAGCTTCCGCTGGGAAGATCAGTTCAACCTGTCACTCGATCCGGAACGGGCCTTGGCCTTTCACGACGAGACCTTGCCCAAGGAAGCCCATAAAGTTGCACATTTCTGCTCGATGTGTGGCCCTAAGTTCTGCTCGATGAAAATCACCCAGGACGTGCGCGATTATGCAGCCAAGCTGAACGATCAGACCTTCGGCATGGCCGAAATGTCCCGGAAATTCATGGAGATGGGGGCCGAGGTCTATGTGCCGCGGCCGGATGAGCCCTCCGCCTGAGGGCTTGGGCGCAAACAAATATGCGAGGCGGCGCGGGTCTCTCGCGCCGCCTTTTCTTTTGGGCGATGGCTGCTGCTCTCCTTCTGATCGTGGCCGGTAGAATTCGGGCACAATTTTGCCTTTAATCATTCAATATATCGTCATGGTGGGCCGATACCGCAGCGCAAACCATTCAAAGAGATTGATGCTGTTGATTCGCAGTTTTTGATCAGTTCAGACGATATTACTCCTGATTCACTTTGGAGAATTGCTTATGTTGCTGCGGGATTCGGGGCGCACTGTACTGTCGCGCGCTCATAAATCAGAATTTTTACTTTCGGCCGGGGTTGCTGTGGCTGCTCTCGTGGCCACTGCTTCGGCGGCTTTTGCTCAGGAACCTCCTCGCGCGCCGGTGCCGTGGGAGCAGGGCGCCGTGATGCGCCAGGCCGCGGATCCGCAGGATAGAGCGGGCTTGTCTCACAGGCCAAGTGAGCAGGCGCCTCAGACGTTATCGCTCGCCGTGCCCGGCCCTGAAAATGTAGTGCTGAGCGGGGGCAAGGGTAATGCCATTTGCGATCTCGTGCCCCGCAAGAAATCAGGCGGGACAGCGCAAGATCCGGCAATGGTCTGCAAGGGCACCGACAGAGCGGGTGAAGGTCTGTACTTTGCCACAGTCGGTCAGCCCGGGGGCAGTGTCCTGCTAGGGGGGAAATACGGGTGGACGGATCCCGAGACAGGAAAGAGGAGAACCCTTGGGGAGGCGGCCACGTCCATCGGCGTCTGGTCGGAGGCGCCCGGCATCGGCGCGACCGCGGTGGGCAATTCTGCCAAGGCCCATGCGATGGGCGCGACCGCCATCGGCAAGGAAGCGCGGGCCATGGAGGACCGCTCAGTCGCCATCGGCTATGCCGCTGAGGCAACCGGCGGCGGCGGTGTGGCAATAGGTGGAAGAGATCCCAACGCCGCTGTGGGTGCTGGCGCAAGGGCCCATGGACCCGGCGCTATCGCTATCGGGGCCTATTCTTACAGCAAGGCAAGAGACGCAAACGCGGTTGGCCGAGACGCTCACGCCTACTGGGAGGAGTCAGTCGCCTTCGGTGCGGGTGCGGTTGCCGGAACGGAAAGCGGCCTTTTCAAGACCGACAAAGGACTGTCCGAGCGTGGTCGGGGGGCCATGGCGCTGGGGACGAACAGCAAGGCACTGGCGCCATTCTCTGTTGCGATTGGCTATGGCGCAGAGGCGACGGCAAAATACCAGGTCGTGCTCGGCACGAAGAACCACTCCTATGTCATGCCTGGATTGGGCCATGACAACTGGCAGAATATTTCGCCGGATCAGATCCGCGAGTGGAAAGGCGCGTTCGTCACCACCGACGGTGACGGCAAGCTCTCGGCCACCAGCTATGACGGACTGCTGACACGCGTAAAGCGTGATCTCGGCAGTGTTGTCGCACCGTCGGGCGGAGCGGGCGAGACCGACGCTCAGGCCTATTTCAAGCGCATAGAAGAAGCCACAAAAACGGTCGCGGATCACGCGGCGGACGCTCGGCGACGCATCAACCAAGAGGCGGAGAGATTTATTACGAGTTCGAGCGAGTCGAGAGAGGCGCTCAGGAAATCATCCGTCGATGAAAGTAACAGATTTGTAGAATACGTTTCGAACAAAGAGAAATATGTCGAGCAGCATGCGGAGCACACGAAGAGGCAGATCGATCGTCTCTATGATGGTGTGTCCGAGAAAGTGGAACATGTAAAAAGCGAGGCGGACAGCCTTCTCAACGACTTGAAAAATCGAGTGCCTTCATCTGGCGCTAGCGGGGAGCCGGGAGGTCAGGATGGGATCGGTTCTGCGCAGTTGGCCGAGCTGCAGACCAGCCTGCATACTCAGGGCGGGCAGATCGTCGAGCTGCAAGCGAAAACGGGTGAATTGCGGACTGATGTCGATCAGCAGAAGGAGCAGCTGCGGGCGGTCAGCAAGGAAGCGAATGGACGCGTCCAGAGTGTTACAAAGGCGATGACCGGTCTGCGGACTGAGCTGGCTGCTCAGAACGATGCGACAGCCCAACGGTTTGCGAAGGTTGACGAGACGGCGACCGGTCTCAGGACTGATCTAGACACCCATAAGAGCGACACGGCTCAGCGGTTCGAAATGGTCGGTAAGACGACTGCGGCTCTGCAGGATGGGCTGGACAGCCAGAAGACTGAACTGAATGAGCATAGGTCGGCAACCGCTCAGCGGTTCGACCGAGTGGAGAGCGATCTGAGCGATCACCAGGTCAAAACCGCCGAGCAGTTCAGCGAGGTCAACAAGGCGACGTCCAGTCTGAAAGAGGGACTTGAGACCCAGAGTGGGCAGATCACCGGTCTGCAGGCCGGCCTCAAAACTCAAGGCAGGCAGATCGCCGACCTGCGGACCAAGACTGGCGAGCTCGAGGTCGGTTTGGTGGCCCAGGGCGGCCAGATCAACGAGCTGCAGAAGAAGACCGCTGTGATCGAAGTCGATAACGACGGGCGCCGCGTTGCTCTTGGCCGCAAGGATGGGAGCACTTTTCAGGCGCGGGGCCTCGGGAACACGAAGCCGGCCGGCAACAGGGAGGATTACAAGGTGGTGGTCGTCGGGGATGGTGACTATCTCGGGTCGCTCACTCCGCAGGACTACAACGATCTGTTCCTATCCGGTCATTTCAGCCAGGTGAATCAGCGGATGGATGCACTCGAGAGCGGCTTCGGCTCGTTGAATGCCAGGATGGAACAGTTCGACCACCGAATGGACGAGGCCGAGGAAGGCATTGCCATGGCTCTCGCCCTCGCGGGTCCTCTGCCGGATTTCGAGAAGGTGGCGTTCTCAGCCAACCTCGGCGGTTTTGGCGGCAAGCAGGCCATGGCATTCGCCGCGGGTATGCGCCTCGCTCCCAATGTGATCGTATCGACCGGTCTGGGTGTCGGATTGAACAAGGGCACGATCGGCTACCGCTTTGGCGTCTCCTGGGCGCTTTAGAGCGGGATGACTTATCTTTGGATCCGGTGCCGGACTGTTTGTGCGCAGTCCGGCATTTTCGACCGGTCTGACGCCGACATTTTTTCACCGCAATGCAACCTTATGGCGAGTTCGTGCCTTGAGGTTGTAAAATGCGTACATTGCGTAGAAAAACTGCTGCCGTTGCCCGTGCCGGCGTAGCGCTCTCCCTGTTGCTGGTTCCGACGGCAGAGCCAGTGGCCGCCTCCCCGACGGTCACAGCGGCGGCGAGCGGCTTGGATCAGCCGCAGCGCCCTCCGGCCAGCGGCGAAATCCTCGCTCTTATCCGCGCGACCTTGATCGCGGTGGACCAGGCGAACCGCACCGGGAACTATACGGTCCTCCGGCAGCTCGCCTCGCAGCACTTCCAAGATGCCAACTCAGCGGAGCAGCTAGCGGAGATCTTCAAGGGCTGGCGGCTCAGCGGCATGAATCTGACGGCCCTGACCAACAGCCCCATATCCTTCTCGCGGGCGCCGGTCGTCGACCGGAAAGGGCGGCTGAGTTTGGCCGGCACGCTGACGGGCCAAACGGTTCAGGTGAGCTTCGAGCTGGCCTTCAATTATGAGGCGGACCGTGGATGGGCGCTCTATGAAATCAAGCTGACTGCCAGCCCGGCAACGCCCGAACGGGCCACTTCAGCGCAACCAGCTCGGGGCCAGGCGGTCGAACCGGCTGGTGCTCCGGCGATAACGCCACCTGACATCACGGAATTTCCGGTGCCGCGGCGCTGGCCGGGTCCGCGCAGCGGGCGGTAGACAGCGATTGCGCGGCAAAGGCGCCGCACTCAAGCCTCCAGCCTGGTGACGAACCAGCTGATCAGCTTGTCCCAGATTGCGTCCTTCTCGGCGAGATCTTCGATACCGTGGTTGAGGTCCGGGTTATCGTTCACCTCGATGATGTAGAGGCCGTGTTCCGTCTGCTTGAGATCGACGCCATACAGGCCGTCGCCGATCAGCCGCGCTGCCGCCACAGCTGTCTTCATGACCGCCTCCGGCACCTCGCTCACCGGAAATGACTTGAACTTGCCTTCGTCCGGCGCCTTTCCCGGCTCGTGCTTGACGATCTGCCAGTGGTGGGGTGCCATCATGTACTGGCAGGCGAAGAGCGGCTCGCCGCCGAGTACGCCGATGCGCCAGTCAAAGGCGGTCGGCACGTATTCCTGGGCGATGAGCAGATCGGATTCCTCAAGCAGGCTCTTGATCTTCTCACGCAAGGCGTCAGGGCTCTCGGTCTTGAACACGCCTCGGCTGAACGACCCATCCGGTATTTTCAAGACCACGGGCCAACCGAGCTGGTCCGGCAACTCATCCGCCTGGCGGATGTTCTGCACGATCACTGTCTTCGGGGTCGGCAGCTTGTGCGCGGTCAACAGCTCCGCCAAATAAACCTTGTTGGTGCAGCGGATCATGGACTGCGGATCGTCGATGACCGGCATACCTTCCTGCTGGGCCCGTCTGGCGAAGCGGTAGGTGTGGTTGTCGATCGAGGTGGTCTCGCGAATGAACAGGGCGTCGAACTCTGCAAGCCGGTCAAGGTCGCCTTTGGTAATCGGTGCCACCTCCACCCCGTGCTTCTCCGCCACCTTCGCGAAATACTTGAGCGAGGTCTCCTTGGAGGGGGCCAGCCGCTCCTGCGGATCATACAGCACGGCCAGGGCATATTTCGCCGGCACGCGGGTCTTGGCCTCCCGCCAGGCGCGCCGGGTATAGGCATCCAGTGCCTGCCGGAGGAAGTCGTTCTCGTTACCTTTGAGGGTGCTTGCCGACTCCAAGCCGATCTTCTTTATCCGCTTCGGGGTGGGCTGGCCGTTCTGCTCCAGCTGGACCCGCAGAATGGGGGCGCGAAACCAGTCGAACAGCAGCCGTCCGAAGGCGCTGAGGTTCTGATCCACCGTCAGGCCGAAACAGACCAGGATTTCGTCCGGAACAGTTCTGGGTCCGCCGTGCCCGTTGCTTTTTTCCATACAGCGATTGAGCGTGTCCTCCAGCTCAGGGAGCGCGTGCTTGTAGAGCGTTTTCTTGGACAGCTCCACCATGGTCTCGACGGACGGTATGATGCGATGTCCGCGCGCTTCCGCCAGCAACGAACAATAATAGCCGGTGGCTTGATAGGAGTAGTTGCGCGCGAGATTGATGATCTTCGGCTTCATTTCGCCGAAGAGATTGGGCCGGGAAAGATAATCCCGCGAGGTCATCACCTTGTGCGGCGTGTCGGCATTGGCGAAGTCGCGGTTCTGGTCGACGAGAATTAGCCAGCTCATCTGTGCTCGACAGGCTCCACGATCACGGCTGCCCTTAGGCGCGACTTGCCATAAACACTCATTCGCTCGAACTCCTTGACCGGAATCGCCACGGCCGCCTTGGAGGCTGGAATTTCATAGCTCTCGGGGTCGACCCAGGGATCGTGGGCGAAAACGTAGCTGTCATCGCAGTCATAGGCCAGGATCCAGTGGGGCGAGCGCTCATGATACATGCGATAGGCGCTAACCAGCACGATCACGCAGGCCCCACGCTTCAGCGCTTCGCGAAGCTCCGTCATGCTCAGCGGCCGATAATGCACCGGCACGCCCAAGGCGCGAGCTTGCTCCTGAAACTCTTCCTGGACGGTTATCATGACGTCGCGCTTCCATTGCGAGCGCACGCCGTCCAGGAACAACGGTCCGGTGTTGCTGACATAAACAGCCGTCTTCAGTCCCATGCAGGCGAGCGTAACGGCCATGCCCAAAGGCTCGCATCCACCCGGGCCGGAGGTCATGAAGATGGTGGTGGACTGCCGCCACAGCCCGATCTCGAAGCGCTTGCTGAACTCGACAGGGGCGCCGGCACCCGCCAGGGCCATCATCATTGCCGCCGGGCCACACGTGAAATCGGTGCTCTGGGGATAGTAGGGCACCTGACGCACGATGGTCGGCGCGTGCGAGAGCAGCGATTTCTCGAAGCGCAAGGCATCGGAATGGTCGCCATAGTAATCAAGGAAGCGGCCGAAGGCACGATAGCCGAGGCGCTGATACAGCGCGATGGCAGCGTGGTTGTCGGGCCGGACCTCGAGGCGCATGAACAGCGCGTCGCGTTCCGTCGCGCAGGCCTCCAGCGCCCGCATCAGATGCTCACCGATCTTGCGGCCGCGCGCGAATGGCGCAACCGCAATGGAATAGACCCGGGCGACGGATGTAGTGCGTCGAAAAAGAACGATCCCATAGCCGGCCACCCTGCCATTCAACTCGGCCACCTTGACCACGGCTGAATCGGAACGCAGAAAGTCCTTGAAGCTGCGCGCGCTGATCCGGTCCGTCTCGAAGACGGCATTCTCGAGAGCGACGAGCACGGGAATATCCGAGGGTTCTGCAAGGCGCAGCGAAATAGCCGAGGGCTCGCGGCCTGACGAAGCCTGTATCGACGTCATTGCGATGCTCATCAACCGCGCTCCACGGGACCGCCAACGCAAGCCTTCTCACGTCGATGCAGCGGCCAGACTTCGCGTCCTGCACGCCGGAGGCAACTGCCGCGCCGTTCCAACCCGGATGCGCTGATATCGCGCCGTTCACGGCGGAGTTCAAGGGGCAATCCTGGATCGCCGACGAATTCTTTCCGCCAAGGTTTGGCAATGGTTGTGCGCGGGCCTCGGGCGCCGGTGGCAACACAAATTCGGCCTCGAAAAACCTCATATCGGCCGCATGGCGCCCGGAGGTTGCGCGTCCTAGGATAGATTAGCAATGGACAAGCTTTTATGACGAGCACCGAGACCCAAGAGCCAGCCGCCGTACCCTCGCTAAGAGCAATTGCGGGTTCCAAACCGTGCCAGTCCGGATCCGCCCTCGCAGCGAGCGATAAGGCGAGGAGCGTGGCCGTGACCCTGACCACCACCGAAATCGCTGATGGGTCAAGCAAGACGAGTGTTCATCTCAGCGCCTTCGCACTGGGCGAATCGAATCTGCCCGAAACGGTACAAGCCGTGATCCAAAAGATGCGTGCCTACTTTCCAGAATGCGAGACCTCGGAGTGCAAGCAAACCCAAGTCTACATTGCGTTTTCACCTCAGCGCGTTTCCGAGTCCCACGATGGGCCTATCGAAGAAATTCCGGCCGACATTGCCGGTTATTGTTGGATCAATGCCGAAGAATACTGGTCATCAGCAACCCCTATGCAAGTCGAGGCCCAGTATGGCGTTGGATGACAATTGAGCACGTCGACATGGACTGATCAGAAAATCAACTCAGATTGGCCGTAAGGCGCGTGTTTCTGCCGTCGCAGAGCATCGGGATGTTGAAGCCGAACGACGGAGAAAGCGATGGCAAGCAAGCTCGTCTTATCGACAGAGGCTGGGGTTCGGGGTGCTCGCTGCATGCTGCACTTGGCTCACAGAGAAGAGAATACCAGGGATGCGACTGGCGATCTCACTCATGGCACCCTTCGGGTTGCACGCCAAACGCAAGATGTTTCCAGCAGATCGCGTGAATATGTCAATGAAATTCGATTCTATCCCCTCAGCGAAGCGCACTCACTGAAGAAAATGTATTCAGTCTTGCGTGAGAAATATCCGGAAATTCACGATAATGAGGATTGTGGACGTGGCCATGTGAGAATAGAAATGGACTATACCACTACTCAGGCGGCTTCATACTGGTTTGGAAGTGTGCCTCCGCAGCTGGAAGACGCGTCTTGGTTGCGCGTGGATAGCTACTGTTCGTGAGGAACCGCGACTGGCGGGTGCTGGATCATCGCAAGCGCGTGCCAGTCTGCCGGCCCTACGGAATCCAGCCGGGCAGCTGCGATGCCTGCTTGATCCAACGCGCCAGGCGCTCCTCATCGAGCCGGTCGCCCTCGTGGATGTGGAAATAGCGCGTGTTCTTGTCCTTGGACTCGACCGGCGGGACCGGTTGCAGCGATGCGCCGCGGAAGAAAGCCAGCTTGATGTATTTCGTGAAGCAGTGGATGCCGAGGAACCATCCCTGGCCCTCGATCCCGTAGAGGGGCGAGTTCCATTTCACCGCCTTGCGCACGCCAGGGACGGTGCGCTCGATGAGCGCATCGAGGCGGCGCCCGATATCGCTCTTCCAGCCCGGCATGGCCGCGATATAGGCCTGCACGGGGGCGTCGCCGTCGCCCTTGGGGATCTGAGGATTCCCGCCTGTGAGGAGGACCGGTTTTTCAGCCTGGGAAGGACTCTTGCTCCCGAGGTTTAGCGCAACGGCTTCACGAATGAGGTTCTTGAGGGCTTTTTCGTTGAGCTTGTCACCCTCACGAATGTCGATGGCCCGCCTGACTTTTCCCTCGAGACTGGCGTTGAATAGGCGCGAAGGATCCTTCAGGGACGCTCCCTTGGCAAAGGTCATCTTGACGGTATTCTTGTAGGCTTCACCCGTACAGATAAGACCATTGCGAGACCAGACGGGGGTTTCCCATTTCCACTCCTCGATAATCTCCGGATCTGCTTCCTTCATGATCTCGCGTATTCTCTGGAGTGTCTTGCCTCGCCAGTCGCCAAGCTCCTGTATCCTCTCGTCAATCAATTTCGACGAGGATTCCACTTTGGCCTTCGCCGAGACGGCCTTTTCTTTAGCGCGAGACGGGCGCTTGGCCGCCTTTGCTTCAGATGGTTTGGCGGCTGCTCTGCTTGCAGGCCTCACCGGTTTCGGGGGCGTCTTGCGGGCGGCGGCAGAGGGCTTTTCGGTGCCGTTATCGGTCATTGATCCATCCCTTCGAGAGGATCTGCGCGCTTCATATCGCGGGTCGGATGTCTACCAAATGCCACCTGAGAGACAAGCCCCAAAAGAAAAAGCGCAGACCATGAATGGCCTGCGCTTCTCCGTATTTGTCGTTCGGCAGCGGGCCTGCTGCCGGTTGCGGATCTTAGGCCAGAGCGCCTGTGCCGGCCGGCGCGGCAAGCGCCGCCTGGGCCTCGTTGCGCACCGCCTTCTGCACCTTTTCAAAGGCGCGGACCTCGATCTGCCTGATCCGTTCCCGCGACACGCCGAACTCCCGAGACAGATCCTCAAGGGTCAGCGGCTCGTCGGACAGCCTGCGCGCTTCGAAGATGCGACGCTCGCGCTCATTCAGCTTGTCCATGGCGCGGGCCAGCAGCCCTTGGCGGACCGTCATCTCTTCCAGGTCAGCAAGCTTCGTTTCCTGGTTGGCCTCTTCGTCCACCAGCCAATCCTGCCACTCGCCTTCAGACTCCGCGCGCAAGGGCGCGTTCAGTGATGCATCGCCCGACAGGCGCCGATTCATGGAGATGACGTCCTCCTCCGGCACGCCGAGGCGGGTGGCGATCTCCGACACCTGATCCGGGTTGAGGTCACCTTCCTCCAGCGCCTGGATCTGGCCCTTCACCTTTCTCAGGTTAAAGAACAGCTTCTTCTGGCTGGCCGTGGTGCCCATCTTCACGAGGCTCCACGAGCGCAGGATGAACTCTTGTATCGAGGCGCGGATCCACCACATGGCATACGTAGCGAGTCGGAAGCCCTTATCGGGATCGAACCGCTTCACGGCCTGCATGAGACCGACATTGCCTTCGGAGACGATCTCGGAGACCGGCAGGCCGTAACCGCGATAGCCCATGGCGATCTTCGCCACGAGGCGCAGATGGCTGGTCACGAGCTTGTGAGCCGCCTCGCTGTCGCCGGTTTCGCGCCAGCGCTTGGCGAGCATGAACTCCTGCTCGGGCTTCAGCATCGGGAACTTGCGGATCTCCTGGAGATACCGCGACAGCCCGCCGTCGCTGGTGATGGTTGGAACCATGATCTTGCTCATTCTGTCCCCCTTTTCCGAGGGGCGGCCGGATGGCCGTTTATCCTCTGCTCTCTCTGGTTGGCCAGGATCCTACTGAGCCTATATGGCCTTGGTGAGGCATCCCACCCTTGGTTTCGCCTATAGTTACGCAAATCCCTCGCTAATGGATCAGTTCCGGGAGTGAAATTTTAGCGAGTGGGCCAAATTTGCCATGTCCGCAGGTAACGGGCTTTCGAACACCAAGTGCTGCCCGGTCACCGGGTGGTCGAAGCCAAGACGCTGGGCATGGAGAGCCTGGCGTTTTAGGCCGACCAGGGCCGATTTGGCCGGATCCGGCAGCTTGTTGGCGCGGGTGGCGAAGCCGCGCCCGTATACCACATCGCCCAGAAGCGGATGGCCGATATGAGCCATGTGCACGCGAATTTGATGGGTGCGCCCCGTTTCGAGCCTGCAGCGAAGGCACGAGACCAAGCCATCCTCGGTTGAGCCCGCAGTTTCGTAGTGGGTGATCGCGCTCCGTCCCCCTTGCCGCAGGACCGCTATCTTCTGCCGGTTGCTGTCCATGCGGCCGAGCTGGGTGCTCACCGTCCCGCGGAGTCGCGCGGGTTTTCCCCAGACCAGGGCCGTATAGACGCGCTCCAGGCGGCCGTCGCGGCCATGGGCCTGGAATTGTTCGGAGAGCGAAGCATGAGCCAGGTCCGTCTTCGCCACCACCAGAAGGCCGGTGGTGTCCTTGTCGAGGCGGTGGACGATGCCGGGCCGGCGGACGCCGCCGACGCCCGAAAGGCTGTCGCCGCAACGGGCGATCAGCGCGTTGACCAGGGTGCCGGTCCAGTTTCCGGCAGCGGGGTGCACCACAAGCCCCGCGGGCTTGTCGATCACGATGAGCTGATCATCCTCGTAGACGATGTTCAGCGGGATCGGCTCGGGCTCCGGTTCCGCCGGCACGGGTGGGGGCACTGCCAAGCTGATCCTTTCGCCGGGTTTGACCCGGTAGCGCGCCTCACCTATCTTGCAGCCGTCGGCGGTGACCCTTCCGTCCTCGATGAGGGCTTTCATGCGGGACCGGCTGATGTCGCCGAAATGGCGGGCGAGCAGCCGATCGAGGCGTTCACCCTGTTCCGCGTCGGCGACGGTGATCTCCCTGATGTCCTGGAACTCGTCTGTCATGGCCGCACAGCCGTCACATCCTTCATCGCCCGCGTCAACGGCTGGCGCTGCCCTTCCCCAGCCGGACGCGCGTAAAATAAGGATCCTGAAGGCGATCTGCATCATCCTGGGCGTCCTGATCGTGGCGGCCTTGGCCACGATCGTGCTCACCATTGTGTTCCGCGCCAGCCGCATGGCCGATCAGCCTCCTGCGCAATCCACCCCGGTCTTGCCGCAACCACCGGCGGCGGCAGGGCAGGGCGGCGTTGCGGACCGGCCGAGCCGAGCAGCCGCTCAATCGGGCGGCAGCGGGCCGGCTGCGCAGCCATTGCAGCCGCTTGTGGATGTCGACCTGCCGCCGGGTACGCGCGTGGTCCAAGCGGCGGTCTCAGATGGCTGGCTCACGCTGTTGACGGCGCCTGGAGACAACGCGGCACCTGGTGAAGTCGTCGTCGTCGACCTCCGGAACGGCAGAGTTCTGACCCGTGTCCGGCTCCGCCCGGGTGCAGCAGGAGCGGAGGGCGAATAGGGGGCCGCGCCAAACCGCCGGACAAACAATGCGCGCCGACAAGGCCTTTCCCACTTGCTTTCTCCCGGCCGAGCACGATATACGATCCGCGCGCAGGCTGGTGACCATGCCGGCACCTGCTCCCATCGTCTAGCGGTCTAGGACGTCGCCCTCTCACGGCGAAAACAGGGGTTCGAGTCCCCTTGGGAGCGCCAAATTTTCAATTAGTTGGTTTTCGATTCGTCCAATACGCGTCAAACGAGACTTGCCCGGACGGTACCGGACTAAGATACATAAAGCCGTCTGAACTGGCAGTCCGGAGAGCCATCTACACCATTTCAATTGCTCTCTCTAAGTTCTGGCCGGGACGGATATCTGCAGCGAAGCCCCGACCTTCTCACAGCCTTGCCGAACGCCCTGTCAAATGAGCCATCGAGCGTGCAGTCGCTCGTCGTTCATTCTACCTGCACCGGACAGATGCACCCCGATGTTCCTTGCGCGCTGAATTTGCAGCGGCCATAAGGTTCCAATCGGAATCAATGCCTTAGATGCCGTGCCAGAAAGGAGGGTATCTAGAAAGCTGCGCGATGCTAGAGCTTATTTTCCCAGCCTTCCTCGTGGCCTCAGGGCTCGTGCTGGCGTCCGTGATCACCAGCGCACTGGCGTTCCGGTTTGGCGCACCGCTGTTGCTGGTATTCCTTGGAATTGGCCTCCTTGCCGGCGAGGATGGCCTAGGGATTACCTATGACGATGCCAATTCAGCCTATCTGATCGGCAGCTTGGCCTTAGCGATCATCCTCTTCGACTCCGGATTCGACACGAAGCTTCGTTCCTTCAGGCAGGCTGCGGCACCCGCCATCACGCTGGCAACCTTGGGCGTGGCTCTCACCGCCGGGCTGGTCGGTGTTGCCGCTCGTTATGCGTTCGGCCTCCCGTGGCTGGAAGCGTTCCTCATCGGCGCCATTGTCGGTTCCACGGACGCGGCCGCTGTGTTCTTCCTGCTGCGCGTTGGCGGGATAACGATCCGCGATCACGTGCGCTCCACCCTCGAGGTGGAGTCCGGCTCGAACGACCCAATCGCGATTTTCCTCACTCTGATGCTGCTTGGGCTCATCCTTGCTGGCGGGAGCCAGCAGAACCTCTGGGATGAGATCGTAGAGGGATTCGTGATGCAGATAGGCCTGGGCGTCGTCATGGGCATCGCCGGGGGTTATGCGATCGTAGCCGCGGCGAACCGGATAACACTCGAAGGAGCTCTTTATCCAATCGGCGTCATCTCTACGGCGATATGTTTGTTTGGGTTGGTGGGCATGCTGGGAGGCAGTGGCTTCCTTGCCGTATACGTGGCCGGACTGGTGGCCGGAAACAGTCGGATTACGGGGCATGCGGGTCTGCGACGGTTCCTGGAAGGGCTCACCTGGATCGCCCAGATCTCGATGTTTCTGACCTTGGGATTGTTCGCGACGCCATCGCAATTCCTTGACATCGCGGTCCCGGCCATTGCCATCGCGCTTGCGCTGACCTTCGTTTGCCGGCCACTCGCAGTCTGGCTTTGCCTGCTTCCCTTTGGGTATCAACGCAATGAAACGGCGTTTATCTCCTGGGTCGGCCTGCGCGGAGCGGTTTCGATCCTGCTCGGCATCATCCCTTTGGCGGAAGGATTCGAAAACGGCCAACTGCTTTTCAACACGGCCTACATCATCGTGCTCACCTCGCTGCTCGTCCAGGGGTGGACGATCCGGCCAATGGCGCGATGGCTGGGGCTTATTATTCCCCCGAGAATTGGACCGGTTGAACGAGTGGCTCTTGATCTCCCCGGGCGATCCGACCACGAGCTGCTCGTTTATCGCGTGGTGAATGAAAGTCCGGTCCTTCAAGGTGAGCGCCTACCCCGCTGGGCGCGCCCATCTCTCGTGGTTCGCGACGGCAGATCCATGCGATACCAATACGCAGGACACCTGAAGCCAAACGATCTCGTCTACATTTTCGTCGCCCCACAGTACGTAAGGCTCCTGGACCGTCTTTTCGCCAGCCCCAAGAAGCTCAGCGAAGACGATGCCGAATTCTTTGGCCGGTTCACGCTCGATCCCAAGAAGCCGCTGTCGGCGCTCGTCGACGCATATGACTTGCGATCGGTTCCGGAGCGCTACTTGTCGCATTCTCTTGCGGACTTCATGGTGCAGCGGCTCGGTGGAACGGCTGAAGTCGGCGACAGAGTTAAATGCGGTGAGGTTGAGCTGATCGTAAGGGATGTACGTGCGGATGGGCAAATCGGGGAGATTGGCTTGGCCATTGATCAGACTGACGGGCAGGCTCAAATTCCGCTTTTTGTCAGCGGGGAAGAGATTTGGGGATGGTTTAAACAAAAAGCGCGAGAAGCAAGGTCGGGTGGCAAGTGATCCGCTGGATTTCGCCTTCGGGTCTTTAGGAGCCGCTGCTTACGAAGTGCTCGTCCCGTGGATACCCAGACCCGTCGGACCTACCGGTCGGCGTTGGCAGCGGCGGCAGCGGTGCTCGACAGATATCGATCGAAGTACTCGATGGTCTTCGCCAGCCCCTCGCGGAGCGCAATGGTTGGTTCCCAGTCGAGCAGCTGCTTGGCAAGGGTAATGTCGGGCCGGCGCTGGCGCGGGTCGTCCACGGGCAGCGGTTGCTGCACGATCTTCGAACGCGATCCCGTCAGCTCGAGAACCGCTTCTGCCAGGGCGCGAATGGTGAACTCGCCGGGATTGCCGAGATTGACCGGACCGGTGACCCGGTCCGGTGTCCGGTCCATCATTCGGATCATGCCCTCCACCAGGTCGTCCACATAGCAGAACGAGCGCGTCTGCTCGCCGTCCCCGAAAATGGTGATCGGCTGGTTGGTCAGCGCCTGGATGATGAAGTTGGAGACGACCCTGCCGTCATTGGGATGCATGCGCGGGCCATAGGTGTTGAAGATCCTCAGTATCTTGATGCGCAGATTGTGCTGCATCCGATAGGAGAAGAACAGGGTTTCGGCGCAGCGCTTGCCCTCGTCATAGCAGGCTCGCGGTCCGATCGGATTGACATTGCCCCAATAGGATTCGGGCTGCGGGTGGACGTGGGGATCGCCATAGACCTCGCTGGTCGAGGCTTGCAGGATCTTGGCCTGCAGGCGCTTTGCCAGCCCGAGCATGTTGATGGCCCCATGCACCGAGGTCTTGATGGTCTGCGTGGGATCGCGCTGATAGTGGATGGGCGAGGCGGGGCATGCGAGATTGTAGATCTCGTCCACCTCCACATAGAGCGGCACCGTCACGTCGTGGCGCACCAGCTCGAAATTGCGGTGATCGAGCAGATGCGCCACGTTGGCACGGCTGCCGGTGAAGAAATTGTCCACGCAGAGCACTTCCTGGCCAGCCTCCAAGAGGCGCTCGCAGAGATGGCTGCCAATGAACCCGGACCCGCCCGTGACCAGAATGCGCCGGTTGGACGAAACGATGGTGGGCGGAAAGGGACGGGAAACATTGTTCATGCGACAGACCTTTCTGGGGAAGCGGCTCTTGTTGCGAAATGTTCAAGAAGCCAGGCAAACAGCGCGCCGATGGCCAGCCCTGCGCAGAGGGCCCCGAGCAGTACGATGAGGGTCGGCGGATAGGCGATGCGCATGGGCGTTGTCGCCCTGGTCAGAATGCGGAAGTTGCTGGTGGACAGAGCCTCCTGCTCGCTGCTCTGCTTCACTCTGGCCAGCACGTTTTCCAGAAGCGCGCGAGAGGTGTCGGCGTCACGCTGCAATTCGCGAAGCTTGATCTGCGCCTCGTTGTTGGCGAGCGTGGTGGCTTTGAGCTTGTCGAGCTCTCGGGCAAGGGAAGCTTCATTGGCGCGGGCAAGCTCTAGCTCGTTGCGCGTCCGCTGAACCACGAGCGAGAGCTCGGCGCTCAGCTGGCCCTGTGCGACGGCGCGCTGGGCCTCGATGGTCTTCATCTGCGGGTGGTCCGGACCGAAGACGGCGCTAAGCTCGGCACGGCGGCGGTCGATCTCGGCAAGGTTCGTGCGCAGCGCCGCGAGGGTGGGCGAGTCCAGCCCCTCTGCAGCCAAAGCGGCGCTTGGGCCGGCCCCAACGAGCAGCTTGGCCTGCGCGAAGCGCGCCTGAGCCGCCTCCACCTGCGCCCGGGCGGCGCCGAGGCGCTGGTTCATGTCGGCAAGCTGCTGCTCGTTGATCAGCGTGCCTTGGGTGCCCACCAGGTCGTGCGCTTTCCTGTAGTCCTCCACCCGGCTCTCGGCCCGCTCAACGTCGGTGCGCAACTCGGCTATTCGCGCCGCCAGGCTTTCGGTTGTCTCCCGGGTGGATGAAGAGCTCGCATGCGCCTCCTCCGCCAGGTACGCCTCCGCAACCGCGTTGGCGATCGCGGCCGCCTGACGGGGATCTGGCAGCAGCATATAGATCTCGATGATGTAGGTATTGCCGACCCGCTTCACATAGAGCGCCTTGCGCAGGTGGTAGAGCGCGAGCTCGGTTGGGTCCTGCGCGATGCGGCTTCCTGCGGCATCCCCCTCGCCAAGCAGATCGAGCAGCTTCGCTCGAAGGCCCGGGCTCACCGGCTTGGTGAATTCGGCATCCTGATCCAGCCCTTGCGATGTGACGACGCGCCGGAGAACGGCATCCGAAGCGATGATCTCGACCTGGCTGTCGACGAGCAGCGAGTCCGCACCCTGGGATGACGTGCCGAGCCCGCCGGGCACCACCTGCTCGGTCTGCAGCACCCGCTTCGAGCGCGGATCGATCAGCAGCTCGGCCGACGCGCGATAGAGCGGCGTCGAGAACAGGACGAAGAGCATCGCGCCAATCAGGAAGAGAGCGGTGATCGCGACGATCCAGGTCTTTCGCCGCCACAAGACCCGCAAGACTTCCCTGACGTCCCGGCTGAAGGCGTCGAGGCCCGACACCGGCCCGGCGGCGATCATCTGCGCGCCGGAGAACGTGTCGATCCGAGAGTGATTGGCAATGTTCATTGTTTGCGTCTCAAAGCAGGACCCGGACAGCCGTGGCGAAAAGGTCTTCAGCAAGCTCCGTGCCGATCAGTCGCCGTCGTCGTTGCGTCGCAACAAATCGCGACCGCGCAGGCGTTTGAGCCAGCGCCGGCCCTGCCAGACCGCGACCCCGAGCCTGCCTTGCAAGCTGCGCGCGCACATGGCCTCATAGAGGACGCGGTCATCGGCGCCGAAGTTCTTCTTGTAGGGCTCGTCGCCGACCGTCAGGTCGAAATAGGTGAGCCCTTCCTGCGCAAAGGCGTCCATGGCCTTGAACAGCATGATCCGGCCGGGTGCGAGCTGCGCATGCCGGTCCATATCGAAGGCCATCATGAGCAGGAGGAATGCCTTGTCGTGCACGAGGCCAAGGCCGGTCGCCACGATCTCGTCGCCTACTTTCAGCCAGAACAGCCGGGCAATAGACCGCGCCGTGCCGCCGCAGGCGAGGTCGCGGTAGAACTCGCTCCACATGGTTTCCCGCATGAGATCGTCGCGTCCCAGGCGGGCAAAGCGGTCCACCCGCTGCTTGGCAAGAACATCGTAGATGGCGGCGGTCTCCGGCCCGCCCGTGCAGAACTGCAGCGACAGGGGCGCGACCTGGCCGAGCTTGCGCTCCCGGCGCCGCAGCAGCTGCAGGGTGTTCTTGCTCATGACCGCCTTGGCCTTTTCGCTCCAGGGCGCGCCGATGGGCAGGCCATGGGCCATGGCGCTGAACGGCGCCTTAATCGGCAAGTGGAGAAGCGGGTTTGAAAGTGCACCCACCTTGTCCGGCAGCTTGCGCAGCCGGATGACATCCGCTGCGGGCAGCGCGCTCTCGATCCGGCGCCAGAGATCCAGAAACCAGGACTTGTCGTCCGCCGGAAAATCCTTGGCGAGAACCGGCGCGCAGTAGTCCGCCACCCGGAGATCGGCAAAGCTGATCATCCGCAATCCCCGCTCGGCATAGGCGCAGAGGGGCAGGATCATCATCGGCGTCGCGCCGGCCGTCGGGCGGACCACCACGATGACCGGCTCCGCACGATCATGGCGGCGGAACGCGGCATAGAGGGGGGCGACGAAGTCATAGCGCTGAAAGGCGGTGACGTGGCCCTGCTCCTCCAGCGCCCGCCATTCGGCTTCCAGCGGCTCGATATCCCAGTGGATCTCGATCACCGGCTCGGCCTTTCCCTCGCTGGCGAAGCGCAGGGCATCGTCCCGATAGAGCTCGATATTGCGAACGGGGTCGAAGCGGCGGAACAACTCGCCGGCCTGCTCGCGGATGTTCTGCCGATACGCGGCGTTGTCGCGCACCAAGGCGGCAAGCGCGCGGGCCACGTCCTTGGCGTCATAGGGGTCGGCTGCTTCGCCGACCTCGAGACCGCCGAGATAGCCGTCGACGCCGGTCATCTTGGAATAGAGCACAGGCGTCCCGGCAAATAGTGCCTCCACATAGGCCATCCCGAATGTCTCATTGCGGGACGGCATGACCATGGCCAGCCGCTTCGGGAGTTCCGCCAGCAGTTGCTGATGGGGCACGAAGCCGCGCAGGAAGGCGCGGTCGGCCAGGCCGTAGCGTTCGATCAGCCCCTTGGCGGCCGCGGCTCCAGCCTCGCTGCCATAGCCGATGATCTCCAGCTTCACGCCATCGACCGCATCGCCCGCCAGCTTGAGAGCCTCCAGCAATGTCGGCAGGCCCTTCTTTTCCAGGGCATCCAGGTTGATGACAGTGACCAGGACTGGGTCGGGTTCCGTTGGCGTGATCAGCGGCTGTGCGTTCTCGACGAAATTCGGCAGGGGCCGCGTCTTCGCCGCATCGATGCCGGTCAGCCGCTCGAAGGTTTCCCTTACCCAAGCTGACACGTAGAAGGCCCGTGCCGCATCATCAGCCATGCGCCGGAACAGCGGCCGGTAGGTGGGCTTGGCCTTGAACACCTTGGCCTCGACTTCCCCACGGACGGAAAAGAACAGGGCGGCCTTATGCTTCCGTGCGACTAGCCAGGCGGCGATCCCTTCGAAGGTGAAGCGATGGCTGTGCACCACATTCGGCCTGAGGTTTTCCTGCTTCAGGAAGCGAGCGATGCGGCGGCCGAGCAGCAATTGCGACGGCAGCATGCCAATCCCGAAGGGCAGGGCAAAATAGCCGTGTGCAACGAGCCTGCGGCCATTCACCATGCCGAGATCTTTCCAGTAGCAGCGGAAGGGATTGCCGATGCGCTGCAGCGAAATCACCACCTGCTCGAACATGGTCAGCCGATCGACCAGCCGTTCCACCGCGTTGGTGGTGGGCGTGCGGATCGGGTTGGGGTAGTCCGACGAGATATGGAGAATGAGAGGCCGCGGCGCCGTATCCGGGCGGGCCGGGACCGAAATGCGCGTCATCTCCACCGGACCACCTCCCTGGCGAACAGCATGGCAAGCGGCCCCACGCTCATCACATAGCGCCGCCAGAGCCGCCGCGGCTCGCTGAGCAGGCGATGCAGCCATTCGAAGCCCAGCCGCTGCATCAGGCGCGGCGCGCGGGCCTTGACCCCACCCATGAACTCCATGGCCGCGCCGATGCAGAAGGCCGTGCCCTGCGCGCTGGGCCGGCGGGCGATCGCATAGGCCACCTGTTCCGACTGCGGCGCGCCGACGGCGATGAACAGGAAGCGCGCATTACAGGTGGCGCCGAACGTGACGCAGGCTTCGAAGGCCTCCGGGTCGTCCACGAAGCCCATGGGCGGTACATGGCCGACGAACTGATATTGCGGATATTTCCACGCGAGCGCCTCCAGCACCTGGGGCCGCGCGGCAATCACCGCGAGCCGGTCTCCCGGCCGCAGGACCTCGGCGAAGATCCGCTCGACCACGTCGGTGCCGTTGAGATGGGGCAGCCGCAGGCCGACCAGGAAGCCCAGGCGCCGCACGATGTGGCTGTCGCACCAGCTCTGCCAGGCGTTCTCATAAAGCGGCAGCAGGTCCTTGCGGTGCCTCAGCCTGGTGACATGGTCCACATTGGGCGTCACCACATACCGGAACCAGTCGTCGGGCTTGGCGCCCTGCAGCGAGCACAGCACCTGCTCGATCGGCCTGAGGTCGTAAGGGGCGCCAAGGAACCGCACGCGCCCCGCTATGTCGTTGCCAGCCGGCATGAAGCTTTCTCTCCACATCGAAACGGTGCCTGCAGGGTCCCTCGTCTCATTTCGGCACGAGAGTGCAGGCGCCAGATCGTTCTGCGGAGGCCAGTCGCAGTTTTCATGCCTCTGTCTCACTGAAAAGGCGGGACGCGCGGTGGCACGCCCCCTGCACGGGCCAAGCGAGCCTCAACGAGAGACGGCAAATGCGGACGGCGATCGCCTTATCCCTGGTCGACCAGGCTATGCTCAGCGGGTTCAGCCTCGCGCTGAACCTGCTGCTGCTGGCGCATGTGTCCGCAGCGCAATTCGGCCTCTTCACCTATGCGCTCACGCTGCTCCTGATCCTCACTTCCCTTCACAACGCCCTGATCGCCACGCCCATCGGCGTTGGTCTTCCCGGGCGCCCCGAGGGCGAGCAGCAACAGACCCTGGGGGTGCTGCTGACGGCGGATCACCTGCTGCGGCTCATTCTGCTGCCCTTGGTCGCAGGTCTTTGTGCGCTGACCAGCGGCGACATGACCTACGGGCTGGCTGCCGCCGCCCTGTGCATGACGGGCCTCTGGCGCGAGACGCAGCGCGCCGTGGCGTTCACGCTGATGCGGCCGCACCGGGCCCTGGTCATCGACGCCGCCATGGTCGGCCTCTCGGCCGCGGCCATTGCGGTGCTGTGGACGATGCTCGAGCCCGTCAAGGCCATGCTGCTCGGCACTGCCGCCGGCAACGCCGCGGCGGTCGTTCTGGCCGCGACATCGCAACGGCTGGCGCCACTCGGCAAGGCACTGGCCGCCTACCGCTCCACCTGGCGGGAATCGCGCTGGACGCTCACCGGCGCCGCCACGACGGAAGCGCAGTATCGCGGCTATGTGTTCATGGTCGAGGGCTTGCGGGGCGCCGACGTTCTGGGCGAGGTCCAGGCAGGCCGGGTCCTGATGGGCCCCATGTCGCTGCTCGCCTCCGCCTGGGGGCGCATTGCTCGTCCGACCATGACCCGGGCGATCGTCGAGGGTGATGCAGGCCGGGCACGTCGCGTCCTATTTGTGGGCACCGCCGGCGTGCTGGCCCTGAGCCTGGTCTATGTCGGCATTCTCGCAGCGGCCTGGCCGTGGATCGAGCCGGCCTTGTTCCGCGGCCGTCATCCGCAGATCGCCATGCTGACCGCCGCCTGGGGGTTCACCACCGTCCTGAGCCTCGCCCAGATCTGCCTGGGCTATTACCTGCAGGCGGCCCGCCTGTTCCGGCCGCTGGCCTTCGTGTCGGTGGGAGCTGCCGCCGTCTCGCTTGCCGCACTCACCGGCCTCGCCTGGACCGTTCCTCCGATCTATGCCGTGGGCGCAGCGGCCGCCGGCGAGCTGCTCGCGGTGGTCTGGTCCCTGGCGCTGGTGCTCCGCGCGCGTAAGCCCATGACACAGCTGGTGCCCGCATCATGAGCACAGCCACCGATATCCGCGTGAACCCGGGGACGGCGCTGTGGGCACGCAAGCTCGCGCGGTGGCTCCCCGCGATCACCCTTTTCTACAGCCTGTTCATCTGGCCCGTTCTCTATGGCCGCAGCCCCGACACCGACCCGGCGCTGGCCGAGCGGATCGCTGAGAACCAGTCGACTTTGCTGAACCAGGTCTTCTTCCCCGCCATATTCCTGGTCGCGCTGTTCGTCTGGCTCGCAACGTGCTACCGCCGCAGCCCGGCGCTGCGCGACCCCGCCGTGCTCCTGGTTGCGCTCATGCTCGGTCTGTTCGTCGTCTCGGCGGGCTGGTCGATCGTGCCGGACATCGCTCTGAAGCGGGCGATCCTGCAGATCACCATCATCGGCACGCTGATCCTGTCGATCGCAGCCGCCGACGACCCGGACGGGGTGGTCGACCGCATCTTCTGGATGCTGGCCGCCGTACTCATCACCAACTTGGCGGTGGTCTCGGTCACCGCGCCCGGCCCCCTGGGTTACGAAGGGCTGTTCCCGCAGAAGAACGGGCTCGGCGCAGCCGCTGCCCTGGGGCTGCTGTTCGCCTTGCATCAGTTGGCGGCGCGCCCCGGCCGGATCCGGCTGCTCGCCTGGGTGATCATCCCGATATCGCTGGCCCTGCTGGTGCTCAGCAAGTCGAAAACCTCCCTCGGCCTCGCCCTCATGGTGCCGCCGCTCGTACTCGCCATTTGCATTGCCGCCCGCGCCTTCCGCCTTTCCGTCCCCGTCCTGGTCGCGGGACTCATCGGCGCGGTGGTGCTCGTCTATTTCATCGGCATCGCCTGTTACGTCTGGACATTCGAGTCCGTCGCCTATGCTCTGTTCGGCGATCCGACGCTCACCACCCGTACCGACATCTGGGCCTTCGCCTCGTCCATGGCCCAGCGCCATCCCTGGCTCGGCTACGGTTTCGAGTCCTTCTGGCAGACCGGCGTCGAGTCGCCGAGCTTCCGGGAGGCGCCGGGCTTCGTCGCCCGCATGCCGCATGCCCATAACGGCTATGTCGATATCGTCCTGCAGACCGGCTTCTTCGGCCTGGGGCTGTTGACGCTCACGCTGGCCGCCGCCCTCGGCACCGCCGGCCAGGTGCTGAAGCGCAGCTTCAGCCTCGGCTATCTCTGCATTACCCTGATCGTCTTCCTCATGCTCTATAATCTCTTGGAGACCGCGTGGTTTCGCGGGTTCGACTACATGTCCATGATCTTCGTGCTCGCGGCTGCTCTTGCCGCCAGCGCTCGGAGCAAGCTGCCATGGAACGGCTGACCATCGGCATCGCGAGCTGCGGGCGGCCGGGCCTTGCGCGCACCCTTCGATCGCTCGGGGCCATGCGCATTCCCGACGGCATCGCTGCGGAGGTGATCGTCGCCGACGATGATCCCGGTGGCGGGGCGGCGGCCATCGTCGCTGGCGGCGCACCGTGGGGCTTGCCCGTCCGCGCCCTGGCGGTCGGCGCGGGCAACATATCGGCGGCGCGCAATGCCGTGCTGGACGCGGCCCAGGGCGAGTGGATCGCCTTCGTGGATGATGACGAGTGGGTCGCATCCGACTGGCTGGTGCGCATGTTCGCGGCGGCGGCGGAATTCGGGGCCGAGGTGGTCATCGGCCCGGTCTTCCCGCAATATCCCGAGGGCACGCCGGCCTGGCTCGCAGCCGCCAATCCTCTCTATATCGAATGGGGGCCGCGGGGCCGCAGGCTCGAGACCGGGCGCTCGGGCAATGTGCTGTTCCGCCGCGCCCCGGTCGAGCAGCATGGCCTGCGGTTCGATGTGGGGCTCGGCCGGACGGGTGGCGAGGACACGGACTTCTTCAGCCGTCTGCACCGTGCGGGAGCGGTGATCATCGCCACCGACGACGCCCATATCTATGAGGAAGCACCGCCCGCTCGGCTCGATCTCGGCTATATCAGGCGCCGGGCGCTGCGGTCGGGCCAGTCCTACGCCCGACTGCGCATCGGCCCCGGCGGCAAGCTCGATCCGCGGCACATCGCCTTTTACATGGATGCCGGGGCGAAAGCGCTGATCGGTGGGGCCGGTGCGGCCCTGTTGCGGCCGGTGTGCCGGGCCCGCTCGCTGAAGCTCAGGCAGAAGGCCTGGCTCAATCTCGGCAAGCTTCGGGAGATTACGGGGCGCGATCTGCCGCCCATGTATTGACGCCATATCTCCAGCGCCGGATCGGGTCGCGCACCGCGGACCTGGCACGGCTTTGCCAGCCCGTAAGGTCCGCGATCATGCGGCCGACGTCGAGATCACTGCGCACCGTGTTGCGCGGCACCAGGCGGGCGCCGCGATGGGCAAGCCCGCCGGAGCTGGTATGGACGCGGCGGTACCCTGCCGCGAAGGCCGTGCGGAGCACCCGGGCATCGAAGGCGCCGAAAGGCACCGACAGAGTGTCGACGGCGCAGCCGGCTGCATCCTCGATCACCGCGCGCGCATCATAGAGCTCGCGCCGCAAGGTATCGTCAGCGCATTTGGTCCAGTTCACATGATCATGGCCGTGATTGCCGATCCGCATGCCCATGGCTGCCATCTCGGCCAGGTCTGATTTGGAGAGCGACCCTTGCTGCCCGAGCCGGCCCGCCAGCACGAAGAACGTGGCGGAAAGCCCCGCTTGTGCCAGCACCGGACAGGCGATGTGGAAATCTGATGCGTAGCCGTCGTCGAAGGTGATTTCGATGCGCGGGTCGCGCCGCGCCGCGTCCACCGCCTCGTGCAGCACGGACGTGTCGACCCAATAGGGCGCCTCCGCCGGGTCGATGGCGCCGGCCGGCCTCCCCAGCCCATGAAATGTCAGCACCAGTCGGTCGGGCAGCATGGTATCAGCCGGCGTTGCGGTAGCTCTTCGGCGAGAAGACCGTCATGAGCACGATCTTGACGTCGAGCCACAGTGACCAGTTCCGGAGATAGTAGAGGTCATATTCGATGCGGGCGCGCATCTTCTCTTCCGTGTCGGTTTCGCCGCGCAGGCCGTGCACTTGTGCCCAACCGGTAATCCCCGGCTTGGCGATGTGACGCCTGGCGTAGTAGGCGATCCGCCCGTCGAAGGCCTTGTTGAGGTTTACCGGATGCGGCCGCGGCCCCACCACCGACATGTCCCCGAGCAGCACGTTGAGGAACTGCGGCAGCTCGTCGATATTGGTGCGCCTGATCCAGCGACCGACCCGGGTGATGCGCGCATCGTTCTTGGTTGCCTGGCGAAACGCCTCCCCATCCTCCATCACCGTCATGGAGCGGAACTTGAACACGCGGAAAGTCTGGTGATTGAAGCCGTGGCGCGTCTGCCGGAACAAAACCGGCCCGCGGCTGTCCAGCTTGATGGCGATGGCGGTTAGGACAAGGACGGGCAGAAGCAGCAGCAGCGCGACCGAGGCAACCACAATGTCGAAGATGCGCTTGGTGATGACATCCGTGCGCTGGAACGCAGCCCGCACCAGGATCAGCCCGGCGGCGTTGCCAGCGGTGCCCATGCCCGCATAGCGGTCGAGAAAGGGACCCGGCGCAATATGGATGGCAACGGGCGTTTCCATCAGGGCGTCCGTGAGCGTCTCGATCAGCGACACCTCGGACCAGGGAACGACCAGGATGACATCGTCCGGCCTGAGCTGCCGGATGGTTCCTTGCATCTGAACGGCAGTCTCGACCACGTTGTCCAGTTCGACGATGCCGACGGCGCTCCACCCCACGTCGCGCAGGTCATAGCGGCGCATATGGCTCGCAATGTCGTCGCGCCGGCCCACCAGCACCACCTTGCGCGCCGCAAAACCCGCAGACCGCGCCAGGATTTCCGCCAGTCGGGCCGTGGCGAGCCTGAGGGTGAACAGGGCCGCAAGCCCGGAGAAGTAGAGAACGACGGTGGCACCGCGCGAATAGTCAGCCCCCGCTTTGAGCAGGAAGACCAGCGCCAGCACGATCCCGGACGTTATCGTCCACGTGAGCAGCAGGTCGTCGAACCGGTTCTTGGACTGGACGTAGTTGCGGAACCGATAGGATCCGCGCGCGGAGGCAATCACGAGGAAGACGAGCGCGAAAGTGCCGCCCCATTCGAGATGCTGCGCCAGCGAGTCGGTGTTGCCGAAGCTCGCGAGATAATAGGCTGGCCCGGTTACGAAGGCCGCGACCAAGATCGCCGAAGCGTCGAGCGCAGCGGCCGTAAGCGCGAAGGCTAGCCAGGAAATCCGTGGATTTCCCGTACCGAGGAACAGGCGGCCTTCGACGCGGTCCATCGTCATTGCGTTATCAGCATGGGTTTGAGGCCGGTCGGTTCGACCGGAGCCGGAGGTTGACGTTACGCCATGGCATCGCAAGAACGATGCCGCGATTGCGGTGACACAGAACACCGCCGCGAGATGCGGCAGCGCGTCGCAGCATCAACGAACGTCTCGGCGCGTCGCGGTCTTTATCGCCTGCATGGTGGCAGCCACATCGCCACCCAGGAAATGGCTGTTGGCGGCATGAGGGGGCAGGTTATCCGTCGGGACCAACGCCCCATAGAAGCCGAACCAGGCGAGGTTCCATTGAGGGGGCGATTCCTGAGGTGCGCCTGCCATGGCCGCGAACGAGGAGGGGTCACGGAGGCCGGCGATAATGCGCTCGCCCAAGCGCTTGAGGCTTGCAAAGTCCACGGTGTCACCGCGCGCCTTCGCCATGAAGGCCATGGCGGCAAGCGGTGCTGCGGCGAAGCAATGATAGTCGAGAGCCTTCCCGCCGCGTTCCATTTCCAGAGGAAGGGTCCCATCCGGCGCTATGGCGGCAAGGCCTTGCGCCAGGATCCCATCCGCCTGTTTCCGCAGTCGCCCGTCGCCCGTCGCCAGCGCCGTGGCCGCCATCGCAAGACCGGCCCAATAGGCCAGGTTGTTCTCCGGCACGTCGTCCCGCGCGAGGAAATCTGGGATTGGTGCGGCCATCTCCTCGAGCCAGCGCGCGATGCGAGCACGTTCCGACGGATCGGCCAGCGCCATGACCTTCAGATAGGCGAGGGCCAGGGCCCCGAGATACCAGTTCCGCTCGTAATTGGCCTGGCGCGAGGACCAGCGGCCGGTCAGCGCACGGCGTTCGGCCCACAGCGCCAAATTGTCGAGCGCGCAGCGGCCGGCCGCCTCGTCGCCACGGACGAGATAGGCATCCGCGCGCTGCTGCTGCAGGCGGACGAAAGCTTCATAGGGGGCCACCGCCTTATCCCTGGCTGCGCGCTTTGAGCCATCCACCACGCTCCCCTGGCTGTCGGCGTAAAACCCTTCAACTTTCAGCGGCTGGCTCGGCGGCAATGCGAGCTTGCAGGTCGGGTTCGCCCAGACGGTGCCCGGCAGCAACGGGATGAGAAGCAAGGCTGCTATCAGCCAAACTGCCCTGTCGCTTCCTCCGCTTGGCACGCCGTTCGCTACCCACATGCTCGATGCTTGCTGGCCGGCACGGTATCCCTGGCACCGTCGCGTCAGCAAGGACGAACTTGGGACCGGAAAGGGTTCCCTGGTTCAAAATGGAACGAAGCAACACGTCCCGGCACGGCCGAAGAACGAGGGCAGCGTTAATGGTGAGGCAAGTAAAACTTCCCGGCACGGAGATCGAAACCTCGGTCATCGGCTTCGGCTGCGCTTCCCTGGGCTCGCGCATATCGCGCGCGCAGGGGCTGCGAAGCCTCGAAGCAGCGTTTGATGCTGGCGTGACCTGGTATGACGTGGCGCCTCCCTACGGCGCGGGAGAGGCGGAACTGGCGGTCGGCGCCTTCCTCAGAGAGCGTCGCCAGCAGGTTCAGGTCTGTACCAAAGTGGGCCTGACCCATCCCGAGCGCAATCAGCTCATGAAAATGGTCTATGCCGCGGCCCGCCCTGTGGCCGGCAAGCTCAAGGCGCTGCGGCGTGGCTTTCGCGCGCTGCCGGCCACGCGCTATCGCAAGGTGCCGTTGGATGGCAGCACGATCAAGGCGTCGCTCGATCAGTCGCTCACCCGCCTCGGCACCGATTACGTGGACGTCTTTGCCCTGCACGATCCCGACCCGGCCGATGTCACGCGCGAGGACGTGCTGCGGGCGCTGGAAGAGGTGGTGCGTGCCGGCAAGGCGCGTCACGTCTCGGTTGCGGGGAGCTTGCGGGCCTGTCTCGCAGGTGCGGCGCAACCCGGCCCCTTCAGCTTCGCCCAATGTGCCGATGGTCTCGACATCGACGCGGTGCCTCAGATAGCCCGAGCCGCGAGACGTCCCATCGCCACCGTGACCCATTCGGTGTTCGGGGTGGACGGCGCGCTGGAGCGGCTGGTTCAGCGGCTGGCGCAAGACCCGCAGGCACAGCGTCAGCTGGCGGAGGCCGGCTATGCCGGGCCTTTGCCGGACGCCGCCGGCGCCCTGCTCCTGGACCGCGCCTTGGCCGCCAACCCGCAAGGGGTCGTGCTCACCTCAATGTTTTCCGAGCGGCACCGCCGGTTCAACATCGCGCGGGCCTCACGACCTGCCTCTCGCCAGGCGCTCGATCTCGCCAAATCACTCACCGCCACACCGGCGCCCGGCCTCGTGCCCGCATGATCCTCGATCACCTGGAGGGCCTCGACGAAGCACGCCACGACCTGTGCATCGTCGGCTCGGGCCCAGTCGGCATCACACTGGCCCTGGAAATGGCCCGGCTTGGCCGGAGCGTGCTTCTGCTCGAATCCGGCGGCCAACAGCCTGACACGAGCACCACCGAGCTGTCGGCGGCGGAGATTGCCGAGCCATCCCGGCACGACGACATGCGCATCGCCGTCGCGCGCCGCTTCGGTGGCACGTCGAACCTGTGGGCCGGGCGCTGCCAGCCCTTTGATGCAATCGATTTCGAGCGTCGGCCCTGGGCGGGTGATGTCCGCTGGCCGATCACGCTCGAAGACCTGGCGCCCCATTACGCGGCCGCTTGCGGCTATGCGCAGTGCGGCGCCCCTGTCTTCCGAGATCCGATCCCGGGTGTGGCCTCGCAGGATGATGCGTTCGACTACACGCGGCTGGAGCGGTTCAGCAACAAGCCGGCGTTTCAGCTCACCCATATGCGCGCGCTCGCCGGAAATCCGCTCATCGATGTGCGCCTCAACGCGACCGTGACCGGCTTCGTCTTCGGGAGCGATGACCGCATCACCGCGCTGACCGTGAGCAGGCTCGACGGCAGCCGGCACGATATTCCCGTCTCGGCAGTCGCCTTGGCCTGCGGCGGGCTCGAAACCACCCGGCTGCTGCTGGCCGCCCAGCGGCAGCAGCCCGAGCGCTTCGGCGGGCGGGATGGCCCGCTCGGCCGCTACTATATGGGTCACGTGATCGGCGAGGTGGCCGACATCCAGTTCGCGACGGACGCGCTCGACCAGGCCTATGACTTCTACCTCGACGGCCACGGCTCCTATGCGCGCCGGCGTTTCGTTCCATCCGACGGCTTGCAGCGATCGGCGCAGCTGCCCAATGTCTCGTTCTGGCCGGTGGTACCGCCCAGCGCCGATCCCCGCCACGGCAGCGCCGTCCTGTCCGCCGTCATGCTGGCCCTGTCCGTCGGCCCGCTCGGCCGCCGGCTGGTGGCGGAGGCCATCCGCAAGCGCCACGTGCCCGATGATCTCGACCGCTGGCCGCACCTTCTGAACGTAGTGCGCGGCTTGCCCGCGGCCGCCGTGTTCGTCCCCTCCTTCCTCTACCGCCGCTATGCGAGCCCGATGCGGCTGCCGGGATTCTTCATCCGCAATTCCGCCCGCCGCTACGGCCTTTCCTACCACGCCGAGCACTTCCCCCAGGCCGAAAGCCGGGTGGAACTGGGATATGAAACGGACCGGCTCGGCCTGCCGCGCCTGCGCATCGATCTGCGTTTCAGCCGCGACAACGCGGAAGCCCTGGCCCGGGCCCATGACGAGCTTGGCCGCTGGCTTGGCCGCACCGGCTTCGGCTCGCTGACATACCGGCAGCCGCGGGAGGAAACGGTCGATGCGATCCTCGCCCTGGCAGCACATGGCACGCACCAGATCGGCACGGCGCGCATGGGCGCCAATCGCCGCGAGGCCATCGTCGATGCTGACCTCAAATGTTTCGATTGTGCAAATCTCTACGCGATCGGCTCGGCGGTGCTGCCCACCTCCGGCCAGGCCAACCCGACGCTCACCGCCATTGCATTGGCCGTTCGGTTCGCCGCTCACTGGAGGCGGGCTTGATCGCGCGGGACGGTGCGAATGACCCCCGCCCTTGGCCAGCTCGTGGCCGAACGGCAAATTTGCTTCGGCGCGATTGCGTGCCAGGTTTAATGGCCTCTAACTAGAAATACTCTCTCCAAAGGTCGAGAGCTCCGGTGTCCCCTTCCGCTTGGCATTTCAATTGTCGCAAGGTCACGCGCAAGGTCGCCCGGTGTGACCGCTTCGTCAGTTTCGGCAGCGCTTCGGGGCTTGCGCCGCTCCAGACAAGCTCCTCGATCTCGGTTTTGAGAGCCGCAAGCTCGGGGTCACCGTAGTCACTCAGGACGTCGCGGAACGCCTCCAAGGCTGCCGGGTCGAAAGGGATATCCCGCCCGAGCGGATCCTTGAGCGGATGCTGCGGGTAGATATAGGCGCAGGGCACCCATCCAAACGGGATCGGTTCATTGGCGCTGTGGGTGCGGCCTTGGCTGAGGAGTTGCGGTAGAACGTGGGTGTGCGGTCCTTCCGGGCTTTTCTCATGGGCAGCCGGGACTGGCTGCATGATTTCCGCGCGGCCGAGCCTGGTTGCGAACACCCGGTGCGGCGAAAGCGCAGGCATGTCGCGCATCAACGTATTGTCCGGGTCGAAAATGGACGTTCCCACCGCCTCCCGCAGCCGGGCTATCACCGCCGGATCCATAGAGCGCACGCACACATCCACGGTCGGCGTGCCCAGGCCGATATCGAACAGAATTGCGCCCCTATCCATCTCACGAACGGCCTCTTCGTCCGGCCCGAGCTCCGTGACCACGCGCCGATGGCTCATCAAGCTGTTTGCCTTGGGCAAGCAGAGCGCCACCGCCTGGTGCCAGCTTGCGGGATCCTTGGCGGGGGCCTCGTAGGCGAATATCCGAATATCCGCATCATGGGCGATCCTGATGGCGCCTCGCGAGGTTGCGGCCGACAAGCCGTCCTGTCCGAACGCGACTGCCTCCCCTTCGTCGCGCGTGAATTCGGCGATGGCGCCGAAAGTGCCGAGACTCCAGCCGGCCTTCTGGTCGGCAATCATCCGGCGAATGAACTGCAGGGTCTCGTTGCTCATGCGGAATCTCCGTGCATGGATGGGTTTCGCCGCCAGGGCAGGATGAAGCGTTCGCCATCCTGCGTTCCGACCAGCGGCAAGACGGAATAGACGGCCTCCAGCAACCCCGGGCTGAGCACCGCTTCGGGCGTGCCGTCGGCGACAAGCCGGCCCTGGCTCATGAGCACCAGCCGTCGGCAAAATCTCGCCGCCAGGGTCAGCTCATGCAGCACAACCACCACGGCCGTGCCGGCAGATGCCGCCGCGGCCAGCAGCTCCATGGCCCGAAGCTGGTGGTAGGGGTCGAGCCCTGCGATGGGCTCGTCCGCCAGCAGGACCTCGCCTTCCACTGCCAATGCGCGGGCAAGCAGCACCCGCATGCGCTCTCCGCCCGACAGAGCGTTGAGCGGGCGCTTGGCGAGGGTCTCAACCTCCGTCATGCGCATGGCAGCGGCGATCGCCCGCGCGTCGGAGGCTGGATCCTGCGGTCCCCACAAGCCGCGGTGGGGGAGGCGCCCCAGGGCGACCACCTGCTCCACATTGAGCCGCCACTCGATCGACGCGGATTGAGCGAGAAAGCTCAAGCGTCGGGCCAGCTGGCGGGGGCCGATGCTATTGGCGTCGCATCCGTCGAAGATCACCCGGCCGCTATCGGGTGCGCACAGGCCGGCCAACACCGCCAGCAGGGTAGACTTGCCTGCACCATTGGGCCCCACCAGCCCGATCATCTCTCCAGGCGAGACGGCCAGGTCGACGTCGCTCAGTATTTGGCGGCTGCCAAGCCGGACGCCGACAGCCTTGGCCTCGATCTTCATGGCCGCTCGCTCCTGAGGCGGTAAAGGAGCGCGAACAGGAAGGGTGCGCCGACAATGGCCGTGACCACCCCGAGCTTCAGCTCCGGCTGGGTGGCAATGAGCCTGACCGCAATGTCCGCCGATGTCGTCAGCACCGCGCCGGCGAAGCCGCTGGCCATCAGCAGCCGGCCCGGCCGATGACCGACGAACGGGCGGATCAGATGCGGCACGACAAGACCGACAAAGCCGACGGCACCGCTCACCGCGACGGCGCTGCCGACGCAGAGCGCTGTCCCGCCGACAACCGCGCCGCGGACCCTCTCCAGCTTGAAGCCGAGGCTCGATGCGGTCAGCTCGCCCAGGCTCAACGCGTCGAGCGCACGGCCTGTCCAGAGAAGCAGTGCCCAGCCGGTTACCATGGGGGGCAGTACGAGCGCGATGTGGTCGAGACTGCGATCGGCCAGCGAGCCCATCAGCCAGAACATGATTTCAATTGCGGCATAAGGGGTCGCGGACAGGTTGAGCGCGAGGGAGATCAGCGCGCCCGCCAGGCTGTTGATGGCGATGCCGGCCAGGATCAGCGTGGTCGTGCCTGCTCCGCGGCCGGCAAGGCCGAACAGGATCACCCCGGCGATGGCCGCCCCGGCGACGCCGCCCAGCGGCAGGAGCAGCGATGTCAAATGTGCCAGGCCGGAATAGAAGATGACGACCGCACCGAGCGCCGCGGCACCCGAAACGCCGATGATACCAGGCTCGGCCAGCGGGTTGCGCAGGAAGCCCTGCATGACCGCGCCGGCGAGCCCCAGAGTATACCCCACGAGCAGGCCGAGCAGAGCACGAGGCACTCTCAGCTCGATGAGCACGAGCGCGGCGAGGCTTTCCCGGCCGGCCATCCAGTCGACCATGGCGCTGGCCAGGTTGAAAGGCGCATAGCCGATCGAGAGCGAGGCGATGGACGCAGCGAAGGAAGCTGCGATAAGGCTGCTGACGAGCAAGGGATAGGCGATCTCGTCGCCTAACGCCCGGAGGAAAACCGTCATGGCGTTGCCCTCGCCGCGATCTGCTCCGCGGCCCGCGCGAGAAGCGCGACCGCTTCCACCATCTCGGGTCCGGCGCACGTCCACAGCCGTGGCGGGACGCTAACGACTTGAGTGTGGGGCAGCGCCTTCAGCACCGGGTGCCGGAGCACTTCATAGGCAAGCGCTGGGGCCGTCGGCTCAGCGTTCAGGATCAAGACGTCGGGCCGGAATGCAACCAGCAGCTCGAGGGGAACGGCGCCGTAATTGTCAAGACCGTTTTCCGCTGCGAGGTTACGGAAGCCGGCGCGCGCGAGCAGCGTATCGATGAGAGAGCCTTTGCCCGCCGTGAAGCCGTTCGGCTGATAGACGATCGCGGTCGGCCTGTGTTGCCGCGCGGTGTCCAGCGACGCAAGACGAGCACGCATTCGGGCAATGAGGGCCTCCGCCCGCGGGAGGTGGCCGAGCGTGTCGCCAAGCTCGAGGATCTGCTGCTCCGTTTGCTCGAAGCTTGCGGGAACATCAAGCTCGAGCACCTCGATGACAACCCGCTTCAACTGGTCGACGGTGGCGCGCGTCGTATAGCGGCCGGCAATGACCAGGTCTGGCGCGAGGGCGATCACTTCCTCGCTCAAGCCGCGATTGGCCGGATAGCGTGAGGCCAGCGCGGCCAGATTGGCGTTGGCGGGATCCTGCGACAGCCATGTCACCGACGCGATCTGTGCGGGATCCGCGAGCCGGAGCACCAGCTCGTCGGCACACAGGTTCAAGGAGACGATACGCTGCGGTGCGGCCAGGCTGCCCGAAGCCGACCAGGCGAGCAGCAGGGCGATGAGCAGGTTTCGCGCGTGGCTTGCCATCAGAAGGTCAGCCTCACGCCGGCATAGCCGCCGAAACCCAAGGTGCCGTAGCCCCAGACTTCGTAATACTTCTCGTCGAGGATGTTTTCCAGGCGGCCATAGAGTTGCAGGCCGTCGTTGATCTGATAGGAGGCTGCGAGGTTGACCAGCGTATAGGCGTTGAGGTCGACTATATAGCGTTCGTTGTAATCGGCGCTGTAGACCCAATCCTTCTGCTTGCTGACATAGTCTACGCTGAGATTGAGCTGGGCTCTGTCGTCCAGCAAAATGTAACTCACGTCGATGCTGGCCAAGTTCTTCGGCCGCCGCACCAGCGTCCGGCCATCGGCGTCTTCTCCGTTCATGTAGGTGTAGGACGCACGCAGGGTGAGATTGGTGATAGGGCTGACGCTCAGTCCAAGCTCGACGCCATCGATCTTCGAGCTGCCAGGTAAATTGATGGAGGTCTGGCCGGCGCCGGTGATGAGATCGGTGATGCGCTGGCTGAAATAGGTGATGTCGAGAATGCCCCCGCCGAAGATCTGCTGATCGATGCCGATATCCCAGCCCTCGCCGCGTTCCGGCTTCAGGTTCGGATTGCCCCTGTAATTGTTGGTGTAGCCGTAGAGCTCGAACAGGGTGGGGTTCTTGACGCCCGTGCCGTAGGAGCCGCGGAGCTTGGTGCCGCTCTCCTTCAGGAAGTAGGCGGCGGTCGCACGATAGGTGGTCGAGTCCTTGAACAGCTCGTTGTCGTCGCGGCGGATGCTTCCGGTGAGCGACAGATCCTCGAAAAGGCTCACCTGGTATTGCCCGACAAAGCCGGTCGTGCCGATCGACTTCTCGAAGCTGGACCACACGTTTTTCGAGATCGCCTTGTCCTCGTCATGCTCGACGGCAAAGGTCGCGGCGTGGCTTGCATCCAGGAACTGCGGCGTGTCGAAGAAGAAAGTCGATTGGTAGTCGAAGCGGGCGCGCTCGCCGTCATAGGTGCTGGTGACCATGCGCGGATCGAGGTCGCGATAGGTGCGGTCCTGATCGGTGTAGGCGAAGCCCGCGATCTGCTCCCAGTGGCCGTCGAGCAGCAGGAGACGCGCCTGGGCGCGGGTGAAGAATTGCTCCCCCTTCACATCCTGCAATGCGTCTACGGGGCCGGTGTGGCCATACTGGGGATAGAACGTCTCGGCGTCGAGGTCGCTGCGACTTGTCGTGTAGCGCACCACGGCCGAGAGGTCGAAGGTGTCGGTGAGATTGTAGCCGGCCTTGGCGAATACCGTGCCGTTGCCGTAGCCGTCCTTCTCCTTGTTGCCGAGGCGCGTGCTCGCGACGGAAATGCCCTCGGTCTGAAAGCCGCTGGCGCTGGCGATGAAGTTGTAGCGGTCGGTTCCGCCGCTCACCGACGCATTGCCGTTAAGCGTGCCGAACGAGCCGCCCTCGACGCGTGCAGCGGCGCGGGTCCGGCCTTCGCCGCGACGGGTGACGACGTTGATCACACCGCCGACGGCATCCGAGCCGTACAGCGCGCTTTGCGGCCCGCGCAGCACCTCTATGCGCTCGATATCGTCCGCGAGCAGATGGGCGAAATCGAACTCCGAGCCGGCGGCCGGGTCGTTGACGGGGATGCCATCGATGAAGACCTTGGTCTGGTTGCCTTCGGAACCCCTGATGCGCACCTGCGTGAGCTGGCCGAGCGGCCCCGTGCGGCTGACGGCCAGGCCAGGCACTTGGCGCAGAGCTTCCGATACGAATTTGATCTGCTGTTCGCGCAGCTCTTCCCCGGTGATGACCGTGACGGCGCTGCCCACCTGGGAAAGCGGCGTCTCGACCAAGTTCGCGGTCACCGAGATCTCCGGCAGGTCGAGATTGCCGCCATCGTCGAGATCGGCATCCTGCGCCGCCGCAGCCTCGAGGCCGACGGCCAGCGCAAGGGCCGCCACCAGGATGGACTGCTTCGTCGTGGGAACGGGAGCGGAAGGGCCGGATTCCGGCGCGAAATCCTTGCGGACAATCAGAACGAACATGAACCCTCGGGCGGCGCTCGGCCTTGTGGCACGTCACCGCGATCGAGGTGTCCTCTGCCCGAATGGAAGAGAGGACAGTCCCATCGAGACACCCCGCCCGATGTGATCGCGTGTGACCACGGCTGACGGCAGGTCTCCTGACTTGCGGGTCGCTGTCGTCCGCCGCCTTCCCAGGACCCGTTGGTCCCAGTGGCCTATGGCGGAAAACTCGCCGCTTACAGTTGCGGGGGCAGTCGCGGCGTTGGGATATCCATCCCGCACCGCGTTCCCTATTAAGCCTCTATGAGGCGCCGTCGCGGCAACAATGCGGACGTTCATGAGTCGTGTCAACGGGCAACTCGTTGGTTGGCGGACTCGCGCAGCCGAGGCTAAGCCGCTGTCCTGTTCGAGGCAGCGACGGCGAGAGGATCGGAGCAGATGCACCCATGCGCGCGGGAGGGTCTCGCAAATCTTCCACCGCCCTGCCAGTGTTACTTCTCGTTGACTATCCCGATTGTACAATAGATCGCTCACTCCTTTGGAAATGGGAGACATGCTGCATGTCGAAGGAAACTAAGCACGAGAAGACGAGCAAGAAAGCCTCAGACAAGACATCGAAGCCGAAAGCGATGTCAAAAAGTGCAAAGGCCGCCTCGGCCTCCAAGAAGAAGTGAAATCTGTGCGGCCAGTGTTCACCCGCTGGCCGCACTCAAAACGGGGTCCCTGCCGAGGCGTCGATCTCGGCCTGTTCTTCGGGCTCGGCCCAGAACGGAAGATCAAAAGTCACTGACGAGCGGGCAAGTTGTCGCGCACCTCTCTGCCTAACATGGCTGTCTGCAAAGCGAGAGAGGATCGACAATGGCTATTCAAAAGCTTCCCGACGTTGCGCTGCGCATCGACGGCCGGCCAGTTCCATCCACCTCGGACCAGGTTTTAGCGGTCATCAATCCGGCGAACGGACGGCAGCTTTTCGATCTGCCCATTGGAAGCGAGGCTGACGTCAATGCCGCTGTGCAGTCCGCGCGGCGCATTTTCGAATCGGGGGCTTGGTGGGGAATGGAGCCTGAAGGCCGAAAGAAGCTCCTGCACAAATGGGCCGATCTGGTCGAGAGAAATGCCGAAACGCTGGATCAGCTCGATGCCGTCGAGATGGGAAAGCCCTTGCGCCTCAAGGCGTTCAACGCGATGAAAGCCAGCAGCCTCGTGCGCTTCTACGCAGAGACCATCGACAAGGCCAAGGGCGATGTTCTCTCCAGCGACCGCCATTCCACGGTGATCAGGAAGGGCGTGCCGCGCGGGGTCGTCGCGGCGATCACGCCCTGGAATTTTCCGACTTACAACGCGGCGATGAAGATCGCTCCGGCCCTGGCGGCGGGAAACTCGATCGTGCTGAAGCCGTCGGAACTGTCGTCGCAGGCCGCGCTGATGCTGGCCGACCTTGCCTGCGAGGCCGGGATTCCGCCCGGCGCCGTGAACGTTGTTCCCGGGGCCGGCCAGACCACGGGCAAGGGCCTCGCGCTGCATGGCGATGTCGACATGGTCGTTTTCATGGGATCGAGCGATGTCGGCAAGCTGATGCTTCAGTATTCCGGCCAGTCGAACATGAAGCCGGTCATCGCCGAATGCGGCGGAAAATCGCCCCAGATCGTGTTCGACGATGGTGTGGATCTGGATGCAGCGGCGGCCGCGGTGGCAACCGGGATCACCGTAAACCAAGGTCAATGGTGCAGCGCCGGCTCGCGCCTGCTCGTGCAGCGGTCGATCGAGGCGGCGTTTGTGGAGGCGGTGGTCCAGAAGCTGCGCGACCTGGTGGTTGGCGATCCTCTCGATAACGCGACCGATCTTGGTCCACTGGTCAGCGAGCGGCAACTGAACCGCGTGCTTTCCTATATCGATTCGGGAAACAGGGAAGGAGCCGAGCTGATCTATGGAGGCAAGCGGCTCCAGGAGGCAACGGGCGGCTATTACTTGGAGCCCACTGTATTCCGTAAGGTGAGCAGCGACAGTCGGATCGCCAGAGAAGAGATCTTCGGGCCCGTGCTCTCCGTGATGAGCTTCACGGATGTCGATCACGCCATTCGGCTTGCCAACAGCACTGATTACGGCCTGTCGGCCTATGTATGGACGGCGAGCCTCGCGACAGGCTTCTCGCTCGGCAAGGGCATTCGTGCGGGCGCGGTGGTGGTGAACGCCAATCCGCCGTTCGGTCCAGGCCCTGGTGCCGCATATACGAGTGAGGCCTACGGATTATCGGGTATAGGGATCAGGGGCGGCATGCCCGGCCTGATGGCCTACCAGCGTCAGCATCTGGTCTGGTTCAACCATCAATAGATCAGGGTTCAGTGCCGCCTGCATTCCTTAGGCAGAACACCGAACTTGCGGAAATAGGCGCGGGTGAACGAGGACACTTCCGAATAGCCGACGCGGAAGGCGACCTCGGTGACCGACAAGCCGTTGCAGACGAGAAGCTCCCGCGCATGGTCGAGCTTCAAGTCGCGCCAGCACGCCTGCACGGATGTGCCGTATACCTGCTTGAAGGCCAAAGCGAGCTTGGTTCTGTTGAGACCCACGCGGCGGGCAAGATCGGCGAGGGGAATGCTTGAATCGAGATCGTCTTCCATGATCTTTCGCGCCATCTCGACGCGCTTCATGTCCCCCGGCGAGAGGCGGGCCTGCGGTCGTCCCGGACCATCATGTGGCCGGGAAAGCTGATGAAGCACCATGGAGAGCAACTCGAGGGATTTCCCACGCATGAAGGCCCGGCGGACTGGGCCATCTATGGAGCAGTTGATCACTTCATCGACCGCGAAGCACATGGCCGGGCTCAATTGGAGTTGCCGATTTTGCGCTTGGAGCTGGCCCGGATCGGCAAGCCACTGCAGTCCGGGCTCGACTTGAGACGTCCATATCTCGAGCAAGCTGGTGAGCGCGCTGGGCCGCATGAGGAGGCAGGCCATGCGCGCGGAGTCGGCATTCTTCATGAAGTGGCCGATGACCGAGTCCTCAGGGTAGCGCGAGACGATACAGGTGCGCTCGGGAATGTCGAGCACCTCGCCGCCGAGCAATTCGTCGTAGCCACCGCCCTGCACCCGAAACTGGATATGAATCCAGTCGCTGCCTTTCGCCGATCGCTGGCGATGGTATGCGCTGCCCTGCTGCGCCACGCTCGTGAGCAGGAATGCGCCATCCGCCAACTGCACCATTTCCTGAACGCCGCTATGGCTCGCATCCCTCCACTTGATGCGTATGCCGAGCGGGTTGTCATAGAGCGCCGTGTCCGCTTCGAAATTCTGTCCGAAGCGCGCGCTGAAGGTGCTCGGGTCGAGATAGTTGGCATAGTCCAGTGGCGCAGCTTGCATTTCAACCTCCGCCAGCCGGTGCTTGACCGCCGGCCCATGTGCGTTATCCCGCATCTTGTCGCCGCCCCCGAGAATAGTCAAACGCGCTGCGCCTGCAGCTCAGCCGCACCGCCGCGGCTGAACGCCAAGGCAAATCTGGCTGACGAAGCAACAAGTTGACCACATGTCGGCGGTTTACCGTAGACTCGAGTGCAGTCGTCCGGCCGTCAGCGGGCGGCGAGGCAGCGTGCCCAACCGATCAGAGGAGCCTTCCCTTGGACCCCTATTCAGCACATCCCGCCGTTGATCCGGTCAAGTTGGACCGGCTCGCCGACGTGGCGATCCGGATCGGCGTGCAGCTCCGGCCCGGCCAGGATCTCATCGTCACATCACCGCTCAGCGCCCTACCTTTGGTGAAGCGTCTGGTCGAGCAAGCCTACGCCGCTGGCGCAAGGTATGTTCAGCCGGTGCTTTCGGACGAGGAACTAACGCTCGCCCGCTTTAGATTCGGAACCGATGTCGCGTTCGATGGAGCGCCGGAATGGCTCTATGCCGGGATGGCGAAAGCCTATGGCGACAACGCGGCGCGCCTGTCGATCTACTGCGACGATCCATTGCTGCTGGTGAACGAAGACCCGCTGAAGGTCGCCCGAGCAAACGAGGCCAATTCAATCGCCTACAAGCCGGCGCTCGACAGGGTCACCGGCGGCGAAATGAACTACACCATCATCTCCTATCCCAGCACGCGCTGGGCCAAATCCATATTCCCCGATCTGCCCGAGCACGACGCAGTGGCAAAGCTCGCGGAGGCGATCTTCGCGGCAAGCCGGGTTGACCGGCCCGATCCGATTGACGCCTGGACCGTAGAGAACGGGAAGCTACGGGACCGATGCACCTGGCTCGACGCGCAGGACTTCAGCGCCCTCCATTTCACCGGGCCCGGGACCGACCTCAGGGTGGGGCTTGCGGAGGGGCATCGGTGGGTCGGCGGCGCCTTCCTGGCGCGCAACGGCATTCCGTTCATGGGCAACATCCCGACCGAGGAGGTTTTCACCGCACCCCACGCTAACCGGGTGGACGGCATCGTCCGGTCGACCATGCCGTTGAACTACAACGGGACCCTCATCAGCGACATCGCGGTGACTTTCGAACGCGGCCAGATCGTGGCCGCCGACGCGCGTGAAGGCCATGCCGTCTTTGCCAGGCTTCTCGATGCCGACGAGGGCGCTCGCAGGCTTGGAGAGGTCGCGCTCGTGCCGCATTCATCGCCGATCTCGCAGAGCAAGATTCTCTTCCACAAGACGCTGTTCGATGAGAACGCCGCGAGCCATATCGCCCTCGGCCAGTGCTATTCTCGTTGTTTTCACGATGCCGCGGCTGCGAGCCGCCAGGATCTGGCCAAGCGCGGCGGGAACATGAGCAAGATCCATGTCGATTGGATGATCGGCTCCGACAAGGTGGATGTGGACGGCATCAGGAGCGATGGCAGCTCCGTTCCGGTCATGCGCGGTGGCGAGTGGTGCTGATCCGGGAGATGCCTGCGCCCCCAAGTCTCGCGAACGCCTAGTCAAATCAGCTTGACGGCGGAACAAGCGAGGTTTGATGCGAGAGACTAAGGTGCCGATCAGCAATCACCCGGTGCCGCCGAACCAAAGCTCGACCACGGTCGGCCAACAACACGGGGATATATTCAATGCGGAGGGAGGTATCACAATGACAATGAAGCGTGCCGTCATTCTGGCGAGTGCTTTTGCCCTAGCTGTTGCGGCCTGCCCGTTCGGGCGGGCGAAGGCTGAGGATTTGACCATAGTCACGTCAGGCGGGGCAATGGAAGAGGCATTGCGCAAGCACTTCTATGACCCGTTTACCAAAGCGACGGGAATTCGCATTCGCTCGGTGGCTGCGAGCAACACCGAGCAATGGGCTCGCTTGAAAGCCATGGCGTCCGCCGGCCAAGTCGAATGGGACGTCATTCAGACAATCGGCGCCGATGCCCTCATAAACAAGAACCTGCTCGTCAAGCTCGATTGCGGGAAAATCCCGAACGCGGCTTCGCAGGGTGTGCCTGGGGCCTGTTCCGACTACGGCGTGCTGCGCGGGATCGGCGGCTCGTCCATAGCGTATCGAACGGATGCGTTTCCCGAAGGCCGGGGCCCGTCGAATTGGGCCGAGTTCTTCGATACGGCGAAGTTCCCTGGAAGCCGGATGCTGTCGAATACAGGGCAGCCGTTTGAAGTGATTGCCGCGGCACTGCTTGCAGACGGCGTTCCGCCCGAGAAGCTGTTTCCGTTCGATTTCGATCGGGCCTTCCGAAAGCTCGACGAGATCAGGCCGCATGTGAGCGTGTGGTGGCGCACGGGCGACCAGCTGCAGCAGGCACTCCGCAATAAAGAAGGCGAGATGGCGCTGGGCTGGCTGACGCGAACCGTGCCCTTGCAGCTGGAAGGCGTGCCCGTGGCGGTCGAGTATAACCAAGGCATGAGGGGCACCGCATCGTGGTCGGTTGTGCGCGGCGCGCCGAACGAGGATGCTGCCATGTCGTTCCTGAACTTCTTCCTGGGGCGACCGGACGCCCATCTCGCCCTTATGCAGCAGCTCAATTTCGGCGTTACGTCGCCAAATGAGAAAACCCTCGATCTGCTCAGCGAAAAAGAACGATCGTTGCTGCCGACAACAGAATCGAACTGGCGCAAGATGCTGGAGGTCGGGGATCATCCATGGGTCGTCGAAAACAAAGAGATGATCACGGACAAGTGGAACAATTGGTTTTCACAGTAATGGCGCCGGCATAGACTGGGACGCGCCACTGAACCTGCAATAAAGAAAGGGGAGCCAATTGTTGATGCGGAGTCCAGTAGCGCCGCCCGGCAGGATCCAAGGCTTGGACGTGTCGATCCAAGGCGTCTCCCGGGCGTACGGCAATGTCCTCGCTGTTGACGATGTTACCCTCGAGGTCGCCGCGAGCGAGTTCCTGTCGCTTCTTGGGCCATCGGGCTCCGGCAAAACGACTTTGCTGATGATGCTCGCGGGTTTCGAAGCGCCTACGAAAGGGCGCCTGGTGGTCGGCGAGCAAGATTTGACGAACGTCCCGCCCAACAAGCGGAACATCGGCATGGTCTTTCAGAAATACGCGCTATTTCCGCATAAGACCGTCGCCGACAACATCGTGTTCCCGCTACGGATGCGCGGGGTGAACAAAGCGGATCGCGAAGCAAAGGTTCGGCAGGCGCTCGATATGGTGCGGCTGTCCGGCTACGAGGGGCGCATGCCAAGCCAGCTCTCCGGTGGCCAGCAGCAGCGGGTTGCGCTTGCACGGGCGATCGTCTTCGATCCTCCCGTGATCCTGATGGACGAGCCGCTGGGGGCGCTGGACAAGAAGCTCCGGCAGCACCTTCAGCTCGAAATCAAGCAGCTTCAGCAGCGGCTGGGCGCAACTGTCATCTATGTCACGCACGACCAGGAGGAAGCGCTGACCATGTCGGACCGCATCGCGGTCCTCGATCACGGGAAGCTGCTGCAACTCGGACGGCCCACAGACCTCTACAATCATCCGGCAAATGCTTTCGTCGCCGATTTCTTGGGCGAGATGAACTTTTTACCCGGGACGGTGGAGCGTGTCAGAATAGAGCACTGCGATGTCAGTATCGGCGGCAATATAATCTCCGCCTGCACGCCGGCGGGCACATCGCTACCGCCCGGCGATCCCGTTCGCGTGGCCATCCGCCCAGAACGGCTAGCCGTGACGGCGGGACAGCAGCAGAGCCAATGCTCAGGACTTGCTGGCGAGGTCAGCCAACTCGTCTTCAACGGCGCCACCATGGCCATACTCATCAAGCTTGATCATGGCCCGACCGTGCGGGCCAGCATAAGCGCGCAGTCGCACCTTTCTGGGCTCAGGCCCGGCGATGCCGTTACCGTCGGCTGGTCGGCGGGCGATGCGTTTGCCTATCCGGGTGCGGGCAAATGACAGACGCATCGGAGACGCTTTCCGCGCCAGCCGCCAGGCCGGCTCCGGCATCGACGGCCAGGAGCCTCTCGCTACGTGGCAGCTTGCCCGTCTCGACCTCATTGCTTCTCCTTCTCCCACTGGCCGTGCTGCTGGGCTGGGCCTTCTTCCTTCCGATCGCCAAACTCCTGTTCCAGAGCATCTCCGTGCCAACTTGGACGGCCGAACACTATCTCAGGCTGCTGGACGAGCCGCTTTATGTCCGCATCATTCTACGGACCATCTGGATCGCCGTGGTGGCGACGGCGATCACCCTGCTACTGGGATATCCAATCGCGTTGTTGATGACACGCGCGCGCGGCCTCCTGGCCATCATCGTCGCCGTCTGCGTTTTCGTGCCCCTTTGGACTAGCGTCTTGGTCCGTTCCTATGCGTGGATCGTTCTTCTGCAACGCCGGGGCATCATCAATGACTGGCTGCTGCGGATTGGCCTCGTGGATAGCCCGCTCACCCTGCTTTATACGGAGGGCGCCGTGCTGGTGGCGATGAGCCATGTGCTGCTGCCGTTCATGATCCTCCCGATCTTCTCGACGCTTCGAAACATCTCGCCCGACCTCACCAAAGCTGCACTCAACCTTGGTGCCAGCCGGTCGAGGA
Organism: Rhodoligotrophos defluvii; assembly: GCF_005281615.1. NCBI lineage: Bacteria > Pseudomonadati > Pseudomonadota > Alphaproteobacteria > Hyphomicrobiales > Rhodoligotrophaceae > Rhodoligotrophos > Rhodoligotrophos defluvii. Next base: position 657,123 of record NZ_SZZM01000001.1, on the reverse strand, counting down.
CCTTCTTGTCCGTCACATTGCCGCTCAGCTTGCCGGGGGTGTTTGCAGGTTGCCTGCTGGTGTTCGTTCTGGCGCTCGGAACCTTCATCACGCCGGCGCTGGTGGGCGGGCCGCGAACGCTCATGATCGCGACCCTCATTTCTCAGCAGGCCACCGAATTTCTCAACTGGCCGTTTGCGGGCGCCGTTTCCTTCGTCCTTCTCGTGCTGTCGGTTGGCATAACCGTCGTCTTCCGACGACTGCTCGGCATCGAACGGATGGTGACCTATGACTGAATTCGCTGTTGGAACCCGCTATAAAGGCAAGGCCCTGCCTCATGGGGCTTTCGCAGCGGTGACCACGTGGGCCTTCGGATTGCTCTGTGCGCTGATCCTGGTCTTTCTGGCGCTGCCGACCTTGCTCGTCATTCTGATGTCGTTCAGCGAAACGGCCTATCTTCGCTTTCCGCCCGAAGGATTTTCATTGGTCTGGTACAAGGCATATTTCGCAGATCCCGGGTGGATCAGTGCGACATTGTTCTCCCTGCGGATTGCGAGCATGACGACGGTCTGCTCCGTGCTCATCGGCACATGCGCGGCGGTCGCCCTGGTCAGAGGCAACGTGCCTGGTCGCGAGTTCATCAATGCGCTGCTCCTGGCCCCGCTGATCGTGCCGCATATCATCGTAGCAATCGCCGTCTATCTGCAGTTCGCCCCGCTGAAACTCATCGGCACGACGACGGGCTTTGTCTTGATCCATACAGCCTTGGCCGTGCCCTATGTCGTGGTGATCGTCTCCGCTGCGCTGTCCCGCCTCGATTTCTCCCTCGAAATGGCGGCATTGAACCTGGGGGCCTCGCGGATGCGCGCATTCCTCGAGGTGACCGCGCCTCTGGTTCTGCCGGCGATACTGGCCGGCGCTGTGTTTGCGTTCCTTGCGTCGTTCGATGAGACGATCGTCGCGTTCTTCATCTCGGGTGCGGAAAACAAGACCGTCACCCGCAAGCTGTTCGAGGATATCGATTTCAACCTTTCCCCAATCATCGCCGCCGTCTCCACGATCTTCATCGTGGTCACGATCGGCCTCATGGGATTTGGACAACTCGCTCGGCGGCAATTCACCTCCCGGACGTGACAGGAGCTGCCCGTCAACACCCGACCGGGTGCCGCGGCGCGCGGACAGAAAGGCAAAAACGGCTGACGAGCGGGCAAGCTATCGCATTCCCTCCGGGTCTAATATCGCCATCTACGAACGGGCGTGGCAGCCCACGCCGCCGGGAAGTACCAACCTTTAGGAGAGTGCCGCCTTGATGACTTCCGACAGCGCAGCCGATCTCAACGACCGCGCGATTGCCCCGGTCTACCTCGTCATCGACAATGAGATGGTGCTCGATGGTCCCATACGTGATGTGTGGCTCCACATCCTCAATTATCCGTCGTGGCAGAACTATGCCGAGGTCAGGCACGTCTCCGGCACGCCTGGCAAGGAAGGGGAGGTCGTCTCCCTGGTAAAGGCGGAAGATGGATTTGTGTTTCCTCCCTATTATGCTCGCACCATCAAGCTTGATCCGCCGAACAGGGTCGTGTGGAAGACCTTCATCGAGAAGGGCACCCATGAGATCGATCGCTTCGGGATCATCGATTTCAGACTTCACGATCTAGGCGAGCGCACACGGTTCTGCTCTCATCTCTACTATGAATTCCTCGTGCCTTATCGTGACGAGGCAGAACTCGACGCATTTCGCAAGCAACAAGAAGAGAATTTCAGGGTGCTGCAGACAGCCACGCGGCCGAGATTGCGTGAGCTGGTCAGCAGGCGGGCAGCCTCGCAAGGCGCATGATGTCAGCGTGATGCGCTCACGCGCACCATACCGCATAGATACGGGGCGCTAGCCACCCTCACGTTCGGTACTCTTGGAGAGCCACTGGTAGATGCCGAGCGCCACGAGCGCCAGCATCGCGGACGCGAAGAGAGCGGCCGGGTAGAGCACCGCAGGAATCTCCTCGCGGCTGGTCTTGAAGATCATCACCAGCGCCTCCAGGCTCGCGGCGATGACGATGATGGTGATGAACTTGGTGATCGAGCGCCGCGATTCACGCGGGGAGCGCAGCTCACGCTTGCGCAATACTTCCTCCTCGGCAATGAAGGTGGCCGTCTCCACCACGGCAAACCCGATAATCATCAGTCCAATACCATCGAGGGTGCTGCGGACGCGGTCGACTATGTCCATGTCGCGCGAAAAGACACTGCCGACGACTTCCCAAACGGCAAAGCTCACCAGGAGGAAAGCGGAAAGCAGAAGCGTGATGGTGGCGAAAAGGAAATAGGCCAAGGCGGCCTTTTCGTAGAGCTTGCCCATCGTCTCCATCACGTCACCGACTGTGCAACAGCCCTCCAGTATGCCGAGCCTCGAAGCCCAGGGGATAACCCGTCAGACTAGGGCGTTTCTGCTCTTCTCCGAATCGCGGAGCCGCGTCTCAAGTTCTTGGTCAGTCGCATCTTCCTTACGCGAACCGGTACCCACTTCGCTCGAAAATGCTCTAGTGGGGAACGCGTTCGCAAAGTCGACGTTCCCAGGCGGGCTGGTCGGCCTCTACCGCGCGCAATGCTGCGACGGCGCCGTCTCGTTGGGATACCGCGCGTTGGCTCNCGCCTGGAGGCACGCCGCGGCCGGCGCATGGCCGCGCCGGAGACGAGCGCGCCGGCCGCGACGGCAGGGCCCGCGCCGGCCACTGCGGCAGAGCCCGTCGAAAGGCCGGCCACCGGAGAGCTGCCGACCACATCGCTTGAGGATCATGCCGTGCTGATCGGATATGGCCGGGTCGGCTCGATCATCGGCGAGGCCCTGCTGGCGCGGGGAACGCCCCTGCTTGTGATCGAGGAGCGTGACGAGCCGGTCACTGCCTTGCGTAACCGCGGCATCGAGGCGATCAGCGGCAACGCCGCCGCTTCCGATCTCATCAAAGCGGCGAACCTCGCGCGCGCAAAATGGCTGATCGTCGCCATTCCGCATTCCTTCGAGGCAAGCCAGATCATCGCGCAAGCCAAGGAGGCCAACCCGGCCCTGCATGTGGTCGCCCGCTCCCATACGGACGCTGAAACCGAGCATCTGCAGTCCTACGGGGCGGACCGGGTCATCATGGGCGAGCGCGAGATTGCCGACGCCATGGTGAATTTCGTCCTGTCCACCGACAGCGGGGGAGCTGGTCGGGGGCCCCTCACCAGCGATGATCAGCCCACCGAGGACATGCGCCAAGCCGCGAACGCGGTGCTCGATGAACCTCCCGAGGACTACCATCAGCCTAGGAAAGCGCCTGAGGCCGCAACAGAGGCGGCCCCATCTTCGGGCGTGGACGCCAAGCCGGTGTGAGGCTCAGTCCCGTAGCTCCTCCACCAGCCTTCCGTTGTCGAGGCGCACGATGCGGTCCATGCCCGCGGCAAGCTCCAGATTATGGGTGGCGATGAGCGCGGCGAGACCCTGGCCGCGCACCAGCTCGATCAGTTGCTGATGCACGCTCTGCGCCGTGCGCGGATCGAGATTGCCGGTCGGCTCGTCCGCCAGCAGCAGGAGCGGCCGGTTGGCCAGTGCCCGCGCAATCGCCACCCGCTGCTGTTCGCCGCCCGACAGCTCCGCGGGGAGATGGCTGAGCCGCCCTCCGAGACCTAGCGGGTGCAAGAGCTCCTTGGCCCGCGCCAGTGCCTGCCGCCGGCCGGCGCCCGCCAGCCGCTGCGGCATCGCCACGTTTTCCAGTGCCGAGAATTCCGGCAGCAGCCGGTGAGACTGATAGACGAACCCCACCGCCTCGCGCCGCACCCGGGTGCGCTCGCCATCGCCCGCCTGGCCCATGTCGCGGCCGGCGATCAAGACTGTGCCGGCATCCGGCTGCTCCAACAACCCGGCGATATGCAGGAGCGTCGATTTGCCGGCGCCCGACGGGCCGACCAGCGCGACGATCTCTCCGGCGTGAATGGTCACGCTCGTGCCGGTCAGCACGTCGAGCTGCTGACTGCCCTGGCGAAAGCTGCGATGGATGTCACGCAACACCAGAACCGGGCCGGGCGCGCGCGCCGCCTCACTCATACCGCAGCGCCTCCACCGGATCGAGCCGCGCTGCCCGCCATGATGGATAGAGCGTCGCAAGGAAGGCCAGGACCAGCGACATGACCGCGACCAGCACGGTCTCGTGCACCTCCATCTTCGCTGGCAACTGGCTCAGATAGTAGATCTCGGAGGGAAAGATCTGGACGCCGAGCAAGGCGCTGAGGCCCTGGCGGATCGCCTCGATGTTCCAGCACACCAGCACCCCGAGCACGAGGCCCGCCAGGGTGCCGACCACCCCGATCGCGGCGCCGGTGATGAAGAACACCCGCATGATGGTGCCGCGCGTCGCGCCCATGGTGCGCAGGATGGCGATGTCCGCCCCCTTGTCCTTCACCAGCATGATCAGGCCGGAGATGATGTTCAGCGCCGCCACCAGAATGATCAGCGTCAGGATCAGGAACATTACGTTCCGCTCGACGATCAGCGTGTCATAGAACACGCGGTTGGTCGTCTGCCAGGACACGAACTCGATGCCCGGGCCTGCCAGCGGCTGCAGCGCCGCAATGTAGCGGCGGACCTGATCGGGATCATCGACCATGATCTGCAGGGCGGTAACCCCGCCTTCCTCGGCGAAGAACTCCTGGGCCGCCGCCAGCGGCATGAAGACTACCGAATTGTCGTAGTCCGACATGCCGATCTGGAAAACGGCGACCACCTCGAACGAGCGGATGCGCGGCGTTACCCCGAACGGCGTCACTGGCCCCTTCGGCGAGAGGATGTTGATATGGTCGCCCAGGCCGATATTGTGCGTGAGCGCCATTCCCTGGCCGATGGCGACGCCTTCCCCCTGGTCGAAGCCGTCAAGCGTGCCCCGCAGCCGATCGCCCGCGATGTCCCCCATGGTCGCGAGATCCGCCTCGCGCATGCCGCGCACCAGCGCTCCGCCCGACGTCCTTCGCGATGAGACCAGCACCTGGCCTTCCACATAGGGCACCACCCGGGTGACGCCGGGCACGGCGGCGATCTTCTGTGCCAGCCGGTCGTAGTCCTCGATCGGCCCCTGGATACCAAAGGCGGTGATATGGCCGTTGAACCCGAGGATGCGGTCCATCAGCTCGGTCCGGAAGCCGTTCATCACGGCCATCACGATGATCAGGGTCGCAACGCCCAGCATGATGCCGAGGAACGAGAACCCGGCGATGACCGAGATGAAGCCCTCCCGCCGGCGCGCGCGCAGGTAGCGCGAGGCGATGCCCCACTCGAAGCCGGCAAAGGGCATGGTGCCGCGACCGTCAGCCATGCCAGCCGGATTCGATCCGCTTGAAGCGGGCGATGGCGTCCTCGGGGCTTACTTCCTCGCGCGCACCGGTCTTTCGGTTCTTCACCTCGACCAGGCCGCTGGCGAGCCCACGCGGACCAACGATGATCTGCCACGGGAGGCCGATCAGGTCCATGGTGGCGAACTTGCCGCCCGGGCGCTCGTCGAGATCGTGATAGAGCACCTCGACGCCCTTCGCCTGCAGCGCGCCATAGATCTTGTCGCAGGCGGCATCGCTCGTGCCGTCGCTCTGCTTGACATTGATGAGCCCGACCTGGAACGGCGCCACCGGCTCCGGCCAGATGATGCCGGTCTCGTCATGGCTCGCCTCGATGATGGCGCCCACCAGCCGCGACACCCCGATGCCGTAGGACCCGCTCTGCACGTCGACCTTGCTGCCGTCCGGACCCTGTACATGGCAGCCCAGCGGCTTCGAATATTTGGTGCCGAAGAAGAAGATGTGCCCCACCTCGATGCCCCGTCCGGTGACTTGGCGGTCCTTGGGCACGCGCGCATCGAACTCCTTCTCGTCGTGGATCTCGTCGGTTGCGGCATAAAGCTTGGTGAAATCCTCGATGCGGTGCCTCAGGCCCTCCACATCGTCGAAATCCACTTCCGTCGCCGTCCAGTCGAGGTCGAGATAGCCGCGGTCGAAGAACACCGCGCTCTCGCCGGTGGGTGCCAGGATCAGGAACTCGTGGCTGAGGTCTCCGCCGATCGGACCGGTATCGGCGCGCATGGGAATGGCCGTGAGTCCCATTCGCGCGAAGGTCTTGAGATAGGCGATGAACATCTTGTTGTAGGAGTGACGCGCGCCTTCCACCGAGATGTCGAAGGAATAGGCGTCCTTCATGAGGAACTCGCGCCCCCGCATCACGCCGAACCGCGGGCGGATCTCGTCCCGGAACTTCCACTGGATATGGTAGAGATTGCGCGGCAGATCCTTGTACGACTGCACGCCCTGCCGGAAGATGTCGGTGATCATCTCCTCGTTGGTCGGCCCATAGAGCATCTCGCGCTCATGCCTATCCTTTATGCGCAGCATCTCCAGGCCGTAGTCGTCATAGCGGCCGCTGCGCCGCCACAGCTCGGCGGGCTGGATCGTTGGCATCAGCACCTCGAGCGCGCCCGAGCGGTTCTGCTCCTCCCGCACGATCTGCTCGATCCGCTTCAGCACCCGGAAGCCCATCGGCAGCCATGAATAGATGCCGGCACTCTCCTGCCGAATCATCCCCGTCCGCAGCATCAGCCGGTGCGAGACGATTTCCGCCTCCTTGGGGTCGTCGCGGAGGATTGGCAGAAAAAATCGGCTGAGGCGCATGTGCAAGGTCCATTTTGCAGGATGATGGCGCGTCCGGAGCGGGCCGAACCGGGTTATGCCGCGCTCAAGACGCCCTCTTCTATGCGAAACTTGTGCGGAAACAAAGGCCTCAGTGGCCAACCAAGTTGCGGCGCACAATAGGACAGCATTATTGACGCAATAGCAGCATCCTGCTCTGAACTCGTGCAGCTTGCCACAACAACGCCAAGATTTCAGATGACAGGCCGCTTCGCTTGTTCTAGTCTGCCGCTATAACACGAAGAACCAAGTGGCATGTCGGGTTAAGAGGGGCGAGGTTAGCGGTCCCTGAAGGTCCAAGTCTGGGGAGGAGTGGTCCAAAGACGCAAATAAGGGTATTCAAGCCCGCGTCATAAAGCTCTGGCGAGGCGTCTCTCAGGAGTGCAACAGGACCAAGCTCAACTCAAAACAAGGCAAATGCCTTGTTTTTTGTTTTTTGGCGACCGTTCAACAATGGTTCCATCGCGATGAGCAGCGGCGGCGGCCGAGTTCTTTCTGTTCAAATGATCGAGAGCTCTGGGCCCCCGGCCTGCCGGTAGGCAGGCCGGGAAAAGCTTGGCTGTCTTACCCCTTATCTGTCCTTACCCCGGTGCTGTTCCATGTAAGTCTTCGTGTGGTGATGAACGTTGCCCTGTTCGTCCCGATACTCCCGCGCCTTGAGCGAGCTGTCGTCGGATCCGTCCTGCCGGCGTTCCGACTGGGCCTGCTGCTGCGACTGGTCCTGGCGGTGCGGCCAGGGCTCCTGCGTGTCCTTATGGCCGTGTCGGCCCGTACCTTGCCTGTTCTCGTTAGCCATGATGGCCTCCTTGCTGTGTTACGGTAAGTGAGGGTGACGCGTCCCGCGATGTGCGCGGGCCAAGCTTTGCAAAGCAAATTGTCACGACCTCACCACCTCAACAGGCGCTGCAGGGGATGGTTTCAAATCGAGAGGCAGCGTTTTGGCCGCAGCCGGCCACCCGCTGCCATCGCCTCAAGAATAGGGCTTGAGCACGTCGAAGAACGGCAGATTGTCGAGCGCGATCACGCCGGCGCTGAACAGCGTGTAGACCAGCGCGAAGATCGCGCCCGAGACGACGGTCGTGATGACGAATTTGCGCCCGAGCCGCGGATCCTTTGGCGCGCTCGGGGCTTCGCCCGGCCCGGGCGTCTCGTCGAGCTCGTGAGGCGAATAATTGCCGAAGGGCAACACCGCAAAGAGCACCACCCACCAGAGGATGAAATAGATCGCGAGACTGCTCGTCAGGCTCATGCCGTTTCCAACCTGCCGGGACTAGGCCTGCTCCAGCTCCACCAGGGTGCCGAGGAAGTCCTTGGGATGCAGGAACAGCACCGGCTTGCCATGGGCGCCGATCTTGGGCTCGCCGCTGCCCAGCACCCGCGCGCCCTGCGCCTTCAGCTGGTCGCGGGCGGCGAGAATGTCTTCCACCTCGTAGCAGATGTGATGGATGCCCCCTTGCGGGTTGCGCTCGAGAAAGCCGGCAATGGGTGAATTCTCGCCCAGCACCCCAAGCAGCTCCACCTTGGTGTTGGGCAGCTCGACGAACACCACCCTCACCCCGTGCTCCGGCTCGTCCTGCGGCGCCGACACCTTGGCGCCCAGGGTATCGCGATAGACGGCAATGGCCGCGTTGAGATCCGGCACGGCGATGGCAACATGGTTGAGGCGACCCAGCATCCCTTACGCTCCCAAGCAGAATGTTCCTTCGCGATTGCCTACGCGTGACGTGGCCCGAACGCAATAACCACCGTTGCCGCGTCACGGGTGGCAGCGCCACGGGTGGCCGTGCCAGAGTGGAGCCTAGACGCCGGGCTCTTGCTCGCCGCCGCTCCACCGCGACACCATGCGCAGGCGCGCTTGCGGCATGGCCATGCCGCGTGGCGCGAGGATGTGCCGGGCGAGGAAGTAGCCGGTCAAGGCGAAACCGTCCGTTATGTCCCGCAGGGCATAGTCCGCGCTGCCGCCGGGCCGCAGAAAGCCCGGCAGCCGCAGCATGCGGTTCGCGTAAGGGCCGCCCATCTCGGCGCTCACCGCCCGGCCCGACCGCGGCGATACGAAGGCGAGATTGGTGTCCGGTCCGCCGCCGGCGCAGCGGGTGAGATCAAGGCCAAAGCCCAGCTCCTGCAGCAGGCCGAGTTCCCACCGCACCATCAGCGGCGGCCACAGGGCGGGGTCGTCCAGCACCTCGAGCAGATAGCGGGAGGCGTCATAGAGCCGCGGATGGGCCTCCCGCTCCGGCACCAGCTGGGTCAGCGCCACCATGCTCAGGAGCGCGTCCAGCGCCGCCGCATCCTCCATGAACGCGCCAGCCTTGAGGCTCACCGGCTCCACCGCCAGCGTGCCCAGCTGCTCGGACAGCCGGGCCCGCCATGTCGCATCCACCACATTGCCCGGCTGGAGAACCGGCCGCTTCAGCCGCGACCGCGCCCCGTGCACCAGGCCGAGATAGCGGCCGTGCTCCCGCGTGAACAGTTCGACGATCGCCCCGTTCTCTCCATGGCGGCGAACACTGAGGATGACCCCTTCCTCGCGCCAATGCATCGGTTCACCTGCGCCAGGCCGTCAGCGCCTGCCCGCCTTGCCCGGCATGTCCAGCCCCATCATCCGCAGCCGCTCCGGATCCTGGCTCCATTTCTCCCGCACCTTGACGAACAGGAACAGGTGGACGCGCCGGTCGAGAAACGCGCCGATCTCGCGTCGCGCCGCTTGGCCGATCTGCTTGACGGTGGCGCCGCCCTTGCCCAGCACGATCTTCTTCTGTCCCTCCCGCTCCACATAGATCACCTGGTCGATGCGCACCGAGCCGTCCGACTGCTCGGTCCAGGCCTCCGTCTCGACCGTGGAGGCATAGGGCAGCTCCTGGTGCAGCTTGAGGTACAGCTGCTCGCGCGTCAGCTCCGCCGCCAGCTGGCGCAGGGGCGCATCCGCCACCTGATCTTCCGGATAGAGCCATGGGCCCTCCGGCACCGCCTCGGCCAGGAACGTCCGCAGCGCATCGATGCCGTCGCTGGTCAGGGCGGAGATCATGAAGGTGCGGCCGAAGGGAAAACGCTCATTGAACGCCTGGGCAACCCCGAGCAGCGCGTCACGCTTAACGAGGTCGATCTTGTTGAGCACGAGATGCGCGGAAAGCTTTGCGCGCTCGAGCCCTTCGATCACCATCTGCGCTTCATCGTCCAGCCCGAGCCTCGCATCCACGATGAACACGACCACGTCCGCATCCGCAGCCCCGCCCCAGGCCGCTTCCACCATGGCCTCGTCCAACAGGCGGCGGGTCGCGAATATGCCCGGCGTGTCCACCAGGATGATCTGGCTCTTGCCGACCATGGCGATGCCCCGCAGCGGCGCACGTGTGGTTTGCACCTTGGGCGTGACGATCGCGACCTTGGTGCCGACCAGCGCGTTGATCAGCGTGGACTTGCCGGCATTGGGTGCACCGATCAGCGCGACGAAGCCGCAGCGGGTGCCCTCTCCAGTCGCGTCCATTCCATGCTCTCGCTGCTCAGTGCTCTCGTCCATTGCTCACGATCTGTCGCTCGCGACCTCCCGGACCATGAAGGCATCCGCGGCAGCTTGCTCGGCGGCCCGCTTCGAGGTTCCCTCCCCCTCCTGCGCCGGATAGCCTTCGATCGCCACCTCGATCTTGAACAGCGGGGCGTGGTCTGGCCCGCTGCGCGCCTTTTCCCGGTAGACGGGCGGCGGCAGGCCGCGGCCTTGCGCCCACTCCTGCAGGGCGCTCTTGGAGTCCTTGTGCATGGCGCCGATACCATCGAAATGGGGCTGCCATCGCTCCAGAATGAACGAGCGCGCCGCTCCGATCCCCCCGTCGAGATAGATGGCCGCGATCACCGCCTCGCAGGCATTGCCGAGAATGGCCGTCTTGCTGCGGCCGCCGGCCGCGGCCTCGCCGCTGCCAAGCCGCAGGAAGCGGCCGAGCTCGATGCTGCGCGCCACCTCGGCGCAGGTCTCCTTGCGCACCAGTGCATTGAACCGCGGCGCGAGCTCGCCCTCGGCGCTGTCGGGAAACCGCCGCAGCAACTCCTCGGCCACCACCAGCCCCAGCACCCGGTCGCCCAGAAACTCCAGCCGCTCGTTATCTGAATTGGCGCCGGTGGCAAACCCGGCCGGGGGCTTCTTACGATGGGTAACCGCGAAGCTTGCATGGGTAAGGGCGCGTTCGAGCAGATCGGTTGAGCGGAACCGGTACCCGATCCGCTCGACGAGCTTGTCGATCTTGCTGGGCTGTGAACGCGCTCCGCCCATCAATTGAGCAGCGTGAAGAACCGGTCCCAGCGGATCACCCAGGGCCAGTCCCACACCGCCAGCAGGGACGCATCCGGTTCATGGGAGAAGAAGATGATCTCCGCCTTGCCCACGAAATTCTCGAAGGGCACATAGCCCACCTGGCCGAGAAAGCGGCTGTCAGTCGAATTGTCCCGGTTGTCGCCCATCATGAAATAGTGGCCCGGCGGCACCAGGTAGTCGCGGGTATTGTCGCCCGGTGAATTGTCGTAGAGGTCCAGCGTGTAGTAGCTCACCCCGTTGGGTAGCGTCTCCTTGTAGCGCCGCACCGGCCGCTCCGTGCCATAGGCATCGGGCTGCATGATGGTGCCGGCCGGCTCGCGCTTCACTGGCTCGCCATTGATGTAAAGCACCCCGCCCTGCACCTGGATATGGTCGCCGGGTAGGCCGATCACGCGCTTGATGTAGTCCGTCTCGTTGTCGGTGGGCAGCTTGAACACCGCCACGTCACCGCGCTCCGGCTGGCTCGCCAGGACGCGGCCGTTGAACGGAAGCGGACCGATCTTGAACACGCGGTTGCCGAACAGGTCGAGAGAGAAGGTGAAGGAATAGCGGCTATAGCCGTAGGCGAACTTGGACACGAACAGGTAGTCGCCCACCAGCAGTGTCGGGATCATGGATCCCGAAGGAATATTGAAGGGCTGAAACAGAAAGGTGCGGATGACGAAGGCGATGATGAGAGCATGGATAACGACGCGGATCACTTCCCAAGCGCCGCCGGCAGCTTTCTTTTCTGTGTGCTCTGTCATCGACGTCATATCTGCCGCTTCAAATCGTACTCACAGGCGCGCATGATCGACGCCGCGTCATCGGGATCCATGGTTTCCCTATAAACCCTCGCCATCCGTTAAGCAAACGGCTTCCGGGCACGGGAAAAGACCGTTCACGGCTTGTTGCACCGCCGCCACGATGGAGCTGCCTTATTCCGCCGCAAGCGCATGGCCGGCGGCCATAGGCTCTGCAGTGATGATCACGAAGGCGTGGGCGTAGGGGTAATCGTCGGTGATGGTCAGGTGGATGACGGCGCGGCAGCCCGGCGGTGTCATGCCTTCGAGATGCGCGCGGGCATTCCCCGTCAGCACCATGGTCGGCCGGCCGGAGGGCTCGTTGACCACGCCCAGGTCGCGCCAGTAGACCCCTTTCCGGAAGCCGGTGCCGAGTGCCTTGGAGCAGGCCTCCTTCGCCGCGAACCGTTTGGCGTAGGAGGCCGCACGCGCCGCCCGCCGGTCCGACTTGCGCCGTTCGATCTCGGTGAAAATCCGGTTGGTGAAGCGATCGCCGAACCGTTCGAGCGATTTCTCCACCCGCCGGATGTCGATCACGTCATTGCCGATACCGAGGATCATGGCCGCCTGTCATCCATCTCGCCGTTCGGCATCAACGGCCGCCCTTGATCGCGCGCCGGCATCCGTCCCGCGTTGCGACGGGACTGGTAGGCCTCGATGCCAATGCGCGCAATATAGTAACTGATGGCGGCGAAAACCAACCCGAGCAAGGCGCCGCCAATCGTCATCGGCAGCAGCATCGGTTCAAGCACGGCCCACAGCCTGCCCCAGGCGTGATCGGAAGGCTCGAGCAACATCACCGAAAGATCTGGTGGCGAGGTGTCGGCCACCGCCTTGCTCGGTGTCCGGCCAAGCAGCTTCATGCCGATATTGTAGGACGTCATCCAGATCAGCGGGAAGGTTAGCGGGTTGCCGACCACCGTACCGATGGCCGAGGCCAACACGTTCCCTTTCAAGGCGAGCGCGATCAGAGCAGCAAGCAGGAAGTGCAGGCCAATGAACGGCGTGAACGAAACGAACACACCGCTGGCGATTCCCACCGCGATCCGGTGCGGCGTTCCCGAAATCCGGACGATGCGATACCAGAGATAAGTCAGGGCACGCCGCCACCCGCTCCTGGGCCAGACCCAATCCCGCAGCCTGTGCCGCAGCCTTGCCCTCTCTCGCCTTCCGAAAAGCATACGAGTCCTGTCTGGTATCCCTTGATTTGGCCGCGCCATCATATGGCCGCAAGCCTTGGCTCGACGAATGCAAAATGCGAACCGAGACCGCAAGTTGCCGTTAGCCCGTTGCGCGGCTCACGCTGCTGACGAGCGGCCTGCGTTTCAACGCCGCCATGATCCGGTTGAGATGCTTTATGTCGGTTACCTCAAGCAAGACCTTGAGGTCATAGAAGCCGGGGCCCTGGGCGTTCATCTGCAGGTTCAGAATATTGCCGTCATTCTCGCCGATGGCCTGTGTCACCTGCGCGAGCGCGCCGACCTCGTTGATGATCATCACACTGATCACGACCGGGAAGAGCTGGGTCGAGCCCGGCTCCACGTCCCAGGCGAGATCGATCCAGCGCTCGGGCTCATCGTCGAAGTTCTTCAGCGCCTTGGCGAAGATCGGATAGACCGTGATGCCCTCCCCCGGCGCGAGGATGCCGACGATCCGTTCGCCCGGCACCGCGCCGAGGTCGGCTGCGAATTTGAGGGGCAGGCCCGATGATCCGCGGATGGGAATGGCATCGACCTGCGGCTGTTGCCGGTTCAGCACCTTGGGCAGGCCGATCGCCCGCGCAAGCCCCTTGAGCCGGCCTCCGGCCGTGCCGCTCTGCTGGCCCTCGGTGATGCGCATGGCCTTCAACAGGTCCTCGCGCGGGATCTCGCCGCGCCCAATGGCGGCCAGCACATCCGCGACCGTCTGGTTCTTGAGGCCCAGCCTGGGCAAGGCTGCCTCGATTTCCGCCTCGTCGAAGCTGTGGCTGTGCTGCTTGAGGGTGCGCTCCAGCATCTCGCGTCCGAGATCGGCATATTGACGCCGGATCGCGAGCTTGGTGGCGCGACGGATGGCCGCGCGCGCCTTGCCGGTCACCGCGAAGGCTTCCCACGCGGCCGGCGGCGTCTGCACCTTCGAGCGGATGATGTCCACTTCGTCGCCATTCTCCAGCTCGGTGATCAGCGGCGCGTGCCGGCCGTTGATGCGGCAGCCGACACAGCTGTCGCCGATCTCCGTATGCACCGCATAGGCGAAGTCGATGGGTGTCGCCCCCCTCGGGAGGGCGATGAGGGCCCCCTTGGGGGTGAAGCAATAGACCTGGTCCTGGAACAGCTCGAGCTTGGTATGCTCCAGGAACTCCTTCGGGCTCGCCCCCTCCGACAGCATCTCCACGAGATGCCGAAGCCACTGATAGGCGCTCGAATCCCGCTCCAGCGGCACTGCGCCCGGCCGCACGCCTTCGCCGCTGCCCAGGTCCTTGTAGAGAGCATGCGAGGCAACGCCGCGCTCTGCCACCTCATGCATGTCCTGCGTGCGCACCTGCAGCTCGACCCGCTGCCGGTGCGGGCCGATGACGGTGGTGTGGATGGAGCGGTAGCCGTTCTGCTTGGGGTTCGAGATATAATCCTTGAACCGCCCCGGCACCGCCCGCCAGGTCTGGTGCACGATGCCGAGCGCCCGGTAGCACTGGTCAACCGTGTCGACGATCACGCGGAAGCCATAGATATCGGAGAGCTGGTCCAGCGAGATGTGCTTGCGCTCCATCTTCCGCCAGATGGCATAGGGTCGCTTCTCGCGCCCCGTCACCTTGGCCTGGATGGCGTGATCCGCCAGCTTCTGCCGCAGCGCCTCCTCGATCTCGTCGAGAATGTTGCCGCTTTCCACCCGCAGCCGTTGGAGGCGCGCGGTGATCGTGCTGTGCGCGTCTGGATTGAGCACTCTGAAGGCTATGTCGTCGAGCTCCTCGCGCATCTGCTGCATGCCCATGCGGCCGGCGAGCGGCGCATAGATATCCATGGTTTCCTGCGCGATGCGAACCCGCTTGTCCGGGCTCATGTGCTCGATGGTGCGCATATTGTGCAGCCGGTCGGCGAGCTTCACCAGCAGCACGCGGATGTCCTGGGAGATCGCCACCAGCAGCTTGCGCAGATTCTCCGCCTGCGCGGCCTCCTTGGTGGCAAGGTCGAGCTTCTTGATCTTGGTGAGGCCATCCACCAGCGCGGCGATCTCCGGGCCGAAGATCTCCTCGATCTCCTTCTCGGTGGTTCCAGTGTCCTCCACCACGTCGTGCAGCAGTGCCGAGGCGATGGTCGCATCATCGAGCTTCAGCTCGGTCAGAATCGCGGCAACTTCGAGGGGGTGGGAAAAATAGGGCGCGCCGGACGCACGCTTTTGCGCGCCATGGGCACGCATGGCGTAGACATAGGCCTTGTTCAGCAGCGCTTCGTCGGCATCGGGATTATAGCTCTGAACCCGCTCGACGAGCTCGTACTGGCGCATCATCGCCGCTTAGGACTCTGGCTAACGGATGTGACGGTCAATGATCCTGCGGCACAACCGTTAAAAGGAAAAGACCGGAGCGGGCCTTGCGCCGACACCCCGGTCCATGTCAGGTCTTTTAGGTAAACAGCCCCGCTCCGGCCACCTGAAGAGGCGACGGAGACGTGCCCCACCTCCGGCTCAGAGGCCCGAGCGCGAGCTGCCGGGGCTTTCGGCCGGCGGCAGGCCCTCGAGGCCGCGCAGCAAGTCTTCCTCGCTCATCCGGTCGAATACCACGTCGTCCTCGTCCGTATCGGAGAACTTGGCGGGGTTGGCCGGCAGTGCGATCTGCGGAACGGTCTCGGGCTCGGGCTCGTCGACCTCCACGTATTTCTGCATGGAGTGGATGAGATCCTCGGAGAGATCGTCCTTGTCCACCGTGCCGTCCGCAATCTCGCGCAGTGCGACCACGGGGTTCTTGTCATTGTCCCGGTCCACCGTCAGCGGCGAGCCCTGCGCGATCGAGCGCGCCCGGTGGCCTGCCAAGAGGACCAGCTCGAAACGGTTCGGAACCTTCTGAATGCAATCTTCTACGGTGACGCGCGCCATGCGGCTCGCTCCTCATCTGGTCTGGCACGTCGCCGAACCAAGCTGCCGAAGCAGCGGGGCAATCATGCGCTTGAACGAAGAGATAGGGCGCAAACCCGAACCAGCGATGGATTGCCGCGCCCTAAGTCCGGATCAAGGCTCTATTTATGGCCGATTGCCGCGAAAGGCAAGGCCGCCGGCGAAGTGAGCGGTCACTCCGGCCGGCCGGATCTTACTCGACCACCACCCTGGTTCCGACCTGAACCCGGTTATAGAGGTCGATGACCTCCTCGTTCAGCATCCTGATGCAACCGCTGGAGACCGCCCGGCCGATGGTCGAGGGCTGGCTCGTCCCGTGGATCCTGTAGAGCGTATTGCCGATGTAGAGCGCCCTCGCCCCCAGCGGGTTGTTGGGCCCGCCGGGCATGTGTACGGGAAGCCCCGGCTGCCGCTTGCGCATGGCGGCGGGCGGACGCCAGTCCGGCCATTCGGCCTTGCGGGTCACCCGGTGCCTGCCCTTCCAGGTGAAGCCCTGCCGGCCGACGCCGATCCCATAGACCATCGCCCTGCCATCAGGCAAAACGTAGTAAAGCTTGCGTTCTGACGTGCGCACTACAATCGTGCCCGGCTCGTGTGGACCGTGATAGGCCTGGATGCGCTTTCCCTCATATGTCGAGTTATAGGCGGGCGTCTCCGGAATGGCGGCCGAGAAATTGTAGCGCGTTTGTGCGTTGGCTGGCGCCAGCGCGAGATAGATCCCCGCGAGCGGCAATGCAGTCAGCAGCAAAAGGTGCCGCCCGGTCGCAAAGGTCTTGCCCATGGCTTGGCTCATCTTACGATTCATTCATAATCCCCGCCGCCATCAGACAGAATGAGGCTTACGATATTCTTAAGCCCTGCTGTAGGCCAAAGACTGGACCGTATGAGGAGCAGCGCTTCAGGCGCGGCCGAGCACCCTGCCCTCCCGGCTGCCCGGCAGGCGCTGGCTAAGCTGGGCTGCCGTCAGCCCCAGCACCGGGTGGTGCCAGAAAGGCGCAATCTCCCGGATCGGCTCCAGCACGAAGGGCCGCAGATGAAGCTCGGGATGAGGCAGGACGAGCGGATGGCGCCGGCCGCTGCGCCATTCCTGACGGCTGATGCCGCGGGTCACCACGGTCTCGTAGCACAGGAGGTCGAGGTCGAGCGCCCGCGGCCCCCACCGCTCGGCACGGCGGCGCCCGGCCAGGGCCTCGATCATGTGCAGGCGCTTCAGCAGCGCCGATGGCGGCAGATGGGTCTCGACCGCCGCCACCGCATTGGCGAAGACCGGCTGGTCGGTCCTGCCATAGGGCGTGGTCGACACGATCGTCGAGCAATCCACCAGAACGACGCCGAAATCGGCCAGTCTGCGTAAGGCCTCCTGCAAGGTGGCAGCCGGCGGGCCCCAAGGTCCCTGGAGATTGCTTCCCAAACCAACGAAAATCCGGGGTGCGCAGAAAAGGTCCATTAGTCGGCTGCAGTGTTATTGAACGCTGTTACAATAGGGAGAAGTCGCTTATAACGGCTTTGATCGAACAGGTCTTGAGGAATAAACCACCAAGATCGTGCTCGGCGAGGCGGCTAGCGGAACGGGCCGCGCGCCTTCTCGATTTCAGTAGTGGTGGCCTGTTGCTCTGAATTCAGGAGACCCCATGTTCTTTTATCCGGGCGAAAGGACCGCCCTTTTTATTGACGGCGCAAACCTGTATGCCACAGCAAAGGCGCTTGGGTTCGACATCGACTACAAGCGCCTGCTCAGCCTCTTCCGGAACAAAGGGCGCCTTGTTCGCGCGATCTACTACACGGCCCTGGTAGACGACACGGAATACTCGCCCATTCGGCCGCTGATCGACTGGCTCGATTACAACGGCTATTCGGTGGTGACCAAACCGACGCGGGAATTCACGGATTCTTTCGGCCGCCGCAAGATCAAGGGAAACATGGATATCGAGCTGGCAGTCGATGTCATGGAGATGTCGGCCAATCTCGATCACGTGATCTTGTTCTCCGGTGACGGGGATTTCCGCAGCCTGGTCGAGGCGGTGCAGCGGCGCGGGCTGAAGGTCAGCGTGGTATCGACCCTGGCCACCAAGCCGCCGATGGTTTCGGATGATCTGCGCCGGCAAGCCGACCAGTTCATCGACCTGATGGACCTGCGCGGCGAGATCGGGCGTGAGCCGAGCGAGCGCGAGCCGTCCAAGCGCGACGAGCCCTATGCGGCGCGCGACGACGATTTCGAGGACTTCGCCGATATCTAAGCGCCGAGATGACCTCAGCCAATCTCACGCCCTCGGTCGCGGAGCCTCCGCGCGACTGCCCGTTTTGCCCGCGGCTGGTCGCCTTTCGCGAAGCGGCCCGCAGCCAGTATCCGGACTGGCACAACGCACCGGTCGCCAATTTCGGCGATCCACAAGGACGGCTGCTGATCGCCGGCCTCGCACCCGGCCTGCGCGGCGCCAACCGCACCGGACGCCCCTTCACCGGCGACTATGCCGGCGAGCTGCTCTATTCGACCCTGCTGCGCTTCGGCCTCGCCGAGGGACATTACGCAGCGCGGCCTGACGACGGGCTCATGCTCAGGGATTGCCTCATCGCCAACGCCGTGCGCTGCGTGCCCCCCGAGAACAAGCCGACGCCGCTCGAGATAAACACCTGCAACCGCTTCCTCGCGGCAACCCTCGCCGCCCAGCCCCGGATACGGGCAATCGTTGCCCTGGGCCGCATCGCCCATGACGCCGTGCTCTTGGCCTTGGGCCTCAAGCGCTCCGCCTACCGCTTCGCCCATGGTGCGGTGCACGAGCTCGGCACGGTGACCCTCTTCGACACCTATCACTGCTCGCGCTACAACACTCAGACCTATCGCCTCACGCCCGAGATGTTCGCCGAGGTGATCGGCGCCGCCGCCGCGCACGTCAGATCTGGAGAGAATGCGCGATAGACCTCACCCGTGATGACGCAAGAGACGAGCCTTCTCCCGCTCCCACGACCGTTCCTTGAGATGCTCGCGCTTGTCATGCGCCTTGCGGCCGCGGGCGAGCGCCACCTCTGCCTTGGCCAGACCGCGCTCATTGAAATAGATGCGTAGGGGAACGACCGTGAGGCCCTCTCTCTGAATCGCCCCCGCCAGGCGGTCGATCTGCCGCCGGTGCATCAGCAGCTTGCGCGGGCGCCGCGGCTCGTGGTTGAAGCGGTTGCCCTGCCCGTATTCCGGAATATAGGCGTTGATCAGCTTGAGCTCGTCGCCTTCGACCGCTGCATAGGACTCCCCGAGCCCCGCCTTGCCCTCGCGCAAGGATTTCACCTCGGTGCCCTGCAAGGCAAGGCCCGCCTCGAAGGTCTCCATGATCTCGTAATCGAAGCGGGCGCGGCGGTTGTCGGCAACCACCAGCCGCCCGCCCTTCTGGGTGCTCGGATGAGGCATGGTCGCGATCAGTTGATCAGGCCGGCATGCCGCATGGCATCTTCGACCTGCCGGCGCGTGGTCTCGGTCGGTGCCACCAGGGGCAGGCGCAGCTCCGGCGTGGCCCGGCCAAGCAGGCTCGCCGCGAATTTCACCGGTGCCGGGCTGGTCTCGACGAACAGCGCTATATGAAGCGGCATGAGCCGATCGTGCAACGAGCGCGCCTTGATGAAATCGCCCGCCATGCAGGCCTCCTGGAATTCGGCGCAAAGCCGCGGCGCGACGTTGGCGGTCACCGAAATGGCGCCATGACCGCCATGGGCCATGAACCCGAGAGTGCTGGCATCCTCGCCCGAGAGCTGAATGAAGTCGGTGCCGATCTCGATCCTCTGCCGGGTGGCGCGGGTCACGTCCGATGTCGCATCCTTGACCCCGACGACATTGGGAACATCCCGGGCCAGCCTGGCCAGTGTCTCCACCGAGATATTTGCAACCGTCCGGCCGGGCACATTGTAGACCAGGATCGGGATGTCGACCGCCGAGGCCACCGCCCGGAAATGTTGGTAGAGACCCTCCTGGGTCGGCTTGTTGTAATAGGGCACCACCACCAGGGCCGCATCGGCCTTGGCCTCCTGGGCAAAGCGGGTGAGCGAGATCGCCTCGTCCGTGCTGTTCGAGCCGGTGCCGGCGATGACCGGCACCCGGCCGGCTGCGGCCTCAACCGCCAGCGCGATCACGCGTTCGTGTTCGTTGTGATCGAGAGTGGGCGACTCGCCCGTGGTGCCGACCGGGACGACGCCATGGGTGCCCTCTTTGATCTGCCAGTCGACGAAATCCTGAAATGCCTTCTCGTCGACCGCGCCGTCGCGCAGCGGGGTGATCAAAGCCGTGATCGAACCCTTGAACATCCTTTATTCTCCCGGGCCTTTCCAATGCGTGTACGCCATGGCTTTCCTTGCGTGCGGGCGACAATAGTGCTTCCAACCAGGACCAGCAAGCCGAACCGGGGTGAGCCTGCGCTGTTCCCGGTTTCATATCTGATGTGAACGTGTAAGGATCGAGCAATATGTTTCGATCATAGTCATAACTCATTAATCGTGGCTTACCACTGTAGGTTTAGGCTCGTAACGTGCAGGAAGTTGGTTCAAACTCGTCACTCATGAGCATGTCGGTCAATGGCGGCACCACACCCCACCGTGCGACGGGGCGGCGCAAGGCCTCGCAAGGGGTCATCGCGGCGAGCCTTGCCCTTGCGCTGATTCTGACACCCGCTTGGACTGCGCCGTCCATGGCGCAGTCCACCGGCACCTTTGCGACGGCGGTGAGCCGCACGCTCGCCGGCAAGCATGTGGAGGGCCAGGCGCTCGCCCGGCAGTTGTCGAGCCCCGTGGAGCGGAAGGTGGTCGAGTGGCTGTTCGTGCAGAGCGGATCGCCCGATGTGGGGCACGAACGCATCATGGCGTTCCTGGCTGAAAACCCGCACTGGCCCCAGCGCGATCTCATTCTGCGCCGTCTCGAACGGGCGTTCTATGACCGGCCACCGCCCGCTTCAGTGCTGCGCGCCCACTTCTCCCGGGCCCAGCCGGTAAGTTTCGCCGGGATGCTGGCGCTCGCCCGCCTCTACCTCGCCGAGGGCAACCGGAGCGAAGCGCAGCGCTGGGCGGGCAAGGCCTGGCGCGAAACCGATTTCTCCGCCGATGGCGAGAAGAAGGTGCTTGCTGAGTTCGGTGCGCTCATCACCGACAGCGACCATCGGCGCCGGCTTGTCCGCCAGATCTACGAGCAGGAGCCGGCGGCTGCGGCGCGCACCGCCGCCCGCATCTCCAGCGATCACGTTCGGCTCGTGCAGGCCGCCAAGGCACTGTTCGACGGCTCGCCAGCCGGCCTCAAGCTGCTGAGCAGCCTGCCGGCCAGCCTGCGTAGCCAGCCCGTCGCCCTGTACCCGCTGGTGCGCTATTATCGCCGGGCCGGCCAGGAGGAGAAGGCGCGCCAGATTGCGGTAACCGTCAATCCCAAGCCCGGTGAGCTGGATGCCCCCTATGCCTGGTGGGTCGAGAAGCGTCTGCTCGCGCGCTACGCCCTGACGCCCAATTCGCCGCAGGCCTGGGCCGAAGCCTACAAGCTGGTGCGGTCCCACGGGCATGAGGAGGGCTCCGGACTGCAGGAAGGCGAGTTCCTCGCCGGCTGGATCTCCTTGCGCTACCTGAAGAACCCGCGCCAGGCCTTGCCGCATTTCGAACAGCTGCGCCGCAGCGCCAAGTATGACGAGCGCATCGCCCAGGCGGAATATTGGCTCGGCCGCACCAAGCTGGCCCTCGGCGATCAGGGCGGCGCCCAGGCCCATTTCGCCGCGGCCGCGCGGCACCACTATACCTATTACGGCCTTCTCGCTCGCGATCGCTTGGGACACGGCGCCCAGCCGCTGCCAGTCGGCGGCGCACCGGAAGTCTCCGACAGCACGATCGCCAGGGTGAGCCGGTCCAACGACCTCATGGCTGCCGCGCAGCTCTTGGCCAATGCAGGGTATAACAGCCTGCTGCCCCAGTTCTTCAGCGCCGCGACGAGCAATGCCAAAAGCCACGAGGAGGCCGCGGCAATTGCCACCATTGCCTGGCGACTGAAATCGCCTCATCTGGCGTTGCGCACCGCGCGCCTGGCGCACCGCAAGGGCTATGATCTCGGCGGCTTCGCTTATCCCGTGAACGCCATCCCCAGGATCAAGCCGATCACGACGCCGGTCGACCCTGCCCTGATGTACGCGGTCATCCGCCAGGAAAGCGAGTTCAACCCGGTCGCGGTAAGCGGCGCCGGCGCCCGGGGCCTGATGCAGATCATGCCGGGCACGGCGCAGATGGTTGCCCGCCAGCACAAGCAGAGTTTCCAGCCGAGCAAGCTCACCGATCCTGTCTACAGCCTGACGCTCGGCACAGCCCATTTGAGCGACTTGGTGGAAGGGTTCGGTGGATCGTACATCATGACCCTGGTGGCCTATAATGCGGGCCCGCGCCGGGTAAGCGAATGGAACGCCCGTTTCGGCGATCCGCGCAAAGGCGAAATCGATCCCATCGACTGGGTCGAAGCGATCCCCTTCCAGGAGACGCGGGAATACGTGCAGAAGATCATGGCGAACGTGATGGTCTATCGCTCGCGCCTGGCGCCACGGGAAATGCGCGGCATGATCGCCGAGATCTCGCGCGGCGGAGCCGTGCCGATGACAGCCTCGACGACCGCGCCGGTGACGACCGCCGTCGGCGCACCCGAACAGCCGGAGGAAAGCGTTGCCCCAGCCGCAGCGGAGTGCAACAACATAACATCCATCGCCAGCCTGATCACCTGCCGGTGATGAGGAGGGCGGCATGGATGCCTCGGGCAAAAATGCCTCGGGCGTGGATGCCTCGGGCGTGGATGCCTCGGGCATGAATGCCCTGCCCTGGCGCCTGGTCACCTACCGCAGCGCCGACGGCCTGAAGCTCGTTGCCCGCGATTACGGACCGGAGCAGGCAAGTGCGCCACCCGTGCTGTGCCTCGCCGGTCTCACGCGCAACGCCAAGGACTTCCACGCTCTGGCCCTTGTGCTCGCCGAAAGCGGCCGGCGCGTCATCGTGCCGGATTACCGCGGTCGCGGCCGCTCTGATTACGGTGACTGGCGGCTTTACACGCCTCAGGTCGAGTTGCAGGACACCATCCAGCTTCTCACGCTTCTGAGGATCGGCGTGGTTGACCTGGTCGGCACCTCGCGCGGCGGGATCATCGCGATGCTGGCGGCGGCCGCCAGCCCTGGCCTCATCCGCCGCTGCGTGCTGAACGACATCGGCCCCGTGATCGAGGCGCAAGGCCTTTTGCGCATAAAATCCTATGTCGGGCGGCAGCCGGCCCAGGACTGGAGCACGGCGATCGCCGATCTTGCCCGCGCACACCCCGAGATCTCCGGATTTGGGCCTGCGGATTGGGCAGCCTTTGCCGAGCGGATCTACCGGGACCAAGGCGGATACCCAGTCCTCGACTATGATCCGGCGCTGGCCCATGCCTTGCCCGACGAGTCGCTGCTGAAGGCCGCGGTCTCCGGCGTCGTCCCACTGCCGACCTTGTGGGCGCCGTTCAAACTCTTGGCCGCGCGCCCCGTTCTGGTGCTGCGGGGCGAGCATTCGGACCTCCTGTCCCCCCTCACCTTGCGCCGCATGACGGCCCGGCGGCCCACTGTGCAGTCGCTGACCATCCCCGGGCGCGGACATGCGCCCTTTCTCGACGAGCCTGCGGCTTTAGCTGCCGTCAGCGCGTTTCTCAGCTGACAAACCGGCTTTCTGCGACAGCATCTGCAGCTGTTTACCAACTATTATGGTTATTTTCCTATAACCGATACAATCTAAGCGTGCATATTTACCTGTTTCGCGATTTTTAATCAGTTGTTGGTCCACACGAGGTGATTTCAATGGGTAGCCGGTTGTTGCTCCGCAATGCTCTTTCGTGCGTCGCGTTAGTCGCAATCTCCACACCGAGTGGTGCCGACGACATCGGCCTTTCCTCTCCGGGCTCTTCGTCACCCGTCCAGGAGGAGAATGCAAGTGCCGCTTCTGGCTGGAGCCGTTACGTGCCCAACTGGCTGTTGAAGCGGAATGCCAGCACGATCCCCTCCGCGCGCTATTTCGGTCTGACACCTTCCCAGCAAGAACGGACCGGCACGACAATGGTGAAGCCCGCCGCGGATTTGCCTGCCGACGAACACGTCGCCGAGATCATCTTGTCAGGTTATGTGAAAGGCGACGTGATCTACGACACCAGGCACGATCTGGGCGACATATTCCAATTCGAAAAACTCTTCGCGGACGACTATCGGCTCAAGCACACCAGAGTGCACGCCCGGCAGTCGAGGCTGCGCGTGCAGGCGCGGTCGGATACGGACATCGGCTATTTCCGCGCGATGATCGAAGGGGATTTCTTCGGCGGAACCTCGAGCGATCCCGCGCTTCGCCTACGCCATGCCTGGGGCGAGTGGGAGCCGGTCAATGGCGCCATCTTTGGCGCGGGCCAGTATTGGCGAAATTTCGTCCCGCCGGTTTCCGGCTTTATCACAGTTGACGAGAACGGGCCGGCTGGACTGGCCAGCAAACCCTTCGCCCCGCAGGTCCGTTTGACCCACAGATCCGGCCCGCTCGAATTCGCCATCTCGGCCGAGAATTCAAGCGTCAACCTTATCGCGGATAGGGTGCCCGATCTGGCCGGACGGGTAGAATACAAGGTGCCGGGCGGGTCAGCCTTTTATGTCTCGGGCCTCGGCCGCTACTTCTCCTCCCCGGCAGACATGCCGGAAAAGGATCACGCGCTCGGGTGGGGCGTCCATGCCGGAGCCAGCCTCAATCTTGGCGATCTCGCCGTTCTGTCGGCCGCGGTGACCTACGGCACGGGCCTTGGCTCCTATCTCATGGGCGGCACTGCAGCCGCTTGGTTCGAAGACACCGGCAAAGCCCACGTCCTTCCCGCTTGGGGTTTCTTCGCGGGCGCCCGCGTCTACCTCTCCGACACGACCAGCATCAATGTCGGAGCCGGTTATGCGAAGCCAAAGGCCTCGGCCTTGCAGAGGGCTGTCGACTA
The DNA here is from genome assembly GCF_005281615.1 of Rhodoligotrophos defluvii. Taxonomy (NCBI): domain Bacteria; kingdom Pseudomonadati; phylum Pseudomonadota; class Alphaproteobacteria; order Hyphomicrobiales; family Rhodoligotrophaceae; genus Rhodoligotrophos; species Rhodoligotrophos defluvii. Next base: position 632,306 of record NZ_SZZM01000001.1, on the reverse strand, counting down.
CAACCTTGGTGGCGATGACCCAGCTGACGGCACCTTTACCAGCGAAACGAAGAGCCTGCATGCGAACTTCATCTGGGAGCCGATTGAGCAGATCCGCCTGGGGTGGGAAGTGATGTGGGCTCAAAGGAAATACTGGGCGGCTGGCGATCCGCTGATCGATCCGCCTCCGCCGCCTCGACATCTCAAGGCCAGCGATCTCCGCGGTCAGTTCGGGGCTTGGTTCTTCTTTTAGCAGCCCATATCGCGACCGCCACAGTTGTGGCTTTCCAAGCACGTGGGCAAAGGAAGCGAGGAATTTACGCTAATTTCCGTTAAAAAATCCTCCCATCTGTCTTATTCTCGCATAAGTTGTGTTCACCGAATAATACGCCCGAAGGGTGCGTCGGGGAAAACAACGCGGAGGATAGCAGATGGACGTAGAGCACAGGGTCAGGACTATGGCGCTCGCCGGCGCCGCGTTGTGCACCATGACCGCTATCGGCCAAGCCGATGAGCTTTCCGCGCTCAAGGCTGAGCTCGCCGCGCTCGAGAACCGAATAGCCGAGCTGGAGGCGACAGCGCCCCGCGCAGCAGCCGTTCCCGAGGGAGCGGGCCTGATTACCTATTATCGTGGAACTGATACCGCCTCGGATTGGACCGTCGACCGTGCCGGCGAATCGATACCGACCGCGCGGGGCTTCACGATCGCTGTCACCCCAAGCGCAGACTTTCCTGTTCCAGTCCACGAGGTCACCATATCCGGCTATGTGAAGGGTGACTTCATCTACGACTTCAAGCGAGACGTCGGCGACTATTTCGCTTACAGCGACCTGGATTTCCGGCGGCATCACAGACATCTCCGGCTGCACGCCCGCCAATCGCGCTTCCGCATCCAATCGAAGTCGGACACGGAAATCGGCCAGATTCGCACATTGATCGAGGGCGACTTCTTCAGTGGCGGCGCATATGGCAATACCGACTTCCGGTTGCGGCATGCCTGGGGAGAATGGGACATGACGCCGAACTGGACGTTCGGTGCTGGCCAGACCTGGCGCAATTTCATGTCGCTCATCACAGGCATAACCACTGTGGACTTCTTCGGCCCCGCAGGCCTGATCGGCACGAGCCGCGTGGGCCAGGTCAGATTGACCTATCGGGACGGCCCCCACGTCTTTGCCATCTCGGCGGAAGATCCGACGGGGGAAGGCGACTGGCTCAACGGGTTCGGCCACAACGACGTCATGGCCGATTTTGCCGCGCGCTGGCAATACGACGCGGCCGGCGGGCACAAGTTCCTCGTCTCCGGCGCAACCCGCTACTTTGAGACCACCCGGCGCCGTGGCGCCATCCGCAGCGACGACGCGCTGGGCTGGGTGATCCAGGGCGCCGCCACGATCAATCTTGCCGATTACGCCACCTTCTCAACCAGCGTCATCTACGGCAACGGCGCCGGCAACTACATCGCCGGCAACGGACCTGCCTATTGGGTCCACCAGGACACCGGCCACATCTCTCTCATATCGGCGCTCGGTCTCTTCGCGGGCGTTGGCGTGCCGCTCACCGAAACCACCAGCTTCAACTTCGGCTGGGGCATGGTCGTAGCGGACCGCGAAGACATCAAGGGCGGCATTCTGAGAGGCGGCGTGGGCTCCGGCGAGATCGTCCGCGAGGTCATGAGCTTCCATGGCAATATCATCTGGAAGCCCGTCAACGAGCTGCACCTCGGCTGGGAAATCATCTATGGCGAACGCGAATACCACCACATTGCGGATGCCGGCAGAATAAGGCGTGACGACAATGTGCGCGGCCAGTTCGGCGCGTGGTTCTTCTTCTAAGCCCGCGCCCGGCGCGGGGCCGCGGGGCGCGCTCAGCCCGGTGTCTCCGGTGGATTGCCTGACTTCGGCTGGGTGCCCTTGTAGTAGGCCCATCCATTGACCACGATCTCTTCGAGAGGCGCGGTCAGCCGGTAGATGATGCCTTCCGGCCGAAACCGGATCGATGCTTCCCCCTGGACCGCCTGCGGCGCGATCTTGGTCAGCATCGTCCGGCCGAATCCGCCGGCATCCCCTTGCCAGTCGGAAACCGGCTTTTCCCGGCCGCGTTCGCTCCACACCAGTACGAAATAGAGTTCGCCGTCCCGCTTTGAGGTCGCCAGGCGCCAGGCCACCGACACGTGCCCTCCAGGCTCGGACAACGTTCCATGCTTGACCGCATTGGTGACGAGTTCATGCAGAGCCAGGCCGAGATACTGGGCGGCATTGGATTTGAGCATCAGCCGTCGGCCCCGCGTATGGATCCGGCTGCCGTAAGCGTCGAGATAGGGCCCGAGCTGGACCTTGACCAGCTCGGCGATCGACGCCCCCTTCCAATCGGTTGCCGTAAGCAGATCCTGAGCATGCCCGAGCGACAGCAGCCGGCCCGTGAACTTGCCCACGAAATCGCGGACATTCGCGCTCGTTTTCGCGGTCTGGTTGGCCAGCCCCTGCACGATAGACAGCATGTTCTTCGACCGATGCGCCACCTCGCGCATGAGCATCAGCACCCGCTCGTCTAGCCGCCGCTGCTCGGTCACGTCGGTCCATGACCCGCTCACGCCGACCACTTTCCCGTCCGCGCTTCGGAACGGATCCACACAGATCGTGTACCAACGGCGCTCACCCGACGGCAGGTCGACGAAGATGTCATCCCGCCGCCTGCGGCCGGTCAGCATCACCTTGTGCTTGATCGGCTCGAGCTGGGCGACCGTGGACTTGTTGAACAGCTCTTCGTCGGTGCGGCCGAGAATGGCGGATGCCTCCAGGCCAAGTGGCGGATTGATCACCCAGACATAGCGGAGATGTCGGTCCTGCACGAACACCGACATCCTCGCGCATTCGACAGCGGTAACCAGGTGTTGAATCTGCTCTTCCTGGTTCATCGTCGAAGCGTCACGGGGTAGGAACGTACAGGCAGCATCCGCCGAATCTCTCTCGATACTGTGCCGCGACGGCTGGTCTTTCCTTCCCGGAGATGCAGCGGGATCACCTGTCCTCACTGATATGAGAAGTACAATATCGAGAAACAAACAACGATTAGTATCAAAGCGGTAAACAGCACAATCCTGACATTGTGCCGCGGTTCGGCCTGCCGGGCCTCATTGGGCGTAAGGACCGGCGTGCTCTCTTGCTCTGAATGGTTGTCTCGGTCGGTCATCATGCCGGGAGAACGCCGCGGTCAAGCAAATGTTCCGCAACGTCAACGCGGCCCTGCATGAGCGTGCTCAGTAGGGCGCAGCGAGCTTGCCTGTCTCCACATAGACGGTCTTGAGCTGGGTGTAATGCTCGATCGCGGCCAAGGAATTCTCCCGGCCGATGCCGGACTGCTTGAAGCCGCCGAACGGGATCTCGATCGGGGTCACGTTATAGGTGTTGATCCAGCAGGTTCCGGCGTCGAGCGCGGCGATGACCCGGTGCCCGCGGCTCAGGTCCCGGGTGAACACGCCGGCAGACAGTCCGAAGATTGTATCGTTGGCGCGCGCGATCACCTCCTCTTCGCCCTCGAAGGCAAGAACGGTCATCACCGGCCCGAAGATTTCCTCGCGCACGATGGTCATGTCGTCCCGGCAGTCGGCGAACACGGTAGGTTCGATGAACCAGCCGCATTCGCAGCCTTGCACGGAGGCGCGCCGGCCGCCACAGACAAGGCGCGCGCCCTCGCGTGTACCGGCCTCGATATAGGCCATCACCCTCTGGCCATGCTCTTCCGAGATCAGGGCGCCCATCTGGGTCTCCGGATCCATTGGGTCCCCGATTCGGATCCGCTCGGCCCGCCTGGCAAGCCGGTCCAAGAATTCATCGAGCACCGGGCGCTGCACGAAGACGCGGGTGCCGTTGGAGCAGATCTCCCCCTGGGTATAGAAATTCCCGAGGATCGCGCCGGAGACCGCCGCGTCCAGATCGGCATCGTCGAACACGATGATCGGCGATTTGCCGCCGAGCTCGAGCGTGACATGCTTGAGGGTATCCGCCGCGGCCGCCATCACCGCCTTTCCCGTGCCTACCTCACCGGTCAGGGAGACCTTGGCGATGCCCGGTGAGGTGGTGAGCCAGCGGCCAACCCGGGCATCCCCCTGCACGACGTTGAACACCCCGTCTGGAAGGCCGGCCTCCGTGAAGATCTCCGCCAGCTTGGCGGCGGTGATCGGCGTGAGCTCGGCCGGCTTGAAGAGCATCGCATTGCCGCAGGCCAGGGCCGGCGCCGCTTTCCAGCACGCGATCTGCAGCGGATAGTTCCAGGCACCGATGCCGGCGCACACGCCGAGCGGCTCCCGCCTCGTATAGGCGAAGTTGGACCCGAGCTGGAAGTGGTCGCCATGAATGGCTGCGGCAATGCCCCCGAAATAGTCCAGGCAATCGGCGCCGGACAAAACGTCTACGGCGATGGCCTCCTGCCAAGGCTTGCCGGTATCGAGCACTTCGAGCCGGGCCAGCTCCTCATTGCGCGCCCTCAGAATGTCGGCAGCTCGGCGCAGGATGCGGCCCCGCTCCGCGCCCGTCTTCTGCCGCCAAGTTGAAAATCCGGCGCGAGCGGACTGCAAAGCCGCCCCGAGGTCAGAAGCAACGGCCTGCTCGACAATCGCCAGCACCTCGCCCGTTGCCGGATTGCGTGTCTCGAACCGCTCCGTTCCCGCCGAATCGACATAGCGGCCGCCGATATAGTTCTTGATATCGGACAGGATTGGCATAGGCGCTGCTCCCGTAAAGTGCCATGGGGCTCCCGGCCGGCCCCGCCGCGGATCCTACCGCCTTTCCTCCGGCACCGGCGGCCGCAGCACGACCACCATCGTGGCATGGGCGTCATCATCACCGGTGTTCTGGATCCGATGGGCACGGTCGCCCCGGTAGCGCAGGGTCTCGCCCGTCTTGATCTCGCGCGTCTCGCCGTCGACCGTCACCGATAGCATCCCCGACAGGACAGAGAGGTGCTCCTCCGATCCGGCCTGATGGGGCTCCGATTCGAGCACGCCGCCGGGCTTGGCATGGAAATCATAGACTTGAAACACTTCGACCAGCCCGAGCGCGCCGATAATATAGAGCGTGCACAGACCGTCCTCGCTGGTGAGCATGGGGATGCCCGCCCGGGTCTGGTGCTGGAGGAAATTCTCCCGGCTGTCCGCCTTCAGCGCTTCATCCAGTGTGATGTCCAGCGCCCGCGACAGGCGCCAGACCGTGCCGATGGTCGGGTTCGTCTCGTTGCGCTCGATCTGCGAGATGATCGACTTCGCCACCCCGGACTGCTCCGAGAGCTCCCCCAGCGACATGTTGTAGGCTTTGCGCAGCCGCTGAATGGTCTTTCCCAGAGCCGGCGCAATTTCATTTTCCGCATGCTCGCCGCCCATGCGGCGTCGGCGCGTTGACATCGGTCGCATTCCTCAGGATCACGGTGTTCTACATATCGAACAATTCAGATCATTGCGCCAAGTGTATGCGCTTTCTTTGGAAAAACAGCAATATGCTTACGACTCCACGGCCTCTGGCTGCGGAGCGTGTCTGGAATTGCGAACGGCAGGGCTAGGACTGAAGCGTCGGCCTAGTCGCGTGGCATCATGCGCGAGAGCGGCTGCTTCTGCCGGCCGGCGCCGTCGAAATTGTCGTCGGCGAGCCAGCGGGTGAAGCCGTTCCGGATCTCAGGCCACTCATCATCGGTGATGGAGAACCAGGCGGTATCGCGACTGCGGCCCTTCACGATCATATGCTTGCGGAAAACGCCCTCGAAGGTGAAGCCGAAGCGGCGCGCCGCGGCGCGCGAAGCGGCATTGAGCGCATCGCATTTCCATTCGAGCCTCCGGCAGCCTAGGTCCTCGAAGGCATGGCGCATGAGCAGGAAGATCGCCTCGGTGGCCTCCCGTGTCTTCTGCAAGCTGGGGGCGAGCCAGATATGGCCGATCTCGATCACCCCCGCCTCGGGCCGGATATTGAGATAGGACGCCATGCCGGCAGCCTTCCGCGTCTTGCGCGGCACGATGGCGTAGTAACGCGGGTCGGTGCTGGGCATCTGCCCCGTCAGCCAGCCGAGGAAGCCGGCAAGCCCCGGCCATGGGCCATAGCCCATGTACGTCCAGAGGGCCCCCTCCGGATCTGCCCCGCCGTGGGATGCCTCGAACAAAGCCGCGCCGTGCCGCACCGCATCGATCGGCTCCAGCGTCACCGTCCGCCCGAACAGGATGCGTCCGTCCGGAGCCCGCCCGGGGGGCAGCGGATCAACCCGCGGGCCGACCGGCCGCTCGTGGCGCTCGGCTTTGGCCGCCTCCCGTCGAGGCTCGGCAGGGGCTGACCTGCGATTTGCTGCAGGCCGAGCCGCTCTTTGGCCCGCCTCGGCACGAGAGGTCGCCCCGACCTTGGCCGGTTCAGCCTTGCCCTCACGGGATTTCCGCTTCGTGGCCTTGGCCGGAGCGCTATCGGACGATGCGGCCGTGATCGCATCGGCCTTGCGCCCCGCGCCGCCGCCCTTGCGTCTTCCCCTCGCTTCGCTCATGACGTGGGACCGCCCTACACCGTGATGCTCTCGCCGCTCGCCAGGGCGTTCACCTTGTTTCCTTGCGGCCCGAGCGCCTCAATGAAGGAATCAGGTGATTGAACCAATAGCGGGAACGTCTTGTAGTGCGCAGGCAGGATCACGGAGAAATCGAAGAACTTGGTGCAGGCCAGCGCCGCCACCTTGGGGCCCATGGTGAAACGGTCGCCTATGGGGACGATGCCGATGTCGGGCTTGTGGATCTCGGCGATCAGCGCCATGTCGCTGAAGATGTCGGTATCGCCCATGTGGTAGATGGTCTTGCCCTCGCGGGTCGTGACCACCAGGCCGCAGGGGTTGCCGAGATAGATCGTGTCCCCGTTGCTGCCGGTGGTGGAGGAGGAGTGGTCCGCCCGCACGAACGTCACATCGAAATCCGGCGTGGTGATCGTGCCACCCGTATTGGCATATTCGGCCGCCGGCGCCCCCTTGTTCTGGAGGTAGACGGCGAGCTCGTAGACTGCGATGACGGTCGCGTTGTTGGCCTTGGCAATGGAGACGGTATCGCCCACGTGGTCGTCATGGCCGTGCGTCAGGGCGATATGGGTCGTGCCTCGCGTCGCCTGGGCCGCATCCCCATTGAACGCCGCGAGGAAGGGATCGATCAGCAGAACGCTCGATCCGGTCTCGATACGGAAAGCGGAATGCCCGAGCCAGGTGATTTTCATGTGCGGATCCCAATCATCTCTGTGGCAAGGAAGAGCGGGAACCGCACGGTCGTGCAAGGCCCGACGGCAGCTCCGCTCCAGGACCAAGCCAACCTAGCGGAAGCATCCGGCTTTTCAACCATGAGCTTATCGGAGTGCCATGAGCAGCAGAACGGCGGGTGATCTGACCATAGAGGCGTTCGGCCGCCTGCTTGAACCGGGCGCGCGCCTGATGGGGCTTGATCTCGGCACAAAGACGATCGGCGTGGCGATGTCGGATGCAACCCGCACGATCGCCAGCCCGCGCGAAACCATCCGGCGCACCAAGTTCACCCACGACGCCGCGCGCTTGCTCGCCATCCTGAGCGAAGAGCCGGCGGGCGGCATCGTGCTCGGGCTCCCGGTCAACATGAACGGGACCGAGGGGCCACGCGCCCAGGCGACACGCGCCTTCATGCGCAATCTTGCGCAACTCACCCCGCTACCCATCCTGCTGTGGGACGAGCGCCTGTCCACCGCCGCCGTGACCCGCACGCTGCTTGAAGCGGATTCGAGCCGCGCCCGGCGGGCGGAGGTCGTCGACAAGCTCGCGGCTGCCTACATCCTGCAAGGCGTGCTCGATCGACTCCGGCTCTTTGCCGACAATAGCCGTCCACGCAATTAGCCGCGGCATTTCTCATGCAAGCGTCTTGAAGCAGGCACAAGCCGGTTCTATAGAACCAACTTTAAATGAGTCCCGACACCGTCCAACCCGCGCCGATCCTCTCTCAGCCGCATCTGCTGGGCATCGATGGCTTATCGGCGTCGGAAGTCATGCAGCTGCTCGACCTGGCCGACAGCTATGTGGAGCTCAATCGGCAGGGTGAGAAGAAACAGTCCGTCCTGCGCGGGCGCACCCAGATCAACCTGTTCTTCGAGCCGTCCACCAGGACCCAGAGCTCGTTCGAGCTGGCGGGCAAGCGGCTCGGTGCCGACGTGATGAACATGTCGGTGAAGGGCTCGTCCGTGTCCAAGGGCGAAACCCTGCTGGACACGGCCGTGACCCTCAATGCCATGCATCCCGACCTCCTGGTGATGCGCCACTCCTCCGCCGGGGCGGCCGAGCTGCTCGCGCAGAAGGTAGGCTGTGCCGTCATCAACGCCGGCGACGGCGCCCATGAGCATCCCACCCAGGCCCTGCTGGACGCGCTGACCATCCGCCGCCGCAAGGGCAATATCGAGGGTCTTACCGTCGCGATCAGCGGCGACATCCTGCACAGCCGGGTGGCCCGCTCCAACATCCTGCTGCTGCAGCTGCTCGGCGCCAGCGTGCGGGTGATAGCGCCCCGGTCGCTCTTGCCCTACGCAATCGAGCGGTTCGGCGTGCAGGTCTTTTCCCGCATGGAGGACGGCCTCAAGGATTGCGATATCGTGATGATGCTGCGCCTGCAGCTCGAGCGCATGAACGGCGCCTTCGTGCCGTCGGTGCGGGAATATTATCGCTATTTCGGCCTGGACGCGGCCAAGCTCGCCCATGCCAAGCCGGATGCGCTGGTCATGCATCCCGGCCCGATGAATCGCGGGGTTGAGATCGACAGCGCCGTGGCCGACGGTGTGCAAAGCGTCATCCGCGAACAGGTGGAGATGGGGGTCGCCGTTCGCATGGCCGTGCTCGATGCGCTGGCACGCAACCTGCCGAGCGCCCCGCCATCGTCTCCGCCTGGCTTCCATGGACGCCGCGACCCGGCCATCGGCGCTTATACGCAAGGCGGACCTGAGCCATGAGCGCGGCGATCATCTTGCCACCGGCCCAGGGCCCCTACGCCTATGTTAATGCCGAGATCGTCGATCCCTCCGCTGGAATGCAGGGCAGAGGCGGCATTCTCGTCGATGGCGGCCAGGTCGCCGCCTGCGGGCCCGAGGTCGTGCCGGACGGCCTCGGCGACATTCCGCATATCGACGCCAGCGGCCTCATCCTCGTGCCGGGCTTGGTGGACATGCGCGTGTTCACCGGCGAGCCCGGCGCCGAGCACCGGGAGACCCTCGCCTCCGCCTCCGAAGCCGCCGCGGCCGGTGGGGTCACCACCATCATTGTCATGCCGAACACCGACCCGGTGATCGACGATGCCGCCCTGGTCGATTTCATTCTGCGGCGCGCGCGCGACACGGCCATCGTTCGCGTGGCGCCAATGGCGGCGCTGACCAAGAAACTGGCCGGCGAGCAGATGACCGAGATCGGCCTGCTGCAGGAGGCCGGCGCCGTGGCGGTCACGGACGGCAACCGCTGTGTCACCAACGCCCGGGTGCTGCGCCGCGCCCTCTCCTATGCCCGCGATTTCGACATGCTGGTGGTGCAGCACGTGGAGGAGCGGGAGCTCGCCGCCGGCGGCGTGATGAACGAGGGCGAGGTCGCAAGCCGCCTGGGCCTGCCGGGCATTCCCACCGCCGCCGAGGTCATCATGCTGGAGCGCGACCTGCGCCTGGTCGAGCTCACCGGCGCCCGCTATCACGCGGCGCAGATCTCCTGCGCGGCCTCTGTCGAGCTCATCGCCCAAGCCAAGGCGCGAGGGCTGCCTGTCACCTGCGGCGTCTCCGTCAATCATCTCGTGCTGAACGAGAACGACATCGGCGCCTACCGCACCTTCTTCAAGCTGGCGCCCCCCTTGCGCACCGAAGCGGACCGGCAGGCGCTGGTGGCGGGCGTTGCGGCCGGCACAATCGACGTGATCGTATCGAGCCATGATCCACAGGAGCCCGACACCAAGCGGCTGCCGTTCAGCGAGGCGGAATTCGGGGCCATCGGGCTTGAGACCATGCTGCCGGCCCTGCTCGGGCTCGTTCATGACGGCGCTGTGCCTCTGCCCCGCTTGATCGATGCGCTGAGCACGGCGCCCGCCCGTATCTTGCGGCTCGGCATCGGCAGCCTTCGCCCCGGCGCGCCCGCCGACCTCGCCTTGGTCGCGCCGCACCAGTCTTGGCGCGTCGAGGCCGAGACGCTCAAATCCAAGTCGAAGAATTCGCCTTTCGAGCACCGGGTGCTGGAGGGCTGCGTGGTGCAGACGGTGGTCGCAGGCCACCTCGTCTTCGCCCGCAGCACGGCGTGAGCCAAGCCCCATGGACCTAACCTGGTCACTCCCCCTTGCGTCTGCGGCATTGCTGGCCCTGTTCGGCTATCTCTGCGGGTCGATCCCCTTCGGCCTGATCATCACCCGGTTCGCTGGCCACGGCGATATCAGGCAGATCGGCTCCGGCAACATCGGCACCACCAACGTGCTGCGCACCGGCTCCAAGATGCTCGCCGCCGCGACCCTGGTGGCCGATGCGCTGAAGGGCACGCTCCCGGTGCTGGTCGGCTGGCGCTGGGGCCCGGAAGGCGCGGCCGTGGCAGGGTTGGCCGCCTTTCTCGGCCATCTGTTTCCAGTATGGCTGCGATTCAAAGGCGGCAAAGGCGTTGCCACCTTTCTGGGCGTCATGTTCGGCTTTGCCTGGCCGCTCGGGCTGCTTTTCCTCGTGCTGTGGATCGCGGTCGTCTACGTCACCCGCTACTCCTCCATGGGCGGCATGACCGCAACGGCGTTGACAGCGGTGGCCTGCGCGGCATCTGATGGCAGCTGGCCTGGCCTCACCGCCGTCATCATGGGATTGATTGTCATCGCCGCCCACCACGAGAACATCGCACGGTTGTGGCGCGGCGAGGAATCCAAGATCAAGCTCGGCAAGTGACGCAAGGCCGTGGGGCGGGTGCTTTCATCTTGACGAAAGGCACCCTGGCGACCGGGGGGCGTCATGGCGAAGGAATCGATATCGCGGGCCGAACTGCTCGACTGGCTGCGCCTGTCCAACAGCGAGAACGTTGGGCCGGCGACCTTCCACGCCCTCATGGAACGCTATCGCTCGGCGCGGCGTGCGCTGGAGAAGCTACCGGAGCTGTCGGCCCGCGGCGGCCATAGGGGGCCTTTGCGTCTGTGCTCGCTGGAACAGGCCGAGCGGCTGCTTGAGGCCGCCGAGCGCGCCGGCGCACGTTTCATCGCCCATCGCGACCCGGGCTACCCTGCCCTGCTGCGCGCTCTCGATGCGGCACCGCCGCTGATCTGCGTGAAGGGTCAAGCCGCGCTTCTGGAGAAGGCGGCTGTGGCGATCGTCGGCTCGCGCAATGCGTCCGCCGCCGGACGCACCCTGGCCCGCCGTTTCGCCGCCGACCTCGGCCACATGGGCTTCGCTGTCGTGTCCGGTCTCGCCCGCGGCATCGACACAGCCGCCCATGAGGCGAGCCTTGCAACCGGCACCATCGCGGTGCTGGCCGGCGGCATCGATGTGATTTACCCGCCCGAGAATGCGGCCCTTGCCGCAGAAATCGGCGAGAAGGGCCTGCTCCTCACCGAAATGATGCCGGGCACCCAGCCCCAGGCCAAGCACTTCCCCCGCCGCAACCGGCTGATCGCCGGGCTCGCCCTCGGCGTGGTCGTGGTGGAGGCGGCGGAACGCTCGGGGTCATTGATCACCGCCCGGCTGGCGGTCGAGCAGGGCCGCGAGGTCTTCGCCGTCCCGGGTTCGCCGCTCGACCCGCGCGCCGCCGGTACCAACGGTCTGATTCGGCGCGGCGCCATGCTGGTCACATCCGCCAAGGATGTGGCCGAGGCGCTGGATCCCATGGCGAAGCCGCCCAAGGACGGCGGCTTTGCCGGGCATGATGACCGCCAAGCGCAGCCGCTCAGCGGCATGCCGGAGCCGGAGCCGCAGGAGCCGGAAATTGCCGAGGCCGACCGCCGCCGGATCATCAGCTTGCTCGGCACGACGCCCATCCCGCTCGATGTGCTGATCCGCGAGGCCGGCGTCGACCTGGGCGTGCTCCACGTGGTGCTGCTGGAACTCGAGCTTGCCGGCAAGCTCAGCCGCGCCGACGGCCGCATGGTGGTGCTGCGCGTGGAGGCCATCGACGCTTGAGACCGGTCAGGCCTGATGCACCGCGCATTGCTTGGCCGCGGCAAACCGCAGCTTCAGCGCCTCGTTATGGGCTTCCTGGAACACCATTTCCAGAAGATAGCCCAGGAAGGGCTGGTTCGCCTCCGCCGACATATCCCGCAGGGACAGCGCCATGTCGGCGATATATTCCACCACCGCCGCATCGCACTGCCCGCCGGGCGGCGTCGGCCGCATGGGTGCGGGACGCCGGCTGGCCGATGCCCCTCTGCTGGAGCCCGGTTCAGTGCCGAACGCCGCCTGACCTGCCGTCGCAAACACATAAGGCTTTGTTGTCATTATCCGCGCCTCGTTTCCATTAAGACATGCGCCCCGATTGGGGCGCATCCTGGTTCCTGGCGGCCGGATCAACCCCCGGCCGCCACACACCGCAAGAGATCGTACACCCAACCAGTGATTGTCATGAGCGTATAATAATCGCGGAAGGAGACAACCTTCCCCAACACATCCGCTATTTCGGTTTGGGCTGGATGGGCAACTTGCTTAAGCCCGGAGTGTGGCTTCGGAACATGGCCGACGCTTGTCAAAAAGGGTTCGGAAAAATGCGCCGGCTTGCCGGAACCCGGTTCAACCGGTATGAGCGGCGATGCCGTTTTGCTCGACAGGGCTTGCGGTTTGGTTGCTGCATAGCCATTTCGATCCGCTGAACCGCATCGAGGCTGGCCTCCTTGGAGTCTAGTCCGATCGCGAGCAGCAAAGCCTGCTAATCTCTGACTGGAAGCTTCATGACCGTTGTCGTCGTCGAATCGCCGGCCAAGGCCAAGACCATCAACAAGTATCTCGGGAGCGACTACACCGTGCTCGCTTCCTTCGGCCATGTGCGCGATCTGCCGGCGAAGGACGGCTCCGTCCGTCCCGACGAAGACTTCGCCATGTCCTGGGAGGTGGACGCCAAAGCCAAGAAGCGGCTGGACGACATTGCCCGCGCCCTCAAGTCTTCCCCCAAGCTGATCCTGGCGACCGACCCGGATCGCGAGGGTGAGGCCATCTCCTGGCATGTCCTCGAGGTGCTGAAGAAGAAGGGCCTGCTCAAGGACAAGCGCGTCGAGCGGGTAGCCTTCAACGCGGTGACGAAGTCGGCGGTCTCGGAAGCGATTCGCAACCCGCGCGAGATCGATGACGATCTGGTCGAAGCCTATCTCGCCCGCCGCGCGCTGGACTATCTCGTCGGCTTCACCCTGTCGCCGGTGCTGTGGCGCAAGCTGCCGGGCGCGCGCTCGGCCGGGCGAGTGCAATCGGTCGCCCTCCGGCTCGTCTGCGCCCGCGAGATCGAGATCGAGCGCTTCAAGCGCCAGGAATACTGGAGCATCGAGGCCGCCATGCGCACCAAGGCGGGCGAGCCGTTCGACGCCCGCCTGGCCGAGATCGACGGCCGCCGTCTCGACCGGCTGGAGATCGGCGATGGCACCACTGCCAATCGCATCGTCGCCGCCCTGCGCAACGGCCGCTTCACCATCCGCAGCGTCGAGAGCAAGCCGGCGCGGCGCAACCCGCAGCCACCGTTCATCACCTCCACCCTCCAGCAGGAGGCGTCCCGCAAGCTCGGCTTCTCGTCCAAGCACACGATGCAGCTCGCGCAGCGTCTCTATGAAGGTGTGGATATCGGCGGCGAGACGGTGGGCCTCATCACCTATATGCGAACCGACGGCGTGCAGATGGCGGAAGAGGCGATCACCGCCGCCCGCAGCGTCATCGGCAAGACCTACGGCCAGGCCTATGTGCCCCAGTCCCCCCGGCGCTACACTACCAAGGCGCGCAACGCCCAGGAGGCGCACGAGGCGATTCGGCCCACCGACCTCGCCCGCACCCCGCAGCAGGTGGAACGGGCTCTGGAGCCTGACATGGCGCGGCTCTACGAGCTGATCTGGAAGCGGACCATCGCCAGCCAGATGGAGAGCGCCGAGATCGAGCGGACCACCGTCGACATTTCCACCACGGGCAGCGATGGCCGCGAGCACGTGCTGCGCGCCACCGGCTCGGTGGTGCGGTTCGACGGCTTTCTCAGGCTCTATCAGGAAGGGCGCGACGACGAGGATGAGAGCGAGGACGGGCGCCGGCTGCCGCCCATGCGCGAGGGTGAGCCAGCCGAGCTGGTGAAGCTCTCGCCCGTCCAGCACTTCACCGAGCCGCCCCCGCGCTACACCGAAGCCTCGCTGATCCGCAAGATGGAAGAGCTGGGCATCGGCCGGCCTTCCACCTATACCGCCATCCTCACCACCCTGCGTGACCGGGGCTATGTGCGCCTCGACAAGAAGCGCCTCCTCCCGGAGGACAAGGGCCGCCTGGTCACCGCCTTCCTGGAAGGCTTCTTCCGGCGTTATGTGGAATATGATTTCACCGCCAACCTCGAGGAGCAGCTCGACCGCATCTCCAATGGCGATATCGACTGGAAGGCGGTGCTCCGCGACTTCTGGACCGATTTTATCGGGGCGGTGGAGAGCATCCAGGAACTCAGGGTCTCGGATGTGCTGGAGGAGCTCAACGAAATCCTCGGGCCGCACATCTTCCCGCCGACCGAAGACGGCGGCGACCCCAGGCAATGCCCCAACTGCGGCAACGGGCGCCTCAGCCTTAAGACGGGCAAGTTCGGCGCCTTCATCGGCTGCTCCAACTATCCGGAATGCCGCTACACCCGCCAGCTGGGCGATGGCGAGCAGGAGAAATCGCCGGCCGCTTCACCCGAAGGCCTGCCGCTCGGCGTGGACCCCGAAACCGGCCTCAACGTCACCCTGTTCGAAGGCCGCTTCGGACCCTATGTCCAGCTAGGCTCGGCAGAAGGCGAGGAGAAACCGAAGCGGGCCAGCATCCCGAAGGGCACCGCCATAGAGGATGTGGACCTTGAGATGGCGTTGCGGCTGCTGAGCCTGCCGCGCGAGATCGGCCTGCATCCGGAGACCAAGCAGCCGATCACCGCAAATTTCGGCCGCTTCGGACCATTCGTGAAGCATGGCAACACCTACGCCAACCTCGAAGGGCCGGAGGACGTGTTCACCATCGGCCTCAACCGGGCCGTGGCGCTGCTGGCGGAGAAGGAAGCGCGCGGCGGCCGCCGTCCCGGCCCCCAGGTGCTCAAGGAGCTGGGCGAGCACCCGCAGGGCGGCGGGTCGGTGCAGGTGCTGAGCGGTCGCTACGGCCCTTATGTCAAATACGGGAAGGTCAATGCTACCCTGCCCAAGGCTTTGGATCCCGAAGCGGTGACCATGGAGCAAGCGGTCGAGCTCATCGCCCAGAAGGCCGGTGACGGGGCTGGCGGGAAGGCGCGCGCCAAATCCGGCAATGGCAAAGCCAAGGTCGCCAAGGCCAACGGCAAGGCCGAACCTAAGAGCGCGGCTGGCAGCGCCAAGCGACAAAAGCCGGCCGGCCGAGCGGCCGGTACGCGGTCGAGCACTGCGAAGGTATCACCAAGCAAGAAGGCGGAAGCGTCATAAAAGAGATGTCGAAGGGACGCGGCGGGGGCGAGCGCAAGGCTACGGGCAAGAGCAGGCGATCGACTGAGCGCGCCCTGCCCTCCGAAGCCGAGATCCTGGATTTCCTGCAGACCCAGACCGGTCGCGTCGGCAAGCGGGAAATCGCGCGCGCCTTCAACATCAAAGGCGCGGACCGCATCGCCTTGAAGCAGCTGCTCAAGGACATGACGGCGCGCGGCCTGCTCCGCCGCGACAGCCGCGCCCTCGAGAACGCGGCACGGCTGCCGCCCGTCACCGTTCTCGAGGTGGTCGATATCAACGACGACGGCGACCTGGTCGCAACCCCCAGCAACTGGGACGCGGACGCCCAGGGCGTGGCACCCAGGGTGATAATCCCGCATCGGTCGCGCGCCAAGGCGCTGGGCCAGAGCGGACCGCCACCCGGTATCGGCAACCGGGTGCTCGCCCATATCGACGGCGGACCGCAGGGCGAGACGGAGGAACCCTATACCGGCCGGGTCATCAAGGTGCTCGACCAGGGCCTGACCCGCACCATCGGCGTCTTCCGCATCGCCCGGGGCCGCGGCATGCGCGTGCAGCCGGTGGACAAGAAGAACGCGAGCGACCTCATCGTGCTACCCGGCGATGATGCCGGGGCGCAGAGCGGCGAGCTGGTCTCCGTCGATGTCATCCGCGATCGCGGTCGCGGCCCCCGCCGGGCCCGCGTGCGCGAGCGGCTGGGCGATCTCACCGATCAGCGCAACATCAGTCTGATTGCCATCCATCAGCACGGGCTGCCCGATCATTTCCGCGAGCGCACCCTGGCGGAGGTGGAGAAGCTCAAGCCGGTGCAACCGCGCGGCCGCACCGACCTGCGCGACGTGCCGCTGATCACCATCGATCCGCCCGATGCCCGCGACCACGACGATGCCGTCTGGGCTGCGCCCGATACCGACCCGAAGAACGAAGGTGGGTTCAGAGTCATCGTGGCCATCGCCGACGTGGCGGCTTATGTCCGCCCCGGCACCGCCATCGACCGCGAGGCGCGCGACCGCGGCAACTCCGTCTATTTCCCCGACCGGGTGGTGCCCATGTTGCCGGAACGGCTGTCGGCCGACCTGTGCTCGCTGCGGCCGAACGAGGAGCGGCCGGCCATCGCCTGCTCCATGATCTTCGACCGGCAGGGCCGCAAGCTCGGCCACAGCTTCGCCCGGGTCATCATGCGCTCGGCCGCCAAGCTGTCCTACGAGCAGGCGCAGGCTGCCATAGACGGCCGCCCGGACGACGTGAGCGGTCCCCTGCTCGAACCGGTGCTGAAGCCGCTCTGGGCCGCCTATCGGGCGCTCGCCGCCGGCCGCAGGCGCCGCGGCCCCCTGGAGCTGGACCTGCCCGAGCGCAAGCTGATCCTCGACGCCCTTGGCCTCATCGACCGGGTGATCACCCCGGAGCGGCTCGATGCTCACAGGCTGATCGAGGAAATGATGATCCAGGCCAATGTCTCGGCCGCGGAAAGCCTAGAGGAGAGGAAGGTCCCCTTCATCTACCGCGTGCATGATGCGCCGGCGCCGGAAAAGGTGGAGGGCTTGATCGAGTTTCTCGCGACCCTTCACATCCCCTTCGCCAAGGGCCAGGTGCTCATGCCGAAGCACTTCAACCGCGTGCTCGATCGGGCGCGCGGCAGCGAGAAC
This sequence comes from Rhodoligotrophos defluvii, assembly GCF_005281615.1. Taxonomy (NCBI): domain Bacteria; kingdom Pseudomonadati; phylum Pseudomonadota; class Alphaproteobacteria; order Hyphomicrobiales; family Rhodoligotrophaceae; genus Rhodoligotrophos; species Rhodoligotrophos defluvii. Next base: position 615,074 of record NZ_SZZM01000001.1, on the reverse strand, counting down.
GAGCACCTGGTCAACACGGTGGTGCTGCGCAGCCAGGCCCAGGCCATCTATTCGCCGGAAAATCGCGGGCATTTCGGGCTCAACCTCAGGCGCTATGCCCATTTCACCTCGCCCATCCGCCGCTATGCCGACCTCATCGTGCACCGCGCCCTGATCACCGCTTTCGGCTTCGGCAAGGACGGGCTGTCGCAGGAGGATATCGAGCGGCTGGAAGAGACGTCCGAGCTGATTTCGGCAGCCGAGCGCCGGGCCATGGCGGCGGAACGGGACACGGTCGACCGCTTGGTCTCGGCATTCCTGGCCGACAAGGTGGGCGCCATCTTCCACGGCCGCATCGGCGGCGTCGCCCAAGCCGGCCTGTTCATTGCCCTGGCCGAGACCGGCGCGGACGGCTTCGTCCCGGCCGCGACCCTGGGCGGCGAGTACTACGATTACGACGAGGCAAACCATGCGCTCGTCGGCCGCGAATCCGGCGACACCTATCAGCTGGGCGACCCGGTGGAGGTGCGCCTTGCGGAGGCAACCCCGGTGGCGGGCGGCCTGCGCTTCGAGATGATCAGCCCGGGCAAGCCGGGCAAGCCGCTGAAATCAGGCTCACGAGCCCTGCGCGGCAGGCGCGGCCGCAGCTTTGCCGCGGCAGAGCGGAGCAAGGGGCGGCCCCGCGCCGCGCGCAGCCCGCGGGCCAACACCAAGCAGCGCGGCGGCTAACCGCAAGAACTGTCTAAAATGCCGCGATCCGATATAAACGGATCGCAAGTGATCCCTCCCAAACTAGGCCGCGGTCCATCCGCCGCTCTCACCATCTGGCCGGCACTCTGCAGCGGTCCGGCCTCACTCGTCAATCGACTCGCGGCTGGTGGCGCCGGAGCCGGCCGGAGATGTTCGAAAACAAGTCGCAGCCTGTACTGTCTCGTGCCCGCTGGCGCCGGCGCGTCGCCTGTTCTGCAGCATTCGCAGGCGCGCTCCTGGTACTGTCCATGGGGATTGGCACCCTCGGCTTGCATTTTCTTGGTCCGCTTGGCTGGCAAGAAGCAGCCTTCAACGCGGCATTGATCTTGGGGGGCATGGGACTCGTCGACCACATCGAGAGTTCGTCCGGAAAGCTGTTCGCCGGCTGCTTCGTCCTATTTGCCGACATCGTCTTCGTGGGCATAGCCGGCATCCTTGTGGCCCCTTGGGCGCACCGCCTGCTTCACACGTTCCATGCGGATCTTGATTGAAGCCAATCGCCCGAAACAGCTATTGCTTCCCCATATAGTGGCCGACTGCCGCTCCGAGCGCCACGCCGATGGCGATGCCGATGGCCGGATCATCCAGCACGGCAACCCCGAGCACCCAGCCCAGAGCAACTCCTATGGCAATGCCCAAAGCCATGGCTGAACGCTCGCACAACCGCGCGGCGACACTGTGGCGCTAAAGCTGTCGCTGCTTACTTTGACGTCTACGGCAACCCGTTGGAGTCGTCCCTTGACATTCGCGTTGTTCAGCGGGATTGAGAGCCTATGTCCGAACGTAAGATCCTTCCTGAACCCGACCCGCAGATGCTGGACGGCAAGCCGGTGCCGGGGCCTAGCGTCCGCCCGCGCGATGCCGCAACCCTGATTGTGCTGCGCAATGATGGCGACGCCCGCCGCGTGATGATGGGCAAGCGGCATGAGGCGCACAAGTTCATGCCGAACAAGTTCGTCTTTCCCGGTGGGCGGCTCGATCCTGCCGACTGCCGGCTCTCGGTCGAGCACCACCTGCATCCGCTGGTGGAGGAAAAGCTGCTCGTCCAAATGCGTGGCCGGGTCAGCCGGGCGCGCGCCCGCGGGCTCGCCCTGGCCGCCATCCGCGAAGCCTTCGAGGAGACCGGGCTTATTGTCGGCAAGCCCGCCCACGGCAAGCTGCCGCGCACGTCAGACAAAGCCTGGCAGAGCTTCCTCAGCACCGGCTACGTGCCTGATCTCTCGGGCCTGCGCTATTTCGCCCGGGCCATCACCCCGCCCGGACGGCCGCGCCGGTTCGACGCGCGCTTCTTCGTGGTCGACGCGAGCTGCGTGGCCAATATCGATGAGCCGCATGTGGTCGACACGGAAGAGCTGCTCGACCGCTACTGGTTCACCTTCGAGGAGGCCCGCGCCCAGGAGCTGCCCTGGATCACCCGCGAGATCCTGCGCATGCTCGAGGAGGCCCTGGACAAGGACGGCGAGATCGCCCCCGGCTGCACGGTTCCCTTCCAGCGGCGGCAAGGCGCCGACTGGATCCACGAAACGATCTGACCTGGGCGTCGAGGATTCCGCGGTTGATCCCTTGACATTACCCATATCCGCGCGCGATATGCGGAGCAAATGACGCAAGCCGCATGTGCCGGCGCGAACAATTCCTGGAGTTGCCCCATGGCGAAGCCGACCACACTGAAGATCAAGCTCGTCAGCACCGCGGGCACCGGCTATTTCTATACCGCGAAGAAGAATTCGCGCACCATGACCGAGAAGCTCTCGCTGAAGAAATACGACCCGGTGGCGCGCAAGCACGTCGAGTTCAAGGAAGCCAAGATCAAGTGACGGCGGCCGGCAGGCGCACGGATCCTGCCGGTTTCAATTTGATCTCCGAAAAGGCATCGCATCCTGCGGTGCCTTTTTGCTATGGTGGGTCATCCTGCACGATGTGGCGATGCCATATCGCGGTGTGCACCATCGGATAAGAGCGAAAATCCCCTAACGGAGGCTACCCATGTCCGCTGCCGAAGACTATCGCAATCAGATCACGAGCATGGCCTACCGCAATCAGGCGTTCATCAACGGCAAATATGTCGATGCCGCCTCGGGCAAGACCTTCGATTGCGTGAGCCCGATCGACGGCCGTGTGCTCACCAAGGTGGCGGCCTGCGACCGGGAAGACGTCGACCGGGCCGTAAAGGCCGCCCGCGCCGCCTTCGAATCCGGCAAGTGGTCCACCATCGCCCCGCGCAAGCGTAAGAAGACGCTGCTGAAATTCGCCGCCCTGGTCGACCAGCACAAGGAGGAACTTGCCCTGCTCGAGACCCTCGACATGGGCAAGCCCATCAAGGAATCGCTCAATTCCGACATGAACGGCGTCGTGAACTGCATGGAGTGGTTCGCCGAGTCGGTGGACAAGATGTATGACGAGCTCGCCCCGGCCCGTCCCGACTCCGTCTCGCTGATCACCCGCGAGCCGCTCGGCGTGGTTGCTGCGGTGGTGCCTTGGAACTTCCCGCTGCTGATGGCGGCCTGGAAATATGCCCCGGCTCTTGCCGCCGGCAATGCCGTGATCCTCAAGCCGGCCGAGCAGTCGCCCTTGACCGCCATCCGCATCGCCGAGCTGGCGACGGAGGCCGGCATCCCCGACGGCATCTTCCAGGTGCTGCCCGGCTTTGGCGAGACCGCAGGCCAGGCGCTGGGCCTTCATATGGATGTGGACATGGTCGCCTTCACCGGCTCGACCGAGGTCGGCAAGTACTTCCTGAAATATGCCGGCGAATCCAACATGAAGCACATCAGCCTCGAGTGCGGCGGCAAGTCGCCCAACATCATCTTCTCCGATGTGGCCGACCTTGACCGCGCCGCGCGCGAGGCGGCGGCCGGCGTGTTCTATAATTCCGGCCAGGTCTGCACCGCCGCCACTCGCCTGCTGGTCCAACAGGACATCCGCGACGAGTTCGTGGCGAAAGTCGCGCGATATGCCGAGGCCTGGGCCCCGGGCGACCCGCTCGATCCCAAGACCCTCATGGGCTCCATGGTCGACAAGACGCAGATGGAGCGGGTGATGAGCTACATCAATATCGGCCGCGAGGAAGGCGCCAAGATCGCAGTCGGCGGCACGCCGGCCCGCCAGGACAGCGGCGGTTTCTACGTGCAGCCCACCATCTTCGATGCGGTGAACAACAACATGCGCATCGCTCAGGAAGAGATCTTCGGCCCCGTGCTGTCGACCATCCCGTTCAAGGACGAGGAAGAGGCCATCTCCATCGCCAATAACAGCATTTATGGCCTGCAGGCCAATCTGTGGACCCGCGATGTGGTGAAGGCTCACACCGTCGCCCGCGCGCTGCGCGCCGGCACGGTGAATGTGAACGCCACCGACGGTGGCGACATCACCGCGCCCTTCGGCGGCTACAAGCAGTCGGGGATCGGCCGCGACAAGTCGCTGCACGCCTACGAGAAATACACGCAGATCAAGCACACCTTCGTCAATCTGCGCTGAGCCTCTGCATGCACCTGACCGCCGGGTCATGAGCCCGGCGGTTCAGGAACTCAGGGATCGTCAGTGCCGCGCTTGACGCGGCAATCCAGGGCGGACGGGGAAAGCCATGCCGCGCCGTCCGAGAGCTGTTCCGCTTTTCTTCGAATCGCGGAACCGCTCCAAGTTCTTGCTTGGTCGCATTTTCTTCACGCGAACCGGTATCCACTTCGCTCGAAAATGCTCTAAAGCCCCGTCGCCTCGTCCGCCCCGATCATGATGTTCAGGTTCTGCACGGCTTGGCCGGACGCACCCTTGCCGAGATTATCGAGCAGCGCGACGAGCCGCGCCTGCCTCAGCTTGTCGTTGCCGAACACGAACAGCTTCAGCCGGTTGGTGCCGTTGAGCCCCTCCGGATCGAGCGAGGCGAGCCCTTCGCACTCCGCCCGCGAGGCCACCTCCACGAACCGGCTGTCCGCATAGGTCGCGGCGAGCAGCGCGCGGATGTCGTCCGTGCCCGCCGCCTTCGGTAGCGCCCACAGCTGCAGCGGCACCTCCACCAGCATGCCCTGCGCGAACCGGCCGACGCTCGGCGCGAACAGCGGCGGTTGGTGCAGCCCGGTATAGCGCTGCATCTCGGCAATGTGCTTGTGCCCCAGCCCCAAGGCATAGAGTCTGAAGTGATCGTGGGTATAGCTCGCCGCCTGCGGGTCCTCGAAGGCGGCGATCAGGCTCTTGCCGCCGCCGCTATAGCCCGAGACCGCGTTGATCGTGACCGGCCAGCCAGCGGGAATGATCCCATGCTCGACCAGCGGCCGGATCAGAGCGATGGCGCCGGTCGGGTAACAGCCGGGATTGGTGACGCGGCGCGAGGAGGCGATGGTCTCCCGCTGGTCGCGTGCCATTTCCGGAAAGCCATAGGTCCAGCCTTGCGCGGTGCGATGAGCCGTCGAGGCATCGATCACCCGCACGCTCCGCCGCTCGATCAGCGACAGGGCGTCGACGGCCGCATCATCCGGCAGGCAGAGGATCACGACGTCGGCCTCGTTGATGGCTTCGCGCCGGGCCGCCTCGCTCTTGCGCCGGGCCTCATCCAGGCGGATCATGGTCAGATCCGGCCGTTGATCGAGCCTCGCGCGGATCTGCAGCCCCGTGGTGCCAGCCTCGCCGTCAATGAAAACCTTGGTCGCCATCGATCCTACCTGTTTGCGGAACTTGCCTAATTAGGGGGCAGCCGAGCCGCAATCAAGGTGCAGTCCTCAACCCCATGCGCGGCCAAACAAAAGGGCCGGATCCCTGAAGACCCGGCCCCGTGGATCTGCGAAGCTGTAAGCGAATATCAGCGCTTCGAGAACTGGAAGCTGCGGCGGGCCTTCGCCTTGCCGTACTTCTTTCGCTCGACCACGCGGGGGTCGCGGGTGAGGAAGCCGTGCCTCTTCAGCAGAGGGCGCAACTCCGGCTCGTAATGGGTGAGTGCCCGCGACAGCCCGTGGCGCACGGCGCCGGCCTGTCCGGAAAGACCGCCGCCGGTAACCGTGCAGATCACGTCATACTGGTCGCGCCGGCCCGCCGCTTCCAACGGCTGCCGCAGGATCATCTGCAGGGTCGGTCGCGCGAAATAAACGTTCACGTCACTGCCGTTGACGGTGATCTTGCCCGGTCCCGGCTTGATCCACACGCGGGCGATGGCGTTCTTGCGCCGCCCGGTGGCATAGGCGCGGCCCAGGCTGTCGATCTTGGGTTCCGGCAGTGCGGCGGTCTCAGGCTCCAGGTTGAGAGCCGAACCCAGCTGGTCGAGAGTGGTGGCCTCGGACATCGCGATCAGTCTCTCTTGTTCTTGCGGTTCAACGCGGCGACATCCAGCGGCTCGGGCTGCTGTGCCTCGTGAGGATGATTGGGGCCTGCATAGACGCGCAGGTTCTTCAGCTGGTGGCGGCTCAAGGGCCCGCCCGGCATCATGCGCTGCACCGCCAGGCGCAGCACCCGGTCGGGAAAGCGCCCTTCGAGGATCTGGTGCGCCTTGCGCTCCTTGATCCCGCCGGGGAAGCCGGTATGCCAGTAGTAGGGCTTGTCCTGCCGCTTGTTGCCGGTCAGCACCACCTTGTCCGCATTGACCACGACCACGTTGTCGCCGCAGTCGATATGGGGGGTGTAAATCGGCTTGTGCTTGCCGCGCAGGCGGTTCGCCACGATGGCGGCCAGCCGCCCGACGACCAGCCCCTCAGCGTCGATCAGAATCCACTTCTTCTCGACCTCCGCGGTTTTCGCAGAGTAGGTTTTCATAGTGCACCCGTCATGGATGTTGGCAAAGCGCGCGCCCGCCAGCGCGATACCGAGGGCGGCGAAGCGAATTTTCGTGCCGTCTCTAAACCAAGCCAAGCTCGGCGTCAATGACGAATCCCGAAGCACAGCTCAAAAAATCTCGGCTAAAACAATAATTTACAATAGAGGTAATATACTACCTTACCATTCCGCCGCACCCATGTGGTAAGTGGCCTCCGCATGCGCCACCACCCTCCCCTCCGCATCCTCCATATGGACCGCGCCGACCGACAGGGTTCGACCGTGCTTCAGCATTTCCACCCGGGCAACGAGATCGCCCGCCACCGGCTTTCGCAAGAAGCTGATGGACAGGTTGGTGGTGACCGACAGCCGGGCGGAAGCCCCGTGCAGCGCCAGCAGCAGAACGTAGAAGGCGAAATCGGCCAGGTGCATCATGGTCGGGCCGGCGATGGTGCCGCCCGGCCTGAGCTGGCTGTCGTGAGCATGAAGCCGCACGATGGCCTGCCGCGTCGTCAGGTGCTCGACCGTATAGTCCCAGCCGTCGCGGAAGGCCTGCGGAAAGTCCGTCCTCAGGAACGCGAGCACGTCCTCTCCCTGCCATTTCAGCCGCCGCTTGCCGTCATGCATTCCAGACCCTCCGGGCACCAAATTCACCGCAGTTGCATTCCTTTGCGAAAGCGAACGGCCTCACTTATGCTTCGGCTGGGCGGAGGCTCGTTGCCTCCCGCCATGCCTGCTCTCGGAGTGCACACCCCATGATGCCGCGTATGATCGCTATCGTCCTGTTGAGCTTTAGCCTGTGGGCGATCGGGCCTGCAACACCGGTAAGCCCGGCAAGGGCGCAGGATGCCGGAACCGGCACCGAGCTGATGCCGCTCAAGCAAGTGGAGCTCGATCGGTCACTGGCGATCCGGGCGCTCGATACCTATATCGCGCTCAGCAAGACGGTCGGCATCGACCAGCTTGAGACTTTGTTCGAGAACTCGACCGAGGAAAGCCTCACCTCGCTGGTGCCTCAGCTCACAGATATCCTCGTGACCAACGGGTTCACCAACGAAGACCGCTGGATCGAGGCGCTTCAGAGCGTGGTCATCGCCTATGAGGCGCTGCAGGGCAACAACCTCGCGGAGAGCAAGCGCGCCTTGGAGGAGATCCAGAACGACAACGATCTTCCACCGGATCAGAAGCGGGAGCTGATCACGATGCTGAACAGCATGATCCCCTCGGAGAACAACCTGCAGGTCCTGCGCGATCTCATGCGCGACCCCGAAACCAACCAGAAGCTCGCCCAGGTGCTGGAGGAAATGTGAGCATGTCGCAAGCCGCCGCTCTGAAGGAATCCTCAGCCGATCGTCCACTGGTCGCGCGCGCTCTCGATGACGGTGTGCTGCGTCTGGTGCTCAACCGGCCGGAGCGCCGCAACAGCCTGTCGGAAGCCATGATCGCCGCCCTGCAGAGCGAGCTCGATCGCGCCGGTCAGGATCCCGCGGTTCGGGTCGTGGTGGTCGCCGCGGAAGGCCCGGCCTTCAGCGCCGGCCACGACCTCAAGGAGGTCATCGCCCACCGCAGTGACGCCGACGGCGGCCAGGCCTATTTCGCCTGGCTGATGGATCAGTGCGCGCGCATGATGCAGAGCGTGGTGGCCTGTCCCAAGCCGGTGATCGCCGAGGTTTCCGGCATTGCCACCGCCGCCGGCTGTCAGCTGGTGGCAAGCTGCGACCTCGCGGTGGCCGCCGATACCGCCCGCTTTGCCACACCCGGCGTGAATATCGGCCTGTTCTGCTCCACCCCCATGATCCCGCTCTCCCGCAACGTGGCGCCGAAACATGCCATGGAGATGCTGCTGACCGGCGATTTCATCAATGCGGACCACGCCTTCCGGATCGGCCTGGTCAACCGTGTCGTGCCCGCCGAGAGCCTGACCGAGGAGACGATGGCGCTTGCCCGCAAGATCGCCAGCAAGTCGGCCGCAACCATTGGCCTGGGCAAGCAAGCCTTCTACCGCCAGCGAACCATGCCGCTGGACGAGGCCTACGCCTATGGTTCGGCCGTCATGATCGAGAACATGCGCCTAGACGATGCAGAGGAAGGCATCTGCGCCTTCATCGACAAGCGCCAGCCGAACTGGCGGGACCGCTGACCCCATGGATCACGACAGCTATTCACCCCACTATCTCCGGGGCATTCTCAACAGCGTGAAGACGATCGCGCTGGTCGGGGCCAGCGCCAACCCGATCCGCCCCTCATACTTCGTGCTGAAGTATTTGACAGAAAAGGGTTATTTGGTTTTTCCGGTCAACCCGCGCGAGGCGGCTGAAGCGATTCACGGCCGCAAGGTCTATGCGTCCTTGCGCGACATCCCCGAGCCGGTCGACATGGTCGACATCTTCCGCAATTCGGAGGCGGCAGGGCCGGTCACCGACGAGGCCATCGCCATCGGCGCGAAGGTCGTATGGATGCAGCTCGGCGTGCGCAACGACGCGGCAGCCCAGCGGGCGCAGGCCGCCGGCCTGAAGGTGGTCATGAACCGCTGCCCGAAAATGGAATATGCCAAGCTCTGCGGCGAATGGGGCTGGATAGGCGGCAATCCCGGCCGCATCTCAACGCGCCGGCCGCAGCTCTCGGGCAATCGGGTGCAGAGCCTCTCGATCAAGGAGCGCACGGGGTATTAGCCTGGCGCCCTATATGGCTAGACCTGGCGTTCCTTGGCCCTGCCTCAAACCTGGCTGGTCTGAGGCGTTCTTAGCCCCGTCATATCGCCTCGAGACGATTGAGCGCCGCTTCGGTCTTGGCGGCGATCACGGCGGCCTCCTCGCGTCGTTCGCGCTGCTCCTCGACCACATGCTCGGGTGCCTTGGCGACGAAGGCCTCGTTCGCCAGCTTCGCGTCGATCTTGCGGATCTCATCGCGCAGCTTGTCCAAGTCCTTGGCCAGACGCTGCTTCTCCGCCCCGAGATCGATGATGCCGGCCAGCGGCAGCCCGACCGTCACCTCCCCCAGCACGATCTGCGCCGCTCCCGCCGGCATCGCATCGGCAAAGTCGAGCGACTGGAGGCGCGCAAGCCGCGTGATCTCGGTCTGCCAGGCGGCCACCCGCGCCCTGATCTCAGCGGTGGCGCCGGTGATCACGCAAGGCAGCTTCGCCCCCGCCGGCACATTCATCTCCGAGCGCACCGAGCGGATCTCGCTGATCAGCCGAATGATCCAGTTCAATTCCGTATCGGCCGCGGGATCCTCCGGGGCATCGAGCGCCGGCCAAGGGCTGCGGATCAGCAGGTCCGGCCGCGGCTCGCCCGCCTCCCCGAGCCTCCCCCACAGCTCCTCGGTGACGAAGGGCATGAACGGATGCAGGATGGTGACGATCTGGTCCAGCACATGAGCGGCCGTAGCCCGGGTCTCGGCCTTGGCCGCCGCATCGCCCCCCGAGAGCAGCGGCTTGATGAGCTCCAGATACCAATCACAGAACACGTTCCAGACGAAGTGATAGGTGGCGAGCGCCCCGTCATTCACCCGGTACTGCTCTATGGCGGCGGTCACCGCCTTGGCCGTGCGGTTCGCCTCGCCGATGATCCAGCGGTTGACCGGCTGGCGCACCGCGCCCGGGTCGAACCCCGGCTGCCGCACGCACTCGTTCATCTCGCAGAACCGCGCCGCGTTCCACAGCTTGGTGGCGAAGTTGCGGTAGCCCTCGATGCGCGCCCGCGACGGCTTCACGTCGCGGCCGGGTGTCGCCAGCGCTGCCATGGTGAAGCGCAAGGCATCCGCCCCGTACTCGTCCATCAGCGCCAGCGGGTCGACCACATTGCCCTTGGACTTCGACATCTTCTGCCCGCGCTCGTCGCGGACGATGCCGTGGATATAAACGTCGTGGAACGGCACCTCCTTCATGAAGTGCAGCCCCATCATCATCATGCGGGCCACCCAGAAGAAGATGATGTCGAACCCCGTCACCAGCACGCTGGTGGGATAGAAGCGCTTGAGCTCACCCGTCTGCTCCGGCCAGCCGAGGGTCGAGAACGGCCAAAGAGCGGAGGAGAACCAGGTATCCAGCACATCCGGGTCGCGCGTCAGCGCGACGCGACTGTCGTAGAAGCTCTCGGCCGCATCCAGCGCCTCTTCTTCCGTTTCGGCGACGAAGACCTCCCCGTCCGGCCCATACCAGGCCGGGATCTGGTGCCCCCACCACAGCTGACGCGAGATGCACCAGGGTTGGATATTGTGCATCCAGTCGAAATAGGTCTTGGCCCAGTTCTGCGGCACGAACCGGGTCTTGCCCTTCTCCACCGCAGCAATCGCCGGCTTGGCCAGGGTTGCCGCATCCAAATACCACTGCTCGGTCAGGAACGGTTCGATCACCTCGTTCGAGCGGTCGCCGTAAGGCACCATATGCACGTGGTCCTCGACCTTCTCGACCAGCCCCAGCGCCTCCATGCGCTCGGCCACGCGCTTGCGCGCCTCGAACCGGCCGAGGCGGTGAAGATTCAGGGTTTCCGCCAGTTCGTCCGACGTATGCAAGTCGTGCAGGAAGGCATGGTTGGATTCGAGATCCAGGCGAGCATGTTCATCGAAGATATTGATTTGCCTAAGATTATGCCGCTTGCCCACCTCGAAGTCGTTGAAATCGTGCGCCGGCGTGATCTTGACCGCGCCCGATCCTTGCGTCGGGTCGGCATATTCATCGGCCACGATCGGCAATTCGCGTCCGACCAGCGGCAGAACGGCAAACTTGCCAACCAGATCCTTGTAGCGCCCGTCATCCGGATGGACGGCGATGCCGCTGTCGCCCAGCATCGTCTCGGGTCGGGTGGTGGCGACGGTGATGAACCGCCCCGGCTCGCCTTTGATCGGATATTTGAAATGCCAGAGGCGGCCCTTCGTCTCGACCGAGACCACCTCGAGATCGGAGATGGCGGTCAGGAACTTCGGGTCCCAGTTGACCAGCCGCTTGTCCTTGTAGATCAGCCCTTCGCGGTAGAGCTGCACGAACACCTTGACCACCGCCTGCGACAGGCCCTCGTCCATGGTGAAGCGCTCGCGGCTCCAGTCGCAGGAGGCACCCAGCCGCTTGAGCTGGTTGAGAATATTGCCGCCCGAGACGGCCTTCCACGCCCACACCCGCTCGACAAAGGCTTCCCGGCCCATCTCCCAGCGCGAGGGCTCCTGCCGCTCCATGAGCTGCCGCTCGACCACCATCTGCGTGGCGATCCCCGCGTGATCCATGCCAGGCTGCCACAGCACGTCCTTGCCGCGCATGCGCTCGAAGCGCACCAGGATATCCTGGATCGTGTTGTTGAGGGCGTGCCCCATGTGCAGCGAGCCCGTCACGTTCGGCGGCGGAATGACGATCGCGAAGCTCGGCGTGCCCGGCTTGCCCACCGGCCGGAACGCACCGCTGCTCTCCCATGCCGCATAGATCCGGGCTTCGACCTCCTGCGGCTTGTAATTCTTGTCGAGCATCATGCCTCACGTCGATCTGGAGCGGTCCCGGAACAGCCTCGAACGCCATTTGGCCGTCTGGATCCGCGAGAACACGGAAAGGCAGCCATATGCGCCGGGGCAGGCCCCGGTGCATAGCGCTGCAAAATTCGGTCTCTTAATAGCAGTTGACGCCGCTGTTGCAACACGCGGCAGAAGGGGCGTGGTTGACGGTGCCGCGCCTCAGCCGGGCCAAGCGGCAGCGGCCAGCGCTCACAAGCCGTGGCGCCGGGTAACCCGCTCGATCTCCGCCTGCACCAAGCGTTCGACAATGGTCGCAAGGTGCTGGTCGAGCCACTCCTTGATCACCGGGCGCATCAGATCCTTCGCCAGATCTTCCAGTGTGGGTGTCGACCGCCGCCGGCTTTCCGCAAGTTGGCCGGCAAGCTTTTCGAACGCCGTGGCAACCACCGCCTCCACATCACCCACCCGCACCGGTGCGTCCGCGGAGCCCGGCGAAGCTTCGATCCGGGGCTTCTGCGGGCTTGCAGCCGATGCGGCGCTTCCATTTGTTTGGCTCGTGGCCATCTCGGCTCCTTTCTGTGCCCCCTCGGGGCGGTCAGGCGAAGATGCAGCGCTCCCCGATGGCGCGACCTCAGCGCCCGCCAGCTGAACCGAAGCGGCGATCTCGGCTGTGCCCGGGCCGGCCGATGCAACCGGCTCCGGCGGGATCACGGCGGCCAGCTCAGCATCGCGCAGGCCGAAAGCGGGGCGCAGCACACTTCCCTCGTCGGTGCCCTCCCGTTTCGGCGACGCCGGCCGCCGCTCGGCAGGCGCTGTGCGCCCCTGTCCGCGCGCCCCACGCGCGATTTCGAGCACATCATCGGCAAGGCGCACGATCTCGTCGGCCTCAGGTTCGGAGGCGGTTCGGGTCTCCTTCTGTAGGCTGGGCACACGCGGCTTCGCAGAGACCGGGCCCTCGCCGGCGAAGCGGCTGTCCTCGTCGATCGCCTTGCGGATCGAGGCGAGGATTTCCTCCATGGATGGTTCCAACTGCTCGGGCTTACTCATCGCGCGACCGGCTCTTCCAGAACTGCCGCGGTCCGGCGGGGAATTGCCCCCGCGAATCAGCGGCTTTGGCCCTAGAGTCTCGCAAAATGCGCCATGGAGCAAACACGAGCGCCGTGTTTACCCCATCTTGGCAGTGGAAAAGCCGGTTTGACGGTTAGTCCGGGTTCGGCGTGCTCAGGCCGAACCAGAGATTGCGCACCTTGTTGTAGTAGATGCGCGGATCATAGATTTGCACCGGCAGCTTCAGGTCAACGGCATTCAGCCTGCCGACTGCCGCCACCAGAGCATAGCTCGCGGTGATCGTGTTCACTTCCGCGGCCACCAGGTTCACCTGCGCGTTGAGCAGCTCCTGCTCGGCATTCAGGACGTCGAGCGTGGTGCGTGTGCCCGCCTCGGCCTCCAGCCTGACGCCCTGATAGGCGAGTTGCTGGGCCCGGACCGCTTCCCGCTGGGATCGGATGGAATCTCGCGCGGCGACGAGATTGTTCCAGGCCTGCACCACCGCCTCGCGAACCGTGCGGCGTGTGTCTGCGATCAACAGCTGCGCCTGGTTGCGAAGCTGCTTGGCCTGCCGCACCGCGGCATATTCCCCGCCACCTTGGTAGATGGGCACCTGCACTTGTGCCGTAACGGAGAAGGTCTCGCCCCAGAACGTCGAGGGCGATTGATTGGCACTGTAGTTGTAGCCGGCGGCGAGGCTGGCCGAGGGTAGCAGGGTGCTCAGGCTGACACCGACCTGGAACCCACGCACTTTTTCGTTGAACTCGGCGGTGATGACCTGCGGATTGTTCAGCTCTGCCAGCTGAATGGCACCGTCGATGGTCCTCGGCACCATGTCATCCGCGGGTTCCGGAAAGACCAGGCTGCCGGGCGCCTGCCCGATCACCTGGATGTAGTCGCCAACGCTGATGGCGAGATCGGCTTCGGCTCGCGTCAGTGCCGATTGTGCCTCTGCCAGGCGGGCCTGTGCCTGGGCGACGTCCGTGCGGGTATTGTCGCCCACCTCGAAACGCGCCTGGGTCGAGCGCAGCTGCTCCCGCAGGACCTGCACGTTCTTGCGCCTGAGGTCGAGCACGCGCCGGTCTTCGATCACCGCCATGTAGGCGTTGACGGCCTGAAGCAGCACCTGCTGCTCTATCCGGGCCAGTTCGCCGCGCTGGGCCATGACATTGGCCTCGGCGGCGCGGACCTGGTTGACCGTCTGGAAGCCGTTGAAGATTGGCTGGCTCAGCTGAATGTTGAAGGTGCCGGGATCGGTGGTAAAGCTGGTTGTCTGCCGGTTGCCGGTGAACTGGTTCACAGATCGCTGCGTGGCGCTGAGAAAGCCATAGCTGCTCTCCGCGATCACGGTGGGCCGCCAGCCCGCAAGCGCCTGCGGCACCTCTTCGTCCGTCGACCGCTGCTGCGCGCGCTGTGCCAGCAATTGCGGGTTGCTCGTATAGGCCTTCGCCAGCGCCTCGCGGAGCGTTTCGGCCTTCAGCGGTGAGACCGGCAACGCCAGAGGGACCGCTGCGGCAAGCAGCAGCAGGGCGAGGCGAAAGCGGCCGGTTCTCTCGGGCGCCTTGAGCCGGCAAGGGCTCACGCATCTGGAAAACTGACCTGACCCACGCGCACCATGCGCACGAAATGCCATTTCGCCACCTCTACTCGGCTCTCGGTAAGACGGCTATCGCCTTGCAGGCATACCGAGCGCCACTCGCCGATCCGCAGCTCACCGGGAGCACTGCCCCCCACTCTGGTTTCTCAACCACGCCACCCTCTTTTTTGGGCAGTTATGGTTAAGATATCCCTAAGGAGCTCGATGCTCCCTAAACAATACAATCAGATAATAATCAAACGCATCATCACTCAAGCAATCGCAAGTTCATCAGCCCATCAGAAAGTGAATAGAGGTCGCTGCTTCTCGAACCCTGGCAGTCGGACAACAGAAGCGTCAAAGGCGATACGCTGGCTTATCGCCCCTTTGTTTACTGTGAACAGAGAGGCTTTTCCAATCGGCCCGTGATCGATCACCGCCACTAGCCGCCCACCGTCTCTCAGCTGAGAAAATATTCTGCTCGGCACTTCGGCAACTTGCCCGTTGATCACAATGACATCATAGGGCGCCTCCTGGGGGTAGCCCT